>NZ_JBSFTT010000052.1:0-38587 GCF_053591415.1 Streptomyces sp. NPDC003032 | reverse complement strand
GCGGTCCGCGGCAGCGCCAACGCCACCACCGACCCCACACCCGCACCACGCGCCACCAGCTCCCGCGCCAGACGGTTCGCCCGCGCGTTCACCTGTGCGTACGACAACTCCGTGTCCTCGCAGACCACGGCCACCGCGTCCGGACTCAGCGCCGCCTGACGCTCGAACAACACGGGCAGGGTCGTGTCGGGGACGGGGGTGCCGGTGGCGTTGATCTCGGCCAGGCTCTGGTGCTCGGCCGGTTCGAGCGGGTCGACGCGTCCGACGGGCGCCGCCGGATCGGCCAGCAGGGCCCGCAGGACCCGCACGAACCGGGCTCCGATGGAGTCGGCCGTGGCGTGGTCGAAGACGTCGGTGGCGTACTCGATGGTGCCGCGGGCCCCGCCGTTCTCAGTGGGGGCGATGTTGAACTCGAGGTCGAACTTGGCCGTCTCCGTGCCGAGCTGCTCGAAGTCGAGCCGGGTCTCGAGGCCCGGCAGGTCGACCTCGGCGCGGGTGATGTTCTGCCAGGCGAAGAAGACCTGGAAGAGCGGGTTGTAAGAGGTGGACCGCTCCGGGCTGAGCTGGTCGACGAGCATCTCGAAGGGGGCGTCCTGGTTGTCGTAGGCGCCCAGGGCCTTGTCCTTCACCTGGTCGAGGACGTCCTCGAAGGTGGGGTTGCCGGGCAGCTCGACGCGCAGCACCCAGGTGTTGACGAAGAAGCCGATCAGGTCGTCCAGGGCGTCGTCGGTGCGGCCCGCGATCGGGGAGCCGATCGGGATGTCGTCGCCGCCGCCCAGGTGGTGCAGCAGCACGGCGAGCACCGACTGCAGCACCATGGAGACGCTCAGCCCGCGCTCCTCGGCCAGCTTCTCCACGGCGGCCCGCAGCTCGGGTTCGATGTGGAACTCCACGTGGCCGCCGTCGTGCGAGGCCACCGCGGGGCGGGGGCGGTCCAGCGGCAGGTTCAGCGGCTGGTCCATGCCGGCCAGCTGCTCGCGCCAGTAGGCGAGCTGACCGTACAGGAGGGACTCGTGGTCCTTCTCGTCGCCGAGCAGGTCACGCTGCCACAGCGTGTAGTCCGCGTACTGGACCTGCAGTTCCTCCCAGCCGGGCGCGTGGCCCGCGCGGCGGGCGGTGTAGGCCGTCGACAGGTCGCGCAGCAGCGGAACCGCCGACTCCCCGTCCGCCGCGATGTGGTGGAACAGCAGGACCAGCACGTGCGCGTCGGGGGCGTGCCGCAGGACGCACGCCCTGACCGGGATCTCCGCGTACAGGTCGAACGCGTAGGAGATCGTTTCCCTGATGGTGTGGTCCACCTCGTCCGGTGACACCGGCACGACCGGTACGTCGAGTACTGCTTCCTCGACGGGCAGGACCCGCTGGTAGGCGACGCCCGCCTCCTCGAAGAGGACAGTGCGCAGGACCTCGTGCCTGGCGACCACGTCCCGGACCGCCGTCGCGAGCGCGTTCGTGTCCAGGTCACCCCTCAGGTGCAGGGCCAGGGGCACGTTGTAGGTCGCCGAGGACCCCTCGAAGCGGTCGAGGAACCACAGGCGGCGCTGGGCATAGGACAAGGGGATCACTTTGGGTCTACTCCTTGGTCATCTTGCGTAGACGGGGCCGGCTCTTGGTGGTTCCTGTGGCCTGGACTTGACCCGAAAGCTCCGCAATCGTCGAATACTGGAAAATCGTCCGGATCGATGCCTCGATCCCGAGGGTCCTGCGCATCCGGCCGATCAGCCGGGTTGCCTTCAGCGAGTTGAGGCCGAGGGCGAAGAAGTTGTCGTCGATGCCGACCCGCTCGACGCCGAGCACCTCGGCGAACAGCGCGCACAGCGCCTCTTCCTGCGGGGTGCGGCCGGCTCGCGGGCCCGCCGCCTCGGCTCCCGGTGCGGGAAGCGCCTGGCGGTCCACGCTGCCGTCGGCCGCCGAAGGCATCTCCTCAAGGAGTACGAAGGAGGCCGGGACCATGTGGTCCGGCAGGCTCCGGGCGAGGAACTCGCGCAGCTCCCCGGTGTCGACCGAACGGCCCCGCAGTGCGACGACATGGCCCACGAGCTGCTCGTCGTCACCGGCCGCGGGCACCACCGCCGCCTGCGACACCGACGGATGCGCGGAAAGGGCGGCCTCCACGTCCTCGGTGCGGAAGCGGTGGCCCCTGACGCGGACCTCGACACCGCCCGAGCCCATGTACTCCAGGGCGCCCTGCGCGTTCCACCGGGCCAGGTCGCCGGTGCGGTACATCCGCGAACCGGGCTCACCGAAGGGGTCGGCGACGAAGCGCTGGGAGGTCAGTGCGGACTGGCCCTCGAAGCCGCGTGCGACCTCGCCGGCGAGGTACAGCTCGCCGGTGACGCCGGGCGGCAGCGGTTGGAGTGCGGGACTGAGCACATAGGCGCGGATGGTCTCGGTCGGCCCGTAGGCGTTGACCACCCGCACGCCCGGGATCGCGTCCCGGACCCGCTGTACGAACGATCCAAGCAGCACGTCCCCGGTGAAGACCACTGTTCGGGCGTGGATCGCGGCCGTGGACCTGTTGAGCAGCGCGGCCAGGAGCGGAGCGGCCGTACTGATCACATCGCCGTGCCAGCCCTGGGTGCCGAGGGCCGTGAGGTCCTCGGCGAGCTCGACGCCCGCGCCCGCGCACACGCAGGCCAGGAGCTCGAAGGCCGCCGTGTCGGTGTGCGGTGAGGTCAGGAGCACCGCTGCCCCGGGTGCGATGCCGGCGGTGGCGGCGAAGCGTCGTACGCCTTCGGCCAGGGCCTTTTGACTGAGCGCCATGCCGCCTGCGGCCCTGGGCGTGTAGCGCACACAGGCCAGGTTCTGCCGCAGCACGGGGGCGCGCCGGTCGGCGTCGGCCGGGTCGGTGTCCGGGCCCCGGGTGCACTCCGGGTCGTCGAGGTGGACGAGCGGAATGCCGGTCGCGGCGGACTCCGGTGCCGTCTCGGAGGAGACGAGGATCAGTTCGGGGCTCGCCTGCGCGAGGACCGTCTCCCGTTGCGCCGGAGTCTGCCCGGGGCTCAGGAGTGCGTAGCCGGCACCCGCCTTCAAGGTGGCGAGGAGCGCGACCGCCAGTTCCGCCGAGTGCGGCAGGGCCAGCGCGACCACGGTCTCCGGGCCCGCTCCGCGGCGGATCAGGCCGTGGGCCAGGCGGTTGGCGCGGGCGTTCAGCTCCGCGTAGGTCAGTGTCGTGGCCCCGAAGGTCACCGCGTCCGCGCCGGGATCGGCGGCCGCGCGCCGTTCGAAGAGGGCGGCCACCGTCTCCCGCTCCCGCGCGTCCTGCGTGTCCTTGGCCGCGTCGTCGGCCGCGGGCCGCGCGGGGGCGAGCAGTCGCGCGCGCTCGGTGTCCAGGAGCAGGTCGGTGGCGCCGATCCGGCGTCCACCGGTGTCGGCGGCCAGTTGGTTCAGGATGGACCGGAACCGGTCGGCGATGTTCCGCGCCGTGTCCTGGTCGTAGAGGTGTGACTGGTACTGGAGGGTCAGCCGGCCGTCCTCGACGATCAGCGCCAGCGGGTAGTTCGCACCGCCCAGCGAGTCCAGGCCGGTGATCTCGAAGCCGGCCGCGCTCGTCGCCTCGGCGGTGCGGGCCGGGTCCGACGGATAGGACTGGAAGGCCACGATGGTGTCGAAGAGGGCGTCCACCCCGGCGGCCTGGTGGATCTCGGTCAGGCTGTGGTGGTGGTGGTCGAGGAGCTCGGTCTGCCGGTTCTGGAGGCCGGTGAGGAAGTCGGCGAAGGTGCTGTCCGGCTCGCACCGGGCCCGTACCGGCAGGGTGTTGATGAAGAGGCCGACCATCGACTCCACGCCGGGGAGCGTGCCGGGCCGCCCTGAGACGGCGGCGCCGAACACCACGTCCCTGCGGCCGGTCAGCGCGGAGAGCAGGATCGCCCAGGCGCCCTGGACCAGGGTGTTCACCGTGACGCCCAGCTCCGCGCCGCGCCGCGCGAGCGTGCTCACCTCCTGTGCCGCGAGCGTGAGCTCGACCTCCTGTACGCCGGTGTCCGCCCCCCGGGGGCCGACGGCGGGGGCCACGAGTGTCGCCCCGTCCAGGCCGGCGAGTTCCTCGGCCCAGGCGCGGGCGCTCTCCTGCCTGTCCTGCCGCGCGAGCCAGGCCAGGAATTCCTGGTAACCGCGGACCGGGGGCAGCGTGCTCGCGTCGTCGCCCGCCGCGTAGAGCCGCAGCAGGTCTTCGGCGATGAGCTGTTCCGACCAGCCGTCGATCAGCACGTGGTGGGCGGTGAGGACCAGCTCGGCGCTGTGGGGGCCGCGCCTGACCACTGCCAGGCGCAGCAGGGGCGGGGAGGCCAGGTCGAAGCGGTCGGCCCGGTCCTCGGCCAGGAAGCGTGCGAACGCCTCGTCCTGGTCGGCGTCGGTCAGGTCGCTGAGGTCGATCTCCCGCCAGGGCAGCTCGACGCCGTCGTTGACGATCTGGACGAGGTCGCCGGCCGCGTCGGGGGCGAAGGCCACCGTGAGGTTGGCGTAGCGGTCGAGGAGGCTCTGGCCCACGGCCCGCATCCGGTCCGCGTCGAGCGGACCGCTCAGGTGGTAGACGGTCTGCATGTGGTACGTGTCGGCGCCGGTGTCGGCCAGCATCGACTCGAAGAGCATGCCGGACTGCATGGGAGTCAGCGGCCATACGTCCCTCAGCCGCGGATAGCGCTGCCGCAGGGTCTCGAGGTCCTGCGCGCCGAGGCTCAGCAGGGGCGCGGAGGTGTCCTCCTCGGCGTCCGCCGTGTCGGTGGCGGCCTCGGCGAGGAGGGCGACGGTACGCAGTTGCAGGATCTGGCGGGGGGTGATCGCCAGGCCGTGGGTCCTGGCCCGCGTGACGGCCTGGATGGCGCGGACGCTGTCGCCGCCCAGGGCGACGAAGTCGTCGTCGAGGCCGACGCGTTCGACGCGCAGCACGTCGGCGTAGACACCGGCGAGGATCTTCTCCTGGTCGGTGCCCGGTGCGCGGTAGGCGGCTTCGCCGAGGTCGGGTTCCGGGAGGGACTTGCGGTCGACCTTGCCGTTGGGGGTCAGGGGCAGCCGGTCGAGGGGCACGATCACCTTGGGGACCATGTACTGCGGGAGCCGGTCCGCGGCGAGCCGGTGCAGCGCGTCGAGGTCGGTGCTCTCGCCGTCCGCCGCGACGACGTAGGCGACGAGCTGGTTGCGGTGGGCCACCACGGCGCTCTGCTGCACCGCGGGGTGCGAGCGCAGGACCGCCTCGATCTCGCCGAGTTCGACGCGCAGCCCGTTGAGTTTGACCTGGAAGTCCTTGCGGCCCAGGAGTTCGATCAGGCCGTCGGCGCCGAAGCGGGCCATGTCCCCGGTGCGGTAGACGCGGTCGCTCACCTCGCCGTGTGTCCACTCGATGAACCGCTCGGCGGTGCGCTCGGGCTGGTCGAGGTATCCGCGGGCGACCCCGGTGCCGGCCAGGTACAGCTCGCCGGCGACGCCGGGCGGCACGGGCTGGAAGGCATCGTCGAGGATGTAGGTGCGCTGGTTCGCCATCGGGCGGCCGTAGGGGATGCTCGCCCAGGCCGGGTCGGCCTCCTCCACTTCGTAGATCGTGGAGTGGATGGAGGCCTCGGTGGCGCCGCCCAGGGTGAACAGGCGCATCGCGGGGGCGACCACGCGGCAACGGCCCGGCAGGGGTACGGGGATCCAGTCGCCGCCCAGCATCGCCGCGCGCAGCCGGTGCAGCGGCTCGGCGCCGCTCTGCTCCAGGTGGTCGACCAGCAGGTCCAGCAGGGCGGGGGCGGAGTTCCAGACGGTGATGCCGTACTCGGTGAGGAGTTCGGCCCAGTGCGCCGGGTCCTTGCCGCGCGCCGGGGAGGGGATGACGACGGTGCCGCCGGCGGCGGTGATGCCGAGGTACTCGTAGACGGACATGTCGAAGCTGGGGGACGACAGGGACAGCACCGAGTCGTCGGGGCCGGCCGTGAAGCGGGAGTTGAGGTCGGCGAGGTTGTTGGTCACGCCGCGGTGGTGGAGTGCGATCGGCTTGGGCGCGCCGGTGGATCCGGAGGTGTGGATGACGTAGCAGAGGTGGTCGGGGGTGGCGAGGGGGGCCGGGTCGTGGTCGGGTTCCGCGGACAGGTCGGTGCCGCCGGGGCCGAGCAGGACCAGCGGGGTGTCGCCGCAGGCCGGCAGGCGCGGGGCGAGCTCGCGGCGGCTGACGTTGACGGCGCAGGTGGTGCCGTTGACCATGCCGGCGATCCGCTGGGTGGGGTAGTCGGGGTCGAGGGGGACGTAGGCGCCGCCGGCCTTGAGGATGCCGAGCATCGCGATGAGCAGTTCGGGTGAGCGTTCGAGGCACAGTCCGACGCGGGTGTCCGGTGCGACGCCCAGGGAACGCAGGTGGTGGGCGAGGCGGTTGGCCGCGGCGTTGATGTCGCCGTAGGTGAACCGGGCGTCTTCGTACACCGCCGCCGTCGCGTCCGGCCGGCGCGCGGCGTGGGCCTCGAACGCCTCGTGGAGACACGTGCCGTCCACCAGGTCGGTCTCGGTCCGGTTCCAGTCGACCAGCATGCGCCGCAGCTCCGCGTCGGTGAGCAGGCGCAGCCGGGTGACCGGCTCGTCGGGCCGGCTCAGCGCGTCCTCCAGGAGGGTGCGGTAGTGGGCGAGGATGCGGCGCGCGGTCGCGGCGTCGAAGAGGGCGGTGTCGTAGTGGAGGGCGGCGAGGTCGTCGCTGACGACGATCCTCAGTTCGTAGGGGGCCGGGCCCTCGGCGGGCTCCGCCGGGTCCCCGAAGGTGAGGGCGACGGGAGCCGGTTGTGTCGCCGATGCCGGGCCGAGGGCGGTGCCGTCGGCGAGTTCGCGCAACGTCGTCGTGCCGGTGACCCGGAGCTGGGCGTGGGCGGTGCCCGAGGCGTCGGTGCGGTCGTACCCGATGTCCTCCTGGCCGGTGTAGCGGTGGAGCAGCGCGGCGAAGGCGGCGGCCTGCGCCGACTGCCGGTCGAGTCCGCTGACGGGGGTGTGGGCGCCGAGGCCGGTGCTCTCCACGGCCGTGCACCGGGGCGGCGTGCCCGGGCGCCGCGGTCGGTCCGCGGGCAGGAGGACCGGCGACTTGGCCGGGCCCGTGTCCTTGAGGGCGTGGTTCACTGTCCGGCTCCGATCAGCTCTGCGGGGGTGTTGAATCCGGCTTCGACGCTCAGCGGGTAGCGGGCGCACAGCTCCGCGACGTCCTCGCGGATGCTCGCGGCCCGGGCCGGATCGATCACGTACTCGGTGTCGCTCAGGGGCGTGGTGGCGGTCAGCACGGTGTGCATCAGACGGGCGCACTCCCGCATCTGCTCGGGGCCCATCCCGCGCTGGGCGAGGATGTTGCTGCCCAGGCGCAGGCCGCTGGTGACGAGCGGGGGCTTGGTGTCGCCGGGGATGCGGTTGCGGTTGGCGAGGATCGCGCACTGCTCCAGGGCGCGTTCGGCGACGACTCCGGTCAGGCCGCGGTCGATGATGTCCAGCAGCACCATGTGGTTGTCGGTGCCTCCGGTCAGGACGCGGTAGCCGAGGGCGGACAGTTCGGCGGCCAGCGCCGCGGCGTTCGACACGATCAGCCGTGCGGTGCCCTTGAACTCCGGGCCCGCCGCGAGCGAGAAGGCGCGGGCCTTGGCGGCGATCGTGGCCGGGCTCGGTGTGCCCTGTGACTGCGGGAAGACCGCCCGCTGCATGAGCCGGAACAGGGGCGTGCGGCCGTCCGGCCCCGGCGTGCGGTGATCCTTCCCGCTGAGGATGAGGCCCCCGCGGGGACCGCCGAGCTGCTTGTAGGTGCTGGTCGTGGTGATGTGTGCGGCGTCGATGGGGCTGGGGTGCTCTCCGGTGACCACCAGACCCGCGATGTGGGAGATGTCGGCGAGGAGGTAGGCGCCGACGGAGTCGGCGATGAGCCGGAACCGGTCGAAGTCGACGGTGCGGGGGTAGGCGCTGGCCCCGGCGATCAGGACCTTCGGCCGGTGCTCCTGTGCGAGTTCGGCGACCTGGGCGAAGTCGATGCGGCCGGAGCGGTCCAGGCCGTAGTGCACGGCGTTGAAGTGCCGTCCGGTCACCGAGGCCCGCGAACCGTGGGTGAGGTGGCCGCCGGCGTCGAGGTCCAGGCCGAGGAGCGTGCCGCCCGGCGGGATGAGGGCGGTGAGCACCGCGAGGTTGGCGGAGGAGCAGGAGTGGGGCTGCACGTTCGCGTACTGGGCCCCGAACAGGTCCTTGGCCCGCTCGATGGCGAGCAGTTCGACCTCGTCGAACCGGGCGGCGCCGGGGTGGTAGCGGGCGCCGGGGTAGCCCTCGGCGGTCACGTTGGACAGTGCGGCTCCGCCGGCGGCGAGCACCGAGGGGTCGGCCACACTCGCCGAGGCGATCATCGCCAGCGTCGAGTCCTGGTGGCGTATCTCCGCGTCCAGCAGACCGGCGAGCTCGGGGTCCGTGCGGTGCAGGGACTCCATACCGACGCGCAGCTGCCCGGCCTGCTCCCCGCCGTCGAATCCGGCGTCCTGACGGGGGGACGGTGTCCGCCCTGCATACCACTGACCGGCCATTTCGTACGCCTCGTCTCTCGTTCGGTATCAACCGGAAGGAAGGAATTCGTTTCCTGCATATCGCTGCCGAGTGAGAGCCTTCGTCCAACCCCGAGGGAGCAGCGGAATTAAGAATTACCCTAACTTCACCCCGGGGCTCGGACAATGACGTTCGGAGATCGGGCTCCGAACAGAAAATAAGACGCCCCCCTCCTTTGAATAAAAGGAGGGGGGCGCCTGCAAGGAATTCTCCCCGGCACCGAAAGCGATAACGGAAAGAGAAATTCCGGGCCGAGCTGTTTTCCGGCCCCGGGCTAACCGGCCGCCACGGGCAGGGCCCGATGGTCCAGGGCCTGTGCCATCCCCGCGACGGTGGGGTTCTCGTACAGCTCGTTGGCGGTCAGCCGTACGCCCAGCTCCTCGTCGACCCGGGCCAGCAGACGGGTGGCGCGCAGCGAGTTGCCGCCCAGGTCGAAGAAGGAGTCGTCGCGGCCGACGGAGTCCTGGGTGAGGACGTCGCCCCAGATCGCGGCGATCCGGCGCTCCAGGTCCGTGGCGGGTGCCTGGTAGGTGCGGCGGCTGCCTGGCCGCTTGGGCGCGGCGTCCAGGAGCAGTTGCGTGGTGTCCACCGCGCCCGCGGCGTCCACCGGGATGCGGGTCACCTCCACCATGCGTACGGGTACGGGGAAGTCGCGCAGGACCGGTTCCACTGCCGCGTGCACGGCCTCGGGGTCGATGCCCTCGGCCGTGTAGGCCACCAGGACCTCGCGGGCGCTCAGTTCGTCGGTGGCCAGCTCGGAGAGGATCGCCGGGTTCTCCAGGTCCAGGCCGATCAGCAGGTAGTGGTACGGCATGGACGTGGCCGCCAGGAACGCCCGCAGCCCGTCGTCGGGGTCGATGGCGCGGAAGCCGCGCTGCCGTGCGGGGGCCTCGGACTGCCCCCGGTTCATGCCGACGTCGCTCCACATGCTCCAGGCCAGGCACCGCACATCGCGCCCGCGCTCGTGGCGCCAGTGGTCGGCGAAGCCCACCAGGAAGGTGTTGGCGGCGGAGTAGGCGCCGAAGGACCGGCCGCCGAACTCCCCGTTGACCGACCCGAAGAGCATCAGGGAGGCCTTGGGCCGGTTCTCCAGGACCGAGGCGATCGCGAGCGTGCCGGCCACCTTGGCCCCGTACTGAGCCGTGAACGTCTGTCGCGTCTCCCTCGCCAGCGTGTGGCGCTCCAGGTCCTGCCACTGGCCGGTGACGTCGGCCGCCGCCAGGTGCAGCACCCCGTCGAGCGGGCGGCCCCAGCGCTCCTCGGCGGCGGTCACCGCCTCGGCGAGCGCGGACGCGTCGGCGACGTCCGCCCGGACGTAACGCACCTCGCCGAGGGCGGCGAGTTCGGCCAGGGAGTCCGCCTTCTCGCCCGTGGGCGCCGAGCGTCCCACGAGCAGCAGGCGCGCCCCGTAGGCCGCCAGGAGGTATCCGGCGATGTCGTGGGCGATTCCGCCGAGTCCGCCGGTGACCAGGTACAGGCCGCCGGGGACGATCGCGGGGGCGTCCTCGGTCTCGGCCTCGGGAACCGGCCGCAGGCGCGGCTGCCAGCGCAGTCCCTCGCGGGCCGCCACCACCCCGGTGCGGGAACGGTCGGCCAGTTCGGCGGTGACGGCGGCCGCCCACGTCTCCCGGTCGGCCGGCAGGTCGAGGTGGCGCACGGTGACCTGGGAGAGCTCGGTGACGGCGGTGCGCACGAGCCCGGGCAGCGCGCACACGCCGAGGTCGATCCGGTCCCAGGGGCGCACATGGACGGCCCCGGTGGTGAGCAGCAGCAGCAACGGGCGGGTGGCGCCCCGCCAGTCCGCGCCGTCCAGCGCCGCCATCAGGGCGGTGACCCGGGAGGTCACCTCGCCGAGCCTGGCGGTGTGGTCGGCGCGCTCGCCCTCACCGCCGGGGAACGCGGCGCACACGACGGTGGAGATGTGGCCGTGCCGGGCGCTCACGTCGGCGAACACCCTGCTGATGGCCGCGCTGTCGCCCGGTGGGACGCGGAAGGCGACGGGGCTCTCCTGGACGAATCCCTCTCCCTCCTCGGCCTCGCGAACGACGATGACGCGGCCCTGGTCGAGCCCGAGCAGCGGCAGGTCGCCGCGCTCGGCGAAGACCACGCGGACGCCCTCGGTGTCGGTCTCGTCGGTGGTGTCCTCCAGACGTGACCACTGCCGGCGCAGGAAGGTGGTGGCCGACGGCCCGGTCTCCTCCGGCTGCTCGATCCGGTCGGCGAACCGGCCGGACCGCAGGTCGGACACGAGGGCGCCGCGCTGGATCTTCCCGCTGGCGGTCTTGGGGAACTCGGCGACGGTCACGGGGACCAGGAGATCGGGTGCCAGGCCCGCTTCGCGGCCGAGCCTGGCCCGGATGTCCTGGAAGGTACGGGTGAGCGAGTCGGTGTCCCAGCGGGTGGGGACGAAGAAGACGACGAGCCGGTCCGAGCCCTCCCCGGGCTCGCGGACGCCCGCCGCCGCCGAGTAGGTGACCCGTACGCCGTCGACCTCCTCGACCATGCTCTCCAGTTCATGGGCGACGTAGTTGGCGCCGCGGACCACGATCTGGTCCTTCTTGCGCCCGGCTATCACGAGCTGGCCGTCGTGGACGAAGGCGAGGTCGCCGGTGCGGAACCAGCCCTCGGAGTCGAAGGCGGCCCGGTTGGCCTCTTCGTTGCCGTGGTATCCGCGCATCATCGTCACGCCGCGGATCTGCAGCTCGCCGATGCGGTCCTGGGGCAGGACCGCTCCGGAGGCGTCGACGATCCGGACGGTGACTCCCGGCAGGGGCGCGCCGACCGTGGAGAAGGACACCGCGTCCTGTGCGCCGCGCTGGTCCTGGCCGGGGAAGCGCAGGTCCCCGTCGAAGGAGGAGGGGGCGACGACGACCGTGCCGGCGGCGCGGTCCTCGCGGCTCTGCGTGGAGTAGGTGACTCCGGAGCAGGTCTCCGACATCCCCCAGGCGGGTGCCATGGCGTCGGCGGGCAGGCCGTGCGGTTCGAGCAGTTCCAGGAAGCGGTGGCTGTTCGCCGCGATGACCGGCTCGCCGCCGTTGGCGAACTCGCGGACGCGTGAGAGGTCCCACCGCCGCTCGGCGATCTGGTCGGCGTACTCGCTGATCAGGTTGAAGGCGAAGTTGGGCGCCCAGGTGTTGGTCGCGCCGTAGCGCTCCAGGAGGTCCAGCCACATGAGCGGGTCGCCGAGGAAGTCGTCGATCTTCCCGTTGACGTGCAGGCTGCGCAGGAACACGTCGCGGATGTTGTAGAAGACCATCGTCACGTGGTCCAGCGGCATCCAGATCACGCTGACGTCGTCGCCGGTGTAACCGCGGCCCTGGATGACCGACCAGCTCCGGGCGGCGACGGAGGCGTTGGTGTGCTGGACGCACTTGGGGACGCCGGTGCTGCCCGAGGTGAGCAGGTTGATGACGGGCGTGTGGGGCCCGCCGTCGTGCCAGCGGGTGTCGCGGGCGTGCCTGGCCAGTGATTCGACCTCCAGGACCCGCACGGTCGACTCGTTCCAGAGCGCGCGGACCTCCCGCAGGGCGGGCGCGGTGGCGGCGTCGGTGAGGATGGCGGGCTGCTCCAGCAGGTCCCAGGCGTTGCGGAGTTTGCGGTTGGCCTCGTTGTGCGCGGCGTAGGTCGTCGCCACGGCCACCGGGGTGGGGACGAACCCGCCGAGCACGCACGCCCAGAACGCGGTCATGTAGCCGCGGTGGTCGTCGAACTGGAAGAGCGCCGCGTCACCCGGCTCCAGGCCCGCGGCCCGCAGCCCGGCGAGGACGCACTCGGCCTCCGCCAGGAGTTCGGCGTAGCTCTGGAACCGCGGCTCCTGGCCGGCGCGGACGTAGACGGTGCCCTTGTCGGGCGCCTGCTCGGCGGCCTGGCGCAGGGCCTCCTGCAGGGTGCTCGCGCCGCCTTCGGGGACGTACAGGTCACCGCCGTACAGCTCGGAGGTGGGCTTGTGCCGGCCGGGGCCGGGGCCGGGCTCGGCGGCGGCCGGGGCCGTCGGGGCCGGCGCGGCCGGATCGAGTTCGGCGCTCACCGCCCGTGCGCCTTGGCGGACCACGGCGGCGGCTTCCCGTACACCGGGTACGGACCGGACGGCGGCGGCCATCTGCGCTATGAGGGACGGCTCCAGGGCTCCGGAGGTGCTCATGAGAGGCTCCCTGCCTTCTCGGCTTCCAGCAGTACGTGGCTGATGTCCCGGACGAGTTCGGCCGGGTCGTCGAGGAAGTAGAAGTGGCCGCCCGGGTAGAGGCGGATGTCGAAGGCGCCGTCGGTCTGCTCGCGCCAGCCGTCGAGCGTGTCGCGCGGGGCCCGCGGGTCCGCGGCGCCGCTCAGGACGGTGATGGGGGTGTCCAGCCGGGGGCCGGGGCCGACCTCGTGGTGCTCCCACAGGTCGAAGTCGGCGCGCAGGGTCGGCAGAAGGGCGTCCATGACGTCCTCGTCCTCGGCGATCTCGGGCTCGAGGCCGCCCAGCCGGACGACCTCGGCGGCGAGGTCTTCGTCGGTGAGGTCGTGGAGCTGCTTGACGCGGCCCGTGGTGCCGGGGGCGGACTGGGCCGAGAGGAAGAGGCGGCTGGGACGCGGGCCGCCCTTCGCGTGCAGGGCCCTGGCCACCTCGAAGGCGAGTACGGCTCCTCCGGAGTGGCCGAAGAAGGAGAACGGCCCGTCCATGACGGGGCGCAGCGCCTGTGTGAGCACCTTGACCAGCGGTCCGACCGCGGTGACCGGGGCTTCGACGATGCGGTTCTGCCGCCCGGGCAGCTGGACAGCGGCGAGTTCGATCTCCGGTGGGGTCAGGGCGGCCCACTCGGCGTAGGCGCCCGCGCCGGCGCCCGCGTGCGGGAAGCAGATCAGACGGTGGCGGCTCTCGCCCCGTCTGGCCCGCCATATGTAGGGGGTCTCGGCGATCAGCTCGGGATTCTCGCTCATGTCTCACGCCTCGCCATCGATGAACGTTCGGGTCCGCACCGCAGAAGGCGGGTTCGGCATGCGCCGCGATCGTGCTCGCACCGCTCCTCCAAAAATATTTGCTGTGAATTCAGAAAATTCTGCGCAGTCGGCACTCGGCGGGGAATTCACCGGGTCGGGCGCCGAAATTGAATGGACCAGCTGGTGAACCGCTTCCGGCAGAGTCCGACAATGCTCGTCGTGCCGCCGGGCCGACCGGGGTTCCGTGGCGGTGCGTGCCGCTGAACGTTTCCCCGCGTTCCTGTTCTCTTTCCGTCGCCGGCATTCACTTTGGTCTCCGATGGGGCGTGTGACCGGGAGCGGCCGTGCCGCCCCGGGGTCGAGCGGACGCACTGTCATGGGCACCGCATCTCGAGTTCATGCGCCAGGCGCAACCAGTGCTCGGCGCACCGGCGGGCCGCCTGGGCCAGCATTCCGGCGCGGTGCACGGGGACGCTCTGCGCCAGCCGGCTCCACTTCGCCTCGTCGCCGATGCCTTGCAGGCTCAGCAGGTGCAGGAGGGTCCGCCCGGCTTCGGTGCGCAGGGAGGGGTCCTTGCTCATGTTCGGCAGCATCAGGCTGATGGCGGCGGCCGACGTACGGGTGGCGGCGCGGCCCGCGGCCGAGCGGGAGCTGGCGCTCTGCGCGGCCGCCGAGGGAGTACGGGGCTTGGGCGCCACCGGGTCCTGGCCGAGCCGCATGCGGTCGCGTACGTCCTTGGCGGTGGCGGTGGCTATGCCGGCGCGCTGGGCGATCTCACGGAGCGAGGCGTCGGGGTGGGCGGCGATGATCTGGCTGGCGCGCCGCCGTCCCTCGGCCGCGTGCAGCGGCCTGACCCGTCCGTCGCGCCCCATTCTGGTGTTCGACTGTTCGCCTTGGTTGGTTGAACGGCGCCGGATGGCCGCGATCGTGCCCGCGGCAAGCCCGGTATTGGCGGCGATGCGGCGGTCGGACCACTGGGGCCGGGCGGCGACGATCCTGCTCGCCGCGGCCGTGCGGTCGGCCAGGGTGAGGGGGAGGCCGTGCGCGACGTTGAGTCTGACGGCGAGGACGAAGGCGTCCTCCGGCTCGCCGTCGAAGAACTCCACCTCGACTTCCTTCTCACCGCGCAGTTCGGCTCCGCGCAGCCGGTGCATGCCGTCGATGACGCGCATCGTGGGCCGGTGGACGAGGATCGGCGGCAGCGGGGCGTCCAGCTCGGCGAGCAGCTTGACGTGGTCGTTGACCTCGCCGTTGACGCGGGGTGAGTCGGAGGGCAGCAGCGCGCTGACCGCCACGATGGCGCGCTGACCGCGCGGGCGGGCGGCCGGTGACTCGGTCGACGCGGGCGCGGATGCGGTGGCGGCGGCGGCGGGCACGGATGTCCGGTTGGTGCCGGTGCCGGCTTCAGAGCCGGTTCCGGTTCCGGATCCGGTTTCGGTTTCGGATCCGGTGTCGGTGTCGGTGTCGGTGTCGGTGAGAACGGCGAGTTGTGAACTCATCGCCCCTCCACCGGCGTCACCGTGCGGCCGTCGGCGGTCCGGTTTGCGACGGCCGCAGTACGAGCGTCCAGGACGTTCATGACGTAGTGGTTCCTCCCCGGTGGCTGACCGGTCCCCCGTAGGTACCAGGCATGTTCGGCGCGTCGGACAGCAGATGGATCCGCCGCGCTCCCCTTGGTGCTGCGTGCGGGCACCGTGCGGGTCAGGGCGCCGGCACGGACCCCGTCGGCGAATGTGCGCGAGCAAGGTGTGGCAGCGGTGCGCCGACGCGGACGGATGGCGTCCCGGCGCGGGCGCCCGGACGATCCGTTCAACGCGTGCCACTTGACATGCAACTGCTGCAAGTACATCGCGGCCCCCCTCGACAGACGCGGCTACCTTCGGACTAGGAAAATACCAGTGTGCGGGTTTTTTATCGACCTCCCGGCGGATTCTTGTGAAAACCGGGGGCACGCGTGGGACTGAACGGACGCTCGCGCGGCTGCACCTCGGGGGATTCGGCGCAACCGCGCGAGCGGCCCCCGATCGAGCGCAGCATGGAAAATGCCTGCTCAGGCCCTTGCTCCACCCTCCCGCGAGCCCTTATGCAGGGACGGGGCCGCAGGAAGGGGGGCGGCTTGAAGCCGACCGTCTCGACCGGGATGGATGAATAAAACCATACCTACTTCGCGGTTTTCAAGCCGCCGAGCCCCTCTTCCGGCCCACTGAACCCCACCAAGCGCTGCAGCCCGCCCCCTGCCTCCCGCCACAACATCGCCTACATCCAGCCCTTTTGGGTGTTCCAGCACCACCGACGGTCGAAGCGAATATGAAACCGCTATGCTGGTTTTATAAGCTCAAGGTGCAGGTCCCCCGTATCAAGGAGCACCAGTGACCAAACAAGAGCGCGCCGCCCGAACCCGCGACTCACTCATCCGCTCAGCGGCCGAGACGTTCGAGCGGTACGGATACGTCCAGGCGAAGCTGGCTGACATCAGCGCCAGCGCCGGTGTCAGCCAGGGCGCGCTGCACTTCCACTTCGAGAACAAAGCGGCGGTGGCCGCCACCGTCGAGTCGTCGGCGGGCGTGAGCCTGCGCCGGGAGGCCTGGCTCTCCCAGCTCCCCGGCATGAACGCGCTGCAGCGGCTGACGAACACCTCCCACGCCCTTGCCGGACGGCTGCGCCGGGACGTCGTGGCCCGGGCGGGGTTCAAGCTGAGCTGCGAGGCCCCGCACAGCGCCGGCCCCACCCTCCCCCAGGAGTGGCGGGTGTGCGTACGGCAGTTGCTGGCGGAGGCATCCCAGGAGTCCCTCCTCGTCAAGGAGGCCGAACCCGCCGAGGTCGCCGACACCATCGTCGCGGCGACCACCGGCTTCGAGCTGCTGGGGCGCGAGGATCCCGCCTGGTTCTCCGACACGGCGCTGACCGCGTTCTGGCGGCTCTTCCTGCCGTGCATGGCCCGCCCCGAGGCCCTTTTGACGCTCGAACCCGGCGGCGCGCCGACCCGCGTACTGCACGCACCGGTCAGGTGACCGCGCCGCCCCCTGCCCGTCTGTCGCCGTGGGGCCCGCTCTCCTCGCCCCGGCGTGTGCCGCCGGGCCGGGCGAGGACGCAGAGGGTGGAAAGACCCGCCCGGCCCTGACGTCAGCCCATGCCGAGCGCGGTGTGCGCAGCCCGCCGCGTGGCCTCGTCAGCGGCGAAGACGGCGACCCCGGTCATGGGATGAGACTGTTCGCGGTCCCCGCCGACCGATCCGCCGGCCTCTTGGACGATGAGCGCCAAGGGGGCGTGGTCCCATATCTGCCCGCCCACCTGCACCGCCAGGTCGAGTTCCCCGGAGGCGACCAGCAGGGCGGCGTGCGCGGACCACGGGGCGGCCGTCGCCCTGGCCGTCAGCGCGGCTATGGGATCCCGGTAGCGCGCGGGGATCATCTCGGCCGGCGGGACGACCCCCAGCGAGCAGGCCTGGAGGACGGAACCGGGTGCGGCCACCCTCAGGGCACGGGCACGAACCAGCCGGCCGTCCTCGACATCGGCGCAGAACGCGCCGCGGCCGCGGGCGGCGTACCAGATCTTCCCCTGAGCGGGGATGATCGCGACTCCGACGGTCGGACGGCCGTCCTCCTCCAGAGCGATCAGCGACTGCCAGCGGTCGTCTCCCCGCAGGAACAGCCCCGTGCCGTCGATGCCGTCGAGTATCCAGCGCCGGGCGCCCGCGCCGAGCCGGCCGGTCTCCTCCCCCAGGAAGGCGTCGTCGGGCCGTCCGGCGAGCAGGACACGGCGCACCTCCTCCTCGACGGCGATGTCCGCCTCGGTCACCACCGAGCCGTCGCTCTTGAGGTGCTGGGAGAGTGCGGCGGCCGCGACCTGGTGGCGCAGGGCCACGGCGGCGCCGGCGAGGGCCGCCCGCTGCGCGAGAGCAAGATCATCCAACATGGTGTGCATCCTGCCGCCCGACGGAGGCGCAGGGCCACCTTCCACCGCGATCCGCTCCCCGCGCGAAGGCGGCCGTGGTCGCGCCGCCCACGGGTTCGGTGAGCCCGGCAGCCGCCGGAAGCCCTCGGTGAACGGGAGCACGGTGTCGCCGACGTAGTCGTGGCCGGCGGCTACGCCCGTCGGCGGGAGGTTCCCGACGTCACCAGTTCCTCGGCGACGCCGTCCGCCGCCAGTCGTGGCAGCAGCAGGTTCCACAGGGACGTGACGGTGGCGGCGGCCGCAGGCGGGCGGGGCGAACTCCGGCACCCGTCGAGCGTGCCGAGACCGACGGTGGTGGCCACCAGGGTGGCCGTCACGTCCTCCGCCGGTACGCCCCGCGTCATCGCACCTTCCCCGGCGGCCCGCCGCAGCGCGTCCCTGACCCAGGCCTTCCACAGATGGCGGGGGTCGCTCGAGGCCCCGCACCGACCGAGCGTCCGCCCTACGCCGAAGCCGACGCGCAGGACCGCGTCCTCACCGAGGCCGCGGGTGAGGTCGTGGGTCGCGTCGATCAGAAGTTGCAGGGCGCTGCCCGGGCGGCGGCCCGCGCCCCGGTCGGTGATGCGGGCCAGGCGCTGGACCGCCGCCCGGCCGACCTCTTCGGCCAGCGCGTCCTTGTTGGCGAAGTGGAAGTGCAGGGCTCCCTTGCTGACCCCGGCGTGCGCGCTGATCGTGGAGAGGGAGGCGAGCGTGAAGCCGTGCCGGTCGAACATCTCGGCGGCGGCTTCGATCAGAGTGTCGCGGGTGCGTTGCGCGCGGTCCTGCTGGGCCATCTCGGCACTCCGTTGCGGTGTGAAGCGGCGGTAAGGAGGCGGCAGGCAGATTCCGGACTCCGCGCCCCCCACACTAACAAACCGCTGAACCGGTTTCTATACGTGCCGTTCTCCCGTCGTGGTGCGGTCCGCCACCGCGGCGGCCGCGAAAGATCCATGAACCGTTCACGGGAACCCCACGAGGTTCTGACACTCCGGTAGATTTCGAGCCACTGTCGTACCGCTGACCCGAGCGGCCGGGCCGCCGCCCGAATCCATGACAGGGCAGGTCAGGGAGAGACGAGGAGTCCCGGATGGCGCACCCGATACGTACGGATGTGGTCGTGGTCGGGGGCGGCCCGGTCGGCATGCTTCTCGGCGCCGAGCTGAGCGGGTACGGCGTGGCCACGGTGATCCTGGAACGGCAGGCCGCCACCTCGGAGAGACCCAAGGCCACCACCTTGCACGCACGTACGGCACAGACGCTGGCCCGCCGGGGGTATCTGCCCGCCCCGGAGCTCTCCTCCTCGATGACCGAGGTCAGCAGCCCGTTCCACTTCGCCGGCATCCCGGGCCTGCGCATATCCGCCCCCACGGGAGAACCGGAACCCATACTCAAGCGGGCGCAGGCCGATCTCGAGCGGCTCTTCGAGAGCCGGGCCCGCGCCCACGGGGCACAGGTGCTGCGCGAACACCGCATGGTCGAGGTCCGCCAACGGCCGGACGGTGTCCGGGTGGTGGCCGAGGGGCAGGGCGGGGTCGTGGAGTACGAGGCGGCCTACGTGGTCGGCGCCGACGGCGCACGCGGCACGGTGCGCGAGCAGGCCGGCATCTCCTGCGACGCGTATGACGCCACCGTCTCCGCGATGATGGGCCTCGTACGCCTGGAGGACCCGGGCGCCCTGGCAGCCGGGTGGCACCGCACTCCCAACGGCTGGGTCGTCGCCAAGGACGCGCCCGACGGCGAGACGCACATCCGGACGGTCGACTTCACACGGACCCACGCCGATCGCGGCCGGCCCCTTTCCCTGGACGAGCTGCGCGCTGAGACCTCGCGGATCATGGGCCGGGAGATCGGCATGAGCGCGCCGCGGTGGCTGAGCCGCTTCAGCGACTACGCACGTCTCGCGCACACCTACCGCAAGGGTCGCGTTCTGCTGGCCGGGGACGCCGCGCACCTGCACTTCCCCGTCGGCGGGCAGGGCCTGAGCACGGGACTTCTCGACGCCCTGAACCTGGGCTGGAAACTGGCGTTCACCGTGCGGGGCACCGCGAGCGGGACCCTGCTGGACTCCTATGACGCCGAACGCCGCCCGGCCGCCGAGCGGGTCATCGACAACGTCCGCGCGCAGGTGTCCCTGATGCATCCGGAGGACCGGCTCGACTCGCTGCGCAACGTGTTCAGCAGACTGCTCGCCGAGGACCAGGGCGGGGCGCATCTGGGCGCGATGCTCAGCGCCCAGGACACCGTGTTGCCGGCCCGCTCGCCCGACCCGTCGCCGTGGGAGGGGAAGTTCCTGCGCAACATCGCTTTGACCACGCGGTCGGGAGAGACCGACGTGACGCGGCTGCTGCGGGACGGCCGGATGCTCCTGCTGCTCCTGGGCCCCGGCAGCGGTGAGGAGCACGAGGAGACCGCGCGCAAGTGGCCCGACCTGCTGCGGGTCGTACGAGCCCAGCCGGTGTCCGTGGTGCCCTGCGCCGCCCTGCTCGTGCGGCCCGACGGGTACATCGCCTGGGCCGCGGGCCGCGGAACGCTGCACGAGGCCCTGGCGGCCCATCTCTGAGGGCGGCGTCGGACGACGGTGCCGGGGTGGCCGGCCCGCCGGGAGCGGGCCGGTGCGGCGCCCGTCGTCAGCTGGCGGTGGCCACGGCCTCGCGCACGTTCTCCATCCGCGCGAGCCCGCTCACCTCCTCGTGGACCAGGGCACCGCGGTTGGCGGAGAGATCCACGGTGGCGAGCACCGAGGCCAGGACCACGTTGGGCAGGACATGGCGCAGCAGTTCCGAGACCCGGTGGCCCAGGTCCTGGTAGTTGCTGATGATCTGCGACATGGCCTGGACGCCCGCGAAGGAGCCCACGAGGACGTCGGCGGTCTCGGAGGCGACCACGTGCGGCAGCAGCTCACCGCGCGCCTCTTGCAGGAGACGCAGGATGATCTCGCTCCAGCCCAGGAAGGGGCCGCTGCGGTCGAGATCGGTCGCCTGCTGATCCAGCGACAGGCGCACGCCCGCCCTGACCATCGGGTCGATCTGCAGGCGGTAGGCGTGCAGAGCGACGGTGTCGACGAGCTCCTGGATCTTGCAGTTGCGGGCGGGGACGCTCAGGCTCTGGCCCTGCTCCGCCAGCACGCCCTGGGCCAGCTGGTCCTTGGACTCGAAGTGGAAGTAGAGGGCTCCCTTCGTCACACCAGCGGTGGCGAGGATCTCAGTGATGGTGGCGGCTTGATATCCACGTTCCTCGAACACCTGCGCCGCTGCCGCCAGGATGGTTCGACGAGTGCGAATCGCCCGGTCCTGCTTGGCCACTGTCTCCCTCCAATCTTCAGAGTCACTGGGGCCGGGGCCCCCATCCAAAAAAACCGTCAAGTCTGTATCTTACAACGAGCAGCTCCTGAGGTCTGTCCGCGAGAAGACTTTCTTCGGACAAAAATGATGACCGGGCGTCCGGTTCGCGGCGGCCCGCATCCAAGGGGGAGACATCGTGATTCTTGTGACGGGAGCCACCGGCACGGTGGGCCGGCTGGTGCTGGAGCGGCTGCCTTCCCGCTGCGCGGTGCGCGTGCTGACCAGAGATCCGTCCCGGGTGACCACCGGACGCGAGGGCGTCCAGGTGGTGCGTGCGGCCTACGAGGACCCGGTCGGCCTGCGGGAGGCACTAAAAGGCGTGCGCCGAGCCCTGTTGGTGACCACCCGGGTGGCGGGAAGCGACGACGACGTCTTCCTCCGCGCCGCCCGCGAGGCCGGTGTGCGGCAGGTCGTGAAGATCTCCGCGGCCGCTGTCCTCGACGTCCTGGCACAGGACCTCATCACCCGCTGGCAGCGGGACTGCGAGGCGGCGCTGACCGCCTCGGGGCTCGACTGGACGCTGCTGCGCCCCCGCTCCTTCATGTCCAACTCCCTGTCGTGGGCCGCCTCCGTCCGCGGCGAGAACGTGGTGCGCGCGCTGAACGGCCGGGCACCCAACGCCTGCGTGGATCCGCGCGACATCGCCGACGTGGCCGTGCGCGCCCTCACCGAGGACGGCCACGCGGGCAAGGCGTACGTCCTGACCGGACCGCAGCCCCTCAGCGCGGTGCAGCAGACGCGCCGGCTCGGCCAGGTGCTCGGCCGAGAGCTGCGCTTCGAGGAGATGGAACCGGCCCAGGCCCGTGCGGTGCTGCTGCGCAGGCACCCCGAGGCGGTGGTGGAGGCGTTGCTGGAGAGCGCGCTGCGTCAGCGGGCAGGAGCCAAGGCTCAGGTGCTCGACACGGTCCGGGCGGTGACGGGCAACGCGCCCCGGTCGTTCGAGAGCTGGGCCAAGGACCACGCCGACGCCTTCGCGTAGGCCGCGCCGATCACCGCGAGGGGGTGTCGCCTCGCGATCACACATGGACGGGGCGGGCGGCGACGGTGGCACTGAAGAGCGGTGCGCCGTTCTGCTCGCCGCTCACGAGGACCAGGCCCTCGCCGCAGCCGGTGGACACCGCGCGCGCCTCGATCACACAGGGGCTGTCGAGTTCGGCGTAGCGCTGGAACTCGCTGCTGAGACGGACCGGCAGGAAGGACGCGGCGCTGGGCGACGCCTGCCGCAGGACGGCTGTGGTGGCCTGCCGGGCGGCCTCGACGAGCACCATGCCGGGGACGTGATCCACCGGGTGGTCGAACAGGATGGGGTGGCGGGTGTCCACCCGCAGCTGCCAGCGGTTGGGCTCCCCCAGCGGTGAGAGCACGACGTCCATGGGCGACATCCGGCCCACGCTCTGCGGCGAGAGCGGTGCGGTGAGCCGGAGCGTGGGACGCTCGCTGGACAGCCGGTCGCCGCGCAGGCGCTGGTAGACCTCGGGGCCGACGCAGGTGTAGGCGGCTCCGCCCGTGGCGACTATGTGCCCGTCCCGCCGTACGACCGCCTCGTAGCGGGCGCTCGCGTGGCCCTGACGGCGCTGCTTGACCTCGGTGTAGGTGACCTCGAGTTCCAGGGAGGCGGGGACGCCTTCCAGCCCCAGGTACTCCGGCCGCACGGCCACTTCGAGGTCCCGCATCAGGAACTGGTGACCGAGCGGAACACTGAACTCCACATGAGCAAGAAGCGAACCAACCTGCCGGATTGTTTCGGTCACCATCAACGGATCGTAGTGAGTCCCGTTCACGGGAGTGAAGAAGCTGTGCCCCCGGGGCCATTGGGCGGTGACCGTGAAGTGCGTCTCATCGCGCCGCTCCCACCCCGTGAGCAGCACTTCCGCGACGGCAGCGCGGTGCACGAGCTCCTTGGGCACCGTCGAAGTCAGTGAGCCGTACCGGGACAGGTCCGCCGTAAAGCGCGGAAACTGGACGGTCGGTCCTGCGTACCGGAATGTGTCCGTTGACATGAGGCCCCCAGGGTCACGGCATCGTCAGCGCGGGACGCGGTCATCGTCTCGCTCGACTGAAGATACGTACCAACCGGTTTAATTTCTAGCCGTTACGAGCCAGAGGGTGGGACAAAGAAGCGGAACCCCGCCTCCCCTTCCAGGTGGGACACCACACGCCCGAAGCGGAATATTCGGTTCCTGCCCGCGCCGCACCGGGCCGACCAAATTCTGATGTTTTTTTAACACCACGGGCCGCATGTATCACTCGACAAACAAAACGAGTGGCCGATATTTTCAACCCCAGTGCCGCGACGGCTGACCTCGTCACGGCACGCATCCAGCGCGCCCCGGGGGGAAGGCATGCTCGTCATCAAGGACCGCGTTCTCTGGCCACCGGCCGGCTCACGAGCCGAGGCGGTGTCGAGGCCTGCCCGTCGCACGTCCCGGCCGCGGAAACCGGCCGGTGGCTGTCACGAGGGCTGCACAGCGCTTCCCTGAGGGACCCGGACGCCATCTGCACGAGTCCGTCTGCACAAGTGCCTTCCAAGCCGTGTCGCGCCCGCCGGGGCGAGCCATCCACATCACGGTCCAGCGCACCCCCTTCAGCGGTCCCGCGTCGGACACGCTCATCACACCGAACACGTGAGCCCATATGCGGGCTTGGGTCGCTCGGGTCGCTTCGGTCGCTGAGAGGAAATGTCCATTGCCCCTTGACATGGGGACACCCCAGCGCGACTCAGCCGATCGAGCAGGCGCCGACGCTGATTTCGCCCGCCTTGCCACTGCGCTGGACACCGCGTTGTGGTGCTCGGAGCGCGCCTGGCCCGTCCATCCGCTGGCCCCCGGCCGCACGACACCGGCCGCCGACTGCCATGACTGCCAGGCCGGCAGCCATCCGCCCGAGCACTGCCCGTGCATCCCTGCCGGCCGGTGGTGCCATGGGGTCCACAGCGCCAGCGCGGACCGGTCCCGTATCGCGCACTGGTGGCGGGAGCAGCCCCGTTTCGGTGTCGGCGTGGCGTGTGGGCCCGCGGGCCTCGTCGTGATCGATGTGGACCCGTACGGGGCTGTGCTGCCCGCGTACGACCGGTTGTTGCCCGGGGTCCACATTCCCGGGTCGGTCTCCCTGAACGGGCTGCGCAACGGCTTTCACAGCCTGGCCCTGCTGGCCGCTCTGCGCGGGCAGGCCGACCCCGCCGAGGATGAGACCACCCTGCGGGTGCGCACCCCGTCAGGGGGGCTGCAGCTGTGGTACGCCGCTCCCCGGGGCGAGGTGTGGCGGGGCTCCACCGGGTCCGGCACCCGCGGGGCCCTGGCCTGGCAGGTCGACGTCCGTGCGGGCAGCGGGTATGTCATCGCCCCGGGTACGACCACCGCGGTCGGCACCTACACCGCCTGCCGCCCCCTGCGGGAACCCGCCCCGTTACCTCGTTGGCTGGCGGCGGAGCTGGCACGCACCGGGCACCGTCCCCCGCCGTCCGATGTCTCCGCCTCCGTGCCCGTGCCCTGTCGTGCCCGTGCGGCCGTCCTGGCCGCGGAGGAGCGCAGGGAAGCCGCCGCGAGGACGTTGTCCACCGTGCTGAGTGCGGTGCTCGACTGCGGTGCCGTCACCAAGGACGCCGGATTCGGCGACAGGCTGGACCGGGCGGCGTTCGTCGCCGGCGGACTCGTCGGGACCGGGCGTCTGCGTCTGAGCGATGCCGAGAGCGTCCTGCTGGCCGCGGCCGCGCAGGCGCGGCCCGGTCAACGCCGGCGCTCCCTGCAGATCGTCCGCGCCGCCCTGGCCGCGGGCAGCCGACAGCCGCTCGAGGTGAGAGATCACTCGTGAACGACGCGCCCTCCCCCACAGAGGAGCTGTTCGATGCTGCCGAGACCGCCCGGCAGATAATGCTCTTCAACGACCCCGCCACGTTCTCGCCGAGCCATGACGCCCCGGCGTCACCGTCCGCCCTCGCCTGCGAGGGCGGGCTGCTTCCCGAGAGCCTGAGCGACAGGGGCAACGCCAAACTCTTCGTCGATCTGTACGGACGCGACTTCCGGCATGTGCCGGGCCTTGGCTGGTACCGGTGGCTCGGTCACCGGTGGACGATGGACGAGGACGACACGGTGCTGTGGGCAGCCGGCGAGATGGCCGAGTCGCTGGCCGAGACCGACCCCCATGGACGTCACACCGCCTCCGCACTGCGCCGCCACCGCCAGCGCGCCCTGTCCACGTCGGGCATGAAGGCCATGCTGTCGCAGGCCAGATCGGCCCCGGGAATGGTCCTCAAAGCCTCGGTCCTGGACTCCGACCCCTACGCCCTGTGCACTCCCGAGGGAGTCATCGACCTCACCACGGGCGTGCTGAACGCCCCCGACCCGAGCAAGGACTTCCACTCCCGCTCCACCAGCGTCGCGCCCCGCCCGATGCCCACCCCGCGCTGGCAGCGCTTTTTGACCGACACCTTCGGCGACGACGGACCCGGTCTGCAGATGATCGACTTCCTGCACGAACTGCTGGGCTACTCGATCACCGGCGACGTCGGCGCGCAGACCATGCCGTTCCTGTACGGGCAGGGGCGGAACGGCAAGTCGGTCCTTTTGGACGTGATGGTCAAGTTGCTCGGTGACTACGCGGATGCCGCCCCGCCCGGCTTCCTGATGGCGCGCCCCTTCGAGGGCCACCCCACCGACCTCGCCGAACTCCACGGGCGGCGCCTGATCGTGTGCTCCGAACTCAAACCGGGCGACCGGTTCGACGAGGCCCGCTTCAAGCACCTGACCGGTGGCGACCGGATCAAGGCCCGTCGTATGCGCCAGGACTTCTTCTCCTTCGCGCCCACCCACAAACTCTGGCTGCTGGGAAACCACCGCCCTGAAGTGGGCACCGGCGGCTATGCCTTCTGGCGGCGGATGAAGCTGATTCCCTTCGAGCGCGTCGTCCCCGACGACCGCAAGATCGACAATCTGGCCGACATCCTCGTCTGCGAAGAGGGTCCCGGGATCTTGCACTGGCTCGTCGAGGGCGCCCGCCGTTATCTCAACGGCACCCGTGAGCTCACCGGCCCCGAGCAGGTGCGCATGGCCACCACCGCGTACGCCGAGACCGAGGACCACACCGGGCGCTTCCTCGAGGAGCGCTGCGTCCTGGACCCGGCCCTGCGGGCCGAACAGGCCCAGCTCTACAGCCATTACCGGGACTGGTGCCAGCTGGAGGGGGCCAATCCCCTCTCCTCCCGGGCCTTCGCCGCACAGGTCAGGGACATCGTCGGCATCGTCACCCCCAGAGCGATGATCTTGTCGAACCAGCGCAAGTTCTACCCCGGCATCGGCCTGAGGGAAGAAAGGCAAGGGATCTCATGAGCGCCCTCATCGAGCCCCGCCAGCTCAGCCACGAGACCGGCATCGTGTGGCTGGAGGACATCGGGCCCCTCGACTACGTGCGCCAGGCCCTGGACCGCCTGCCCAACAGGGGCGGAGCGCCCGCCTATCACCGCGACGGCCGCATGGTGGGCTATGCCGTCCTGGGCTCCGGAGCGCCTTCCTCGCGTGCCTCGGGGACCTTCCTTCGCCGCGTGTTCTGGCTGCTGCCGCACGACCGTGACGGCCGGCCCGACGGTCTGTACCGCTCCGGGGCACCTTCCGAGGCGGTCGATCCCCGCACCGTCGCGGCCCGTACGAAGGGCTACAAGACGCAGCGCTCCGAGGGCGGCCCCGCGTCCGACGCGATGCGTGAGCTGGGGATAACGCTGCCCATGAGCTGACCACCCCGCGTGGTCAGAGCGGCAGCGTTATACCCAGTTCCTGCATGGCGGGCGAGGGAGGGCCGCCCTCGGAGCGTTCGGTCTTGTAGCCCTTGGTGCCTGCTCCCAGCGTGCGGGGGTCCACGGCTTCGGCGGGTGCTCCGGTCTCGTAGAGGCCTTCGGGCTCGGTGTCGCGGTCGTGCGGGAGCAGCCAGAACACGCGGCGGCGGAAGGTGCCCGACGAGCGGGAGGCCCTGGCCTGGGGGGCGAGGACGGCGTAGCCGACCATCCGGCCGGGGCGGTGGTAGGCCGGCTTGCCGCGGCGGGTGGGCAGGCGGTCCAGGCTCTGGCGGACGTAGTCGAGGTCAGTGATGTCCTCGAGCCAGACGAGGGTGCTCTCGTGCCGGATCTCGTCCTCGGTGATCAGGGAGCTCATGCCCTCTCCTCGTCGGCGAGCAGTCCGATGCCCGGGTAGTACTTGCGCGAATTGGACAGGATCATCTCCTTGGGCGAGGCCAGTCCGACCAGTTCGCGGGCGCGTGCGGCGAACGCGCGAGAGGAGATGACCGGGGCGCCCTCATTTTGGCACCAGGCCTTGTACTCGGCGTACAACCGGGCCTGCTCTGCCCGGGAGTCGGGGCTGAGCAAGCAGCATTCGTCGAAGAAGCGGCCGATGTGGTCCTCGGTCTCGGCGTAGGCGGTGGTGGCGATGCGCACGCGGGCGGGGCCGGTGAGGTCTTTGTCGCCGGCGAGGTAGCGGCGGGCTCCTTCGATGAGCCAGGCCAGGATGCCGGAGCCTTCTTCGGTGACGAGGATGTCGGCCAGATTGTCGATCTTGCGGTCGTCGGAGACGACCCGTTCGAAGGGGATCAGGCGCATACGGCGCCAGAACGCGAAGCCGCCGGTGCCGACTTCGGGACGGTGGTTGGCCAGCAGCCAGAGTTTGTGGGTGGGCGCGAAGGAGAAGAAGTCCTGGCGCATACGACGGGCCTTGATCCGGTCGCCGCCGGTGAGAAGTTTGACGCGCGCCTCGTCGAATTTGTCACCGGGCTTGACCTCGGAGCACACGATGACGCGCCGCCCGTGGAGTTCGGCGAGGTCGGTGGGGTGGCCCTCGAAGGGGCGCGCCATCAGGAAGCCGGGCGGGGCGGCATCCGCGTAGTCACCAAGAAGCTTCATCAAGACGTCCAGGAGGACGGACTTGCCGTTCTTTCCGGAGCCGAACAGAAAGGGCATGACCTGGGCGCCGACGTCGCCGGTGACGGAGTAGCCGAGGAGCAGCTGAAGGAAGCCGATCATTTCCTGGCCCTCGGCGTCATCGCCGAAGGTGTCGGTCAAAAAGCGCTGCCAGCGCGGAATGGGTACCTGCCGGGGGGCGACAGTGGTGGAGCGGGAGTGGAAGTCCTTGTTCGGGTCGGGGGTCCGCAGCAGGCCCGTGCGCAGGTCGACGATGCCTTCGGGGGTGCACAGGACGTAGGGGTCGGCGTCCAGGGATGTGGCGTTGAGGACCATCCCAGGGGCGGCCTTGGCCTGGGTGAGCATGGCGTTGATGCCGGAGGTGCTCATGGCTCGCCGGATGTGCTGGGTGAGCGCGGACGCGGTGAACACGCCGCGCGGATCGGTGGTGGCGAAGGCCTCGGCGAGGTCACCGGCGGCCCAGACGACGGTGTCGTCCTCGTCGAATTGCCAGCGGGTGCCCTGCCAGCGGTACCAGCCAAGACCCGGCACATGCCGGTAGTCGGTGCCGTACAGCTTCACGAACAGCTTGGCGTTGCCGCGATCGGTGAGCGTGTCCGGCAGCAGCCCGGCCGGGGTCGCCCCGCCCTCCGCCCTCATCGGGGCCTCGGCCGCGGGGCGGGTGGCCTGGGCGGGCAGGGCTGCGGGCACCGACTGCGCACGGATCTGGGCGGCGACGGCTTCGGGGTCGAAGTCGAACAGTACGCCGGGCTCCTCAGGGGATGTCACGCTCGCCGCCCGGGCCAGAGAGGACGCTGCATACCGGCCTCCAGGCCGCTGTGGATGATCTGGGCCGCACGGCGTTCCTGACCGGGGCGGGCGGCGCTCGCCACGTCCAGGAGGGCGCGCTCGGTGGCGTCATGAGCCAGGGCGCCTGCCGCGATGAGTCCGCCGAGGGTGTAGGCGGCGCGGTTGAGCCGGTCCGAGAAGCCCGCCCCTTGAGGGACCTGGCCACAGGCCGCCACGTCCCCCAGGACGGCGCTCAGGGTGCGCTGGACAGCGTCCTGGCCGCCACCCGCGGCCAGGACCGCCTGGCGCGCCCGCAAGGGGACGGGCCGCGGGGCAGGCCCCGCGGGGGCGGGGCGGTGGCCGGTGCGTTCCAGTTCGGCGGCCAGCCAAGCCGGGAGCTCGGCGGGCTCGCGGGCACCCTCGAGCGGGGTGTAGGTGCCGGCGCTCGTCGTGGTGCCGGGCGCGATGATGTATCCGCCGTGCGCGCGGACATCCACCTGCCAGGCAAAGGCACGGTCCCGGCCGGAGCCGGTCGAGCACTGCCAGCCGAGCGCGGGGTCGGTTCGGTACCAGATATGCAGTCCGCCTGAGGGGGTTCGTACGCGCAGGGTCGAGGAGTCGGTGGCGGGGTCGGGCATGCCTCTCAGTGCGGCCAGGACAGCGAGCGTGTGGAAGCCCGTGGCAAGGCCCGTGAGATCGATCTGCTCCCCGATGTGAATGCCGGGCAGGATCCGCTCCCGCTGGGGGACCGGGGCCTGGTGGGCGTCGACATCGATGACGACGAGACCCGCGGGGCCACACGCGACACCGACGCCGAGTTCGGGGCGAGGACCCCACCACTGCTGGATGCGCTTCTGGTCGAGGGTGGCGGCGTGGAAACCGTGGCACCAGCGACCGGCCGCCGCGCAGGGGCAGCCCTCCCGGACATGTCCCCGTGCCCTGCAGCGCTCACAGTTCGCGGCCGGTGTCTTGCGTCCCGCTGCCAGCGGGAGCACAGCCCAGCCCTGGGCAGCGCACGCACGCGCAGTGAGCAGCGATCCTTCGGCCCTTGAGGCAGCCAGAGGCAGCCGATGCGAGCCGCTGCGAGGAATCCGCAGCTCAGCATGCATGTGATTCCCCCATCAGCGACTGAAGCGACTCAACGACGAACATAGGTTAGCGAAGGAATTCTGCGAGGGCTCGGAGCCCTCGACAACTGTTGCCCGTGTCGATGATGAGACCAGCATCCCGGTGCTCAGCGACTGAGCTCTACGGCCAGCGACCGGGCACCGTTCAGTCGCTGTTTCCCACGATACCTAAAACCGCAGGTCAAGGGGGTACCGCCAACTAAAACAGCGACTGAAGCGACTCAAGCTCCCTATATATGACGCAGGCGCGCGCGCAGGAATGTCTTCATATACTCGACCAAGAGTCGCTTCAGTCGCTGCTCGCAGGGACTCACGCCTGTGACCTGCGCTTTTACCGAGTTCTCTCCTCAGCGACTGAACAGATCCCCAGTCGCTGGGTGCTTGAGTCGCTTCCTCAGCGTCATGCGCCCGCCCTCGGCAGGGCGACTCAGCGACTGAAGCACTCCGCCTCCGAAAGCCACTCTTCCGAGCGGGGCGACTCCCACTCCCCCACTGTCCTGGACCGTCGGTTGCTCCAGTCGCTGGACTCCTGCCTCTCCTCTCGGGCAGGCGGGACCGAACGCGAGCATCGACATCGTGCCGCGCGTTTTCACAGCTGGATGTCGAGCCGTTCCCCGTCGGTGAACTCCGCGCCATCCGTGCGCGCGGTTGAAAACGGCCAGGCCGCCTGTGGACGCCGCCTTTCTTTCTCACCTTCGGGCGCCGAAGACCACGTCGGCCGCTTTCTCACCGAGTGCTGCGCCAGGGGCACGAACGGCAGCACCAGCGCTGAGCTGCCTGCTGACGCAGGACCATCAAGGCGGGCTGTTCGGGCGCGCGGCGGCTACAGGCCGAACTCGAGGTGCTCGATGTCCGTGAAGCGGACCTCTTCCAGGCTGCCCGCGCGGCGGCCCGCGTCCTGGAAGTACACCTCCTTGAGCGCTTCGGCGGCGATCTCCTGGAGCCGCTGGTCGCCGGCGCCGGCCTCCTGGGCGCCGAAGAGGCGGGCGGCATAGACAGGCGGCAGGGCGATGGTCAGGTGCCGGGTGCGGTCCTGGTCCGTCGACCCGATCGGCGCGGTGTAGCCCATGCGGGCGCGGGCGTCGATGACGATGCCGCCGGTCGTCGCCGCCCGCTCCTTGGCCTTGGCGCGGATCTGCGGCTGCCACCGCCTCTTCACCTCGCGCTCCAGGCGCGCGGCGAGGTCGGCGCGCGGCTTCTTGATCTGGTCCTTCACGTACCGCTCGACGGTGCGCTGGGAGATCCGCAGGACCTGGGCGACCGCCTTGGTGCCCTTCATCTGCTTGACCAGGTAGCGCATCTGCGCGCCCGCGCTCTTGGGCGCCGGGCGGGTGAAGGCCTTCTGCACCGCGGCGTCCAGGCCGTCCCCGAACAGGCTCATCGTCGCCTTCTCCTACTCTCCGTTGTCGGTGTCGGTGACGGTGCCGTCCTTGATGTACCGGGCGAGGTTGAGCTCCGGGGCGTCGAACCGGTCGCGGACTTCCTCGCCCCACAGGACGGTCTGGGTGCCCTCGTGCTTGACCAGGCCCGGGTTGATGCCGAGCTTGAAGCCGCCGGGCAGAGGCTTGCCCTCGCGGTAGGGCAGGAAGTCCAGCGGGCTCTCGCCGTCTGCCGCGTAGACGACGCAGTCGGACAGGACCGCGACCGGGTACTGCCCGGTGAATGCCGCGTGCTTGACGATCTTCCGGTGCAGGTTGATCCGGGTGCGGGAGATGACCGCCGCGCGGATGTCGGGCCGCCACGTCGGACGGGACAGGGCCCGCCACGGCTCGCCCGGCCGCCAGCCCTCCCCGCGCGGCCGCTCGCGCAGCTTGCCCAGACCGCCCTTCACCGTCGCCTTGACCGCCGAGACGACGATCGCCAGCTGCGGGTCACGGCTCTGGTAACCGTCCATAGCCACGAGGAAGTCGGCCGGGGCGAGGTCGGCGTCGACACCGAGGTCGGCCATCGTGGCGAGGTAGGCGTCACGGAGCCGGTTGTACCAGCCGTCCAGATAGCGGCCGTTCTCATACCGGACGTACGCCTCCACCGGGCGCACCTCGTAGCCGAGCTCCACCGCGTACGCCACGGTCGGCGTCGCGTACCAGGCCGGCCCCTCGGGGCGCTCACCCTTCGGCGTGAACGGGCTGGGCAGCAGGCTGCCGTCCAGCTCCACCCACTCCTTGCCGGCCTTCACCTTCGACAGGTCGACGTGTGAGAGGTCGACCAGCCACGAGCCGGGCAGCTTCGGGTCGAACGCGGGGGCCTTGACGTGCGTCGGCTCACCGAGGCCGACGTTCAGGCCGTTCGCTCCGGCGGCGAAGGCCATGTTCACGTCGATGCCGACCAGGTGGCGCAGGGTGCACTCGGCATCCGTCATCGGCCGCGCCCAGTCGTACGCCTCCTCGAACAGCTTCTCCGCAGGGCCGCGCACGTGGAAGCGCGGCAGGTCCAGCGCGTTGAGGACCGGGTGCCCGTCGGGAGCCTCGCACGGCGCGCAGTCCACCGGGTCCTTGCCCAGGGATCCGGGAGTCTTGTCATCGGCCTGCCGCAGGGCACCGGTCTCCTCGTCGCGCACGGCGTAGGTCGGCGGGTGCAGCGCGGTCATCAGCTCCAGGCCGGTGACGGCGGTGGAGCCGCGCGGCGTCATCACCCGGGACGCGTACACGCCCAGGACGCGGGCGAGTTCGGCCGGCGGGAGCTGCGCCGCGTGGCCCCAGTGGCGGGTGTCCAGCGCGTTCCACGACGGGATGCACAGCTGGACGCACTGGCGGTCCGAGCCCTTGGCCGGGCGGTAGACCCGCGCCCACGGCCCGAATCCGCGCTTCGTGAGCTTCCAGTCGGCGCGGGTCAGCTGCTTGATGACCTTGTGGCCCTCCGGGATGCGCCCGGCGAACCGCTCCTCATCGGTGAGGGCGACGGGGAGGCCGTAGCGCTCCAGGGCGGCCTCGGTGAGCACGAGCAGCGGGTCGGCCGGCCTCCCCGGACCGGACAGCTTCGGCTGCCCGAGCTTCGCCTCCTTGAGGGTCCAGTCCACCAGGGCCGGCAGGGACTTGGCGGGCACGTCCAGGACCAGGCCGCCGACGCAGTACGCCAGCACCTTCCCGTCCTCGACGTCGACGACCGCCAGCGGACCGTTCTCGAACCGCGGGTCGCTCTCGCCCGCCGGGGTCGCGGCCGGGGCGGCCTTCTTCACACCCGGACGGCGCGACGTCGACGACGCCGGCCTGGTGGTGCGCGCCGGACGCGGCGCGGCCGCCGGAGCGGCGGCGACGGGGGCGGAACTGGTCTGGGTGTTCTCGGTCGCAGTGATGTCCGCAGCTTCGGGCGCTGCGGCGACCGTGCTGGGCACCGCAGCGTCCTGAACGGGCGCGGGCGCGCCGACGGGGTAGAGCTCCGCGAGCTTGTCCAGCAGCCGGGCGTAGGCGTCGCGTTCCGGCGGGCGGGGCTCGGTCTTGCCGGACTCCCACCCGCTGACCGTGGCCCGGCGCACCTTCAGCGCGGTGGCCACCTCGTCGATCGTCAGGCCGTGCGCGGCACGCAGCCGCTTGCGCTCCACTGGTGGCGGCAGTGTGGCGCGGGACGCGAGCAGTGCGTCGACCGCGTCGAACAACTCGGACATGGAACACCTCCTGACCGTCACCCTACCTTATGAAGCGTACAATACGCGTACGTTTAGCGTACGAAGTGCGAACCATGCATCCACGCGTTGCGCAGGTTCCACCACAGCACGTAACCAGGAAGGCGGACAGCCGTTGAGCAGGATGTGAACGGTCCCCTGCTGACGCGTGCCGCTGCCTGCCTCTGCGTGCTGGTCACCGTCCAGGTGGTGGCGGTCTCCGTGGCCGTGGCCGGGGGTGTGGGTGACCTGCTTTCTCCCGCCCTGGGCAACGGCTGCGGCAACCACGGCCGCGCCGATGCCGGTGCCACCTCGCACGCCCATGGCGGTGCTGCAAGCGGCAGCGGCCTCGGCATTCCCCTCACCGGATCACTCAACCACTGCGGCGGCGCCGACCTCCCCAACCCGCAGACGGCGCAGGGCCTTTTCGACGGGGTCGTCCGGCCCTACGGCTATTACTCCAGTGAGGGACACAGCACGCAGTCCACCCAGAACCAGGACGTGCTCTTCACCCCCTTGCAGGGCGGCGTCACCTGCGTCGGCGTGCTCAACTCGGTGTCGCCACTGAACCCCTGTCCTCTCGCGTAGAAAGTCCGGTTTCCGACGCAGGACTGGGGCGGGGAGGGGCGGCGCTGGGATGGACGGGCAAGCGGGTGAGTCGGCGCGGCATCATCCCCAGTCCACTGCAGCTTCCCGCTGCGCGGGTGCCTGGGCGGGGAGGCGATGCGCTCGAAACGGACCCCCAGCTTCTCCAGGATGTGGTGGATCTCGAACGAGATGCCTTCCGCCCGCTGTTCAGGCAGCCACTTGGCGGTCGTATGCCGGTAGGTCCGCACCTGGCTGTAGGAGACACCGATGTCCTGCGCGAACATCTCCAGCGTCTCGCGCACCCCGCAAGGCTCCTCATCGGCCGGGTGAGAACCCCCCACGGACGCAAGGGTTCAATCTCCGCTGCATCGTCCCCGGCTTTGAACTGGATCTTCGTCTTGTCCAGGACCAGCTTCCGGCCCTGAGCGACCAGTGCCTCGTACCGCGCGCGCGTGACGCTCCCGACCTGTATGTCTGCGGGCATACGACCCGCCCCCCACGGAGCGCCGGCTCTCTCCGGCCGGCGACACTACCCGGCCCCATCCCAAAAGCGTCGAACCACAGTCAGATCGACAGCAACCAATGGCCAGCGCTTACGTGCAGGAACCTCTCAATTCAGGTCCTCAGCCACGGCGAGGCAATCCGCGGCGACCGCCTGGAAGCCGCCACCGCGCTGGCCCGCGCCGCTAGCGACCACCGCCGGGCGCGGCGGCCGCTAGCGCCCGGCGGTGATGGCGTGACCACGGTCCTGTACAAGATCGAGACCAGCGAGGTGGACGACGGCACGAGGATCCCCACCGAAGGCATCTGGACCCCCGGGGCGAGGGCGCGGCTGACAACGGGTTCATCGTCTACCGCGGGCTGGGTCAACGTCATCGAGGGCGCCGCCGCGTACATGGACCGCGTCCACGGCTGGCGCAACCTCCACCTGTACCCGGGCGACGACCCGCCGGAGCTCATCCTCCGGCGTCCCGCGCCACGTCCTCACCTACGGTGCACGTTCGCCGGCAAGTCGCAGTTCGGGCTGTTACGCCTCAGGCTCGTCTTCTGCTTGGAGCAGCCAAACCAGCTTGTCCCGGTTCTCCTTCGACATGTGCTTGCGGAGCTGCTGGTCGAACCAGAGGGGCTCATCCCACGGCAGAGAGTCAGCCGCGCGCGCCCAGGCCTGGTGAGGCACCGAAGCAGTGGTGCCGTCCGTGGAAGGGGCAACAACGCTGACCTCGGGCGCTGGCCGTGGCGGAGTATCAGCGGGAACGCTGTTTACCGCGGTAAACAGCTTCTTCGTCTCTGCCGAGTCGCTCGCCTCGGATACCGAGGGCGCAGACGGGTTTACCGCGGTAAACCGCTTCTCGCCGCCCTTGACCGCCGTCTGCCCCTCTCCTCTCGGTTGCACAACGCGCTTTGGGCGGGGGGCAGTTTTGGCTTCAGCGCGGCGGGCGAGCTCCGCCTGCCATGCTGCTGCCTGCTCCGCAGGGGGCAAGCCCGCGATGTCGCGACCGACTCGAACGGGGAGTTCACTCGAGCTGACCAGGGTCTGGAGTTCAGGGATGAGCTTCAGCAACTTGCGCTGTTGGCTGACCCAGCCCTTGGTCTTGCCGTAGTGGGCCGCGACTTGGTCCGCGCCGTTGAGTTCGAGGACCATCGTCTCGATACCGAGCGCCCGCTCAATGGGGTCGAGATCTTCGCGGTCGTTGTTCTCGGACAGGACAGCGTCCAGGAAGTCGGCGCGGCTGGCCGCAACATCCTCGTTGTGAACCACGTTGAGGGTGGTGAGCCCAACGGCGAGGGAGGCGCGGTAGCGGCGCTCCCCATTCGCGATGACGTAAGTTGCGTCGCCCACGCGCGCTGCTTCGTCCGGCCACAGCTTCAAGTACCCGGAGCGGGAGACGACGACGGCGGGCTGCAGCTGGCGCTGCTTGAGAATCAGCCCGAACTCCTTGAGCTTGTCCTCGGTGCCGAAGTTGCGGCGTGGGTTGAAGCGGGTGGGGACCAGCTTGGTCAGCGGCAGAGTCAGGAGCAGTGGGTCGCTCTTGCCGGGGACGTCGTCGACTTTCGCTCCGGCGAGGGAGGCGAGGCTGGTGCGGCGGCCGGCCATCAGGCACCACCTCCGTAGCCCAGCTCGATAGCGAGACGGAAGAAGTCCTCGCGGGCCTCCATGGCTACGCGGTTCTTCGGGTACTGGGTAACGACCTTGCCTTCTACCGAGGCGCGGGTGTGGACCTTGTAGCGGCGGATGACAGTGCGGGCGCGCGGCCAGCCTTGAGCATCGATGTACTGCTCGGTATCAACGAGGTCGGCGGTTCCGTCTCGCGGGTCCCAGTTGTTCACCACGACGGTGAAAGGCAGCCCGCTGGGCTCGATGACCTTCTGGATGGTGCGGGCTGTGGGATCGAAGGCGAGGCCTTCGGGGGGCATGGGCACGATCACGTCGTGCGCGTACTTCAGGGCCTCGAGAAGAAGATTCTCGTCCTGGAGGCTGCCGGGGGTGTCGATGAAAACGTGCAGCAGGCTCTCGGCGCCCTTGAGGACGTCAGCGACAACCGCGCCGAGGTTGAGGGTGGTGGTGGTCTTGCCGACGCCGCCCTTCTGGTTGGCGACGACGTGGACCTTGGCGCCGGTGGCTTTGAGGATCTTCAAGTTCTCGGGAGTCTCGTGCTCCTGTGAGAAGTCGAAGGGGAGGTCGGTGATCCTGTTCGCCCACCAGACGGTTGAGGCCTGGGGGTCGATGGACACGACATAGACAGCAGCAGTCATCTGATGCTCCGTGTGCTTCCCGTGGGTTCCGGTACTTCGGGCATGGAGCATCTTTCCAGAGGAACGAGACTGTACTTGCACTGACAGTGGCGTTTCGCCCAGAGGGGCAAGTGCGATACGCGCCCTTCGGTTTACCGCGGTAAACCGAAGGGCGCGTATGGGGCCGAGAGTCGGTTCGGAGGTCTGGTTTACCGCGGTAAACCGTGCCCCGCAGAAGAACGCTACGTTCCCGACCTCGCCTACGCCCGCGAGGCGGAACCACTCAGCGGGGACGACACCGACCTCTGACCAGCTGCAGCCACGTGGCCGCGTGCGGCCCGCCTCTCTGGCACAGCGGACACCACGCACGTCGGTCGTGGGCTTTACTGAGCGTTTGGTTTCGTTGGGTTGGGTTCTGCGCCAGTTGGGGGTGGTTTCGCTGGTGAGGCGGCTGCTGGTGAGGTTGATCGTCGCGGGGTGGAGTTGGTCTCGGAGTGGTGGGGGTGGGTTGCGTAGTTGCGGGCGAGGCGTCGGTGGTGCATGAGCCAGCCGGTTCGGTTGCTTTGGAGAGTCGCGGTTTGGTCGGCCATGGCTTGTATGTCTTGGAGTTCTGTCCGGTTGGTGTGGGTTCCGGCTCTTGGCTGTTCTGCGCCCTTTGTGTGGGTGGGGTGGGGTCGGGTTGCGGGGTGTGGCCGTGAGGTGGAGCTGGGAGTCGGGGGTGGGGGTGTTGTCGTGGATCGTTGTTTATGGCTGTCTGATGTCTCTGGTGGTTCTGTGGGTCTTGTCTATGGTTGTGAGGTCGAAGTCTGCCGTCTGCTGGCCGTTTAGTCGCTTTTCGCCCGCCAGCTTGGCTTCTGGTGGTCCGCGTATCTTTTGCTGGTCTGTCAGTGTTTCGGGTCCTTGTGGTTCAGGAGAGAGGCGTAGGTGGTGAACTTGACGACTGGCCTGTGCCTGGTCCGCGGGGCGAGCTGGGTGGGGTTGGTGGTGGTGCGCGTTCCCAGTGAGTTGAGGACCGTGTCGTTCTCCAGGGGCACACCGTGATCATCGGTGCCCGGTGCCCGGTGCCCGGTGCCCGGTGCCCGGTGACCCGCCAGTCGCCACATGTGAGCGGCTGGGTGAGCAGGTCCGGGGTCGGGGCGGTCTCGAGGATCTGGCCGCCCGGGAAGCACTTCAGTGCGCAGGCGGCGGCCGTGATGGTCTTGCCCGAGCCGGTCGCGGACACGATTATGCCTCGGGTGCCCTGCGGGGGTACAGGTGACCTTGCAGGGATTCCCACTCACTTACGAAACGCTGGCTTCTGGTCGACCTGGTGTTCCTGAGCTGAATCAATGATATTTCCGTCCCCCCTCCCTGAGCGCTGAATTCCTGTCAGAGGGCCACGTGTGGAGTGCAGGCCGCGCCCGAGTCGTTCCAGAACGACGGATCCGCCTTATGCCGGCCGCCCGGCTTGCCGTCCCTGAAGGGCGGCTTGTCGTCCGGGTGAACAGCGAGCCCCGGGAGGCCGGTGCCATGCCGTCCAGCTCCACCACCTGGCACTGCGCCCCGGTGACCGCCCCTGCCTCCAGCACGGTCACCAGGTCGTCCGCCTCACTCGCGGGCACGCCCTGCGCCTCCAGGAGCGCGAACACCTTCAACCGGGCGTTCACGCCCAGTCTGGCACTGCGTCACCCGGTCAGAGAACCGCTGCTCAGCGCGGGATCGGGTCCGGTAGATTCGTGGTGACCGGTCATCTGCGGTCGTTCCTCCCGGAATTCCAGGGAGGTTCCCGAGTGGGTTGAAGGTGTCTCATATTTCCGCCAACGGTACATGCTGCATCAACCTTATCCACCCACTACGCTGAAACCCACACGAACGAGCGCCCCCCACCCTCGCAGCCAGCCCGGCCCGCGCCAGCGGGCCCAAACGGTTTTGGAGGCGCAGCCGCAAGAACCGTCAGGCGGGGGAGCGCAGCGCACCCGCCGACCAGGCTGGAGCGCAGCGGAAGCCGGGCGGCGGGGCGAAGCCCCGTCAGTCCGGAAGCGAAGCGGACGGACGGTCAACCTCGGTGCTGCGCACCGAGGTTGTGCGGGGGTGCGCAGCACCCCCGCTCCGCTCCCGCGGAGCGGGCAACGGGCTCACCGACGCCCGGCACCACATCTACTGGTCCGACGAAGGGACCTAC
>NZ_JBSFTT010000051.1:0-39092 GCF_053591415.1 Streptomyces sp. NPDC003032 | reverse complement strand
ACGTCCTCTGGGCCCTTCTGCGCGACGGACGATGCCACGAACCCACTCCTCCCATCGCCCTTGCGGCTTGACAGACGGCATTAGGAATCAGTCACTCAGTCAGCTACGCCATACCTCGGCGACGAGCGCGTCGACACCGAGCGTGGCGAGTTGGCCGAGGCGCTGGGTGATGCCCTTCAGGTCGCCGAGGCCGTCGCCGTCAGCGTCGGCGAAACTGCGCGGATACACCTGGTAGATGGCGGTCTGCCGCCACGAGTCGGGGGTGTGGGAGGAGAGGTCGGGTGAGCCGCCGTGGACGAGGCCTGCCGTACGGGGTCCGTTGGGGAGGTGCGGCGCGTCCGTTAGGGAGGTGCGGCGCCAGGGATTCTGCTCCATTGCCCGGATTTGGTGCCCTGAAGCCGTGCAGGGGTCGTTCAGCGCAGCCCCGGACAGGGCAGCCAGGCCCGCGAGGCGCCATGGGCGGCGGTGAGCAGCGCGGACAGCGGGCCGGCCACGCGCCTGCTCGGCATCGGCGTGCGCGGCCAGATGGGCCAGCAGTCCGGCGTACCCGGAGCCGGAGGTCTCGGCGGGGCGCCAGCCGGTGTGGCGGTGCCGGGGCAGCGGAGGGGCCGAGCCGTCGGCCAGGTGCCGTGCGGGCAGTTTCCCCGAGCGGCCGGGGCCGCTCACCGAGCCGCTCCAGCCCGAGCGGCAGCGGCGCCGGTCCACCGGGCACCGCGAGCCGGTCGGCTGCCCGGAGCCAGGCCACCCGCGCGGCGATCCCGAGGGCCCACCGCACACGCTCGGCGGTGACCACGGGGACTGCGGCGGTGACGGTCCGGTAGGAGTCGGTGAACCAGGAACGGTGGGCGGGAGGGGACGCCTCCGGCGCGGGTGCGTCAGGCGTCGGTATGTCGGGTGCCGGAGCGTCCGGCGTCCATGTGCCGGGTGGCGGTGTGTCAGGCATCCGTGCCGGACGCGGGAGAGGGGCGGCACAGACCTGGAGCACTCCGAGGTCGTGCAGATGGGCGAGGAACCCGCGCAGCACCGCGTGACCAGGGGCCGCCGCCTGGATCACCGCTGTGCCGAGCAGGACCGCCTCGATCTCCCCCAACGGCCGCGGCCCGTCGGCAAGCAGGGCCAGCACGCTCTCCAGTGCCCGGGTGTGCCGCAAAACCACCTCCCGCGGCGGCTTGTGCATGAAGAAGAAGGAGCGGGCCAGGCCGGAGGCGAGCAGTTCGAGCGCTGTGCCGGCCAGCACCCAGCGCTCCACCGACCTCTCACTGACCGCAGATCCTTCGCGATCACCGCGTTCTTCTCACCCCGCGCGAACCGCTCACCCGCCTCGAATCGGATCCTGCGGCCATGGCCCGCTCGTCGCGCTCGGCGACCCGCCGCGCGGAGACCTTCGGGGGCGATCCCGCGGGGGAAGAGACGACGTCTACTTCAGCCCGTCGTAGCAGGCCTTCTTGATGGACTTGATCCCGAACAGCGTAGATCCGCCGGATCCCAGTGCGGCCATGGCGCCCTTCTTGGTGTCCACGCTGGCGAGGGTGGCAAGGACCTTCTTGACGCCACCGGCGTTCCTGATCACCTTGTAGGCGGCCTTGCCCGGGGCGAATGCCGCGGCGAGCGCAGCACCGCACTTCATGGAATTCCAGGTGTCGCTGACCATGCCGCCCGCGATCTCCTTGGTCTTGTCCCACCACTTGGGGTCGGCGACGACGGGGTAGGCGGTGGACTTGTCCGTCTGGATGGTCTGGATGAGGGTGTCACCCTCAAGCCGGTAGCTGGTGGGCACCGGCTTGCCGTTGGCGTCCTTGGCCCAGGGAGTGTCGAAGAGGCCGACTACCTCGCCGGTGCTGTCGCCGACCACGACGCCACCTTCTTCCAGGAGCGCGGCGTGGGCGCCACTGGGCAGGTCCAGCGGGAAGCGGTACTCGGTGGGCGCCGACGCGTTCTTCAGCGTGATCAGAACACTTGCGCTGCCGTCCCGGCTGACCTGAGCGGCAACGTCGACGGGTCCGTCGGGCTGGGTGTACATCACGGTGCCGTTGGCGGTGGCGCTTGCCGATGCGGCAGCCGAGCCCGGCAGGCCGATGGCCACACGAGTCCCCTCAGGGTCAGTCACGGCGATCTTGCCGGAACTCGTGGCAGGCATCTCTACGCGCGTTCCCGCCGCGTCCGCGGTCAGGTTTCCCCCACCTGTCCGCGGGGTGGTCAGGTTGGTGGAGCCAGTGGCGTTTTCCACGACGGACGCCGCCGCGTCCGCGCCGGGCTGGGTTCGGCCCGAGTCGGCGAACGCCGGAACCGTGGTGACGAGCATGGCGGAGGCGGCCATCGCCGCTATGCCGGTCAGCGCCGATGCTTTGTTAACGGAAAGCTTCATCATGTCCCCATGGGCTGTTCAGCCGTCACTGCGATCGGGTGGTGACGGTAGGTCGCGAATGATCTTTCCATGGGTAACGGCCGTATTGAGTATGCAAAGGAAGGGATTAAGATCACTGGAACCAAGTAAACGAAGATCACATCCGTGTTCCGCGTGCGTGCCGCATGCGTCCGCATCGACCGTGACGTCGATGCCCAGACTGGCCGATTCGGGCCTGGGGGCATCTCGACTTCCGTGCTTCGCTTGCGTGAATCATGGAGGTGTGGCCTCGCTGCGGCGGCCGAGGAAAGGGCACGCACGTCCGCGACTTCGTCCCGATGATGCGGGACCTGACCGGCAACGAACTCTCCCACCTGGATGGAGTGCGTCGAGCACGACGACCTTCCCGCGCCGCACTCCATGGCCAACGGCCTGTGCCGGGACGAGGATGCCGTCACTCCCGGCCAGCGACCTCTTCACCACTCACCGGCGCGGGTAGAATCACGAACCCCTGACCGCGCCTTGGGTCTGTTTACGGTCTTGATCGTCAGGCGGAGGAACGACTTCGCCCAGTCCGCGAGCTTCCCTGCGTAGGCATGCGCCGTCGCCGGTACCGCGATGACCGGAGTGTGCATCCCGCGCCGTGCGCAGTCACATGGCAGGCCGGCTCAGGATCGGTGGACTCGCGGTAACCGTCGGCCATCGCGATCAGTTCCTTGGCGCCGTCAGCGCGCACCCCCATGACGACCAGCACGCAGGACTTCGCCTCGGCCAGGCGGATCCGCAGATGGATGCCTTCGGCCTATACGTAGTCGTAGTCCGTGGCTGACAGGTCTCGCTCGCCGAATGCCTTGTGATCGGCCTGCCACTGCGTCGTCAGCCGGGTGACCGTGGCGGGCGATAGGCGGGCGATAGGCGGGCGATAGGCGGGCGAGAGGCGGGCGAGAGGCCGGCGGAAGAGCCGAGGAACTGCCCCGGAGCGGGCACAAAGTGACCCCGATGGCAGGCCATGCAGGTAGAGCAGGGGCAGCACCTCGCTGATTCTCGGGACTTGCAGGCTCAGGGCGGCAGGATCACCGAGGAGAACCGCTTGCGCTACCCGGTCGTCTCGTCGACGTGCTTGTCATTGACCTGGGGGCCCTGATCTCGATCGCCCCGGCCGCGGTGGCGACCCTTCTGGGCTGGTGGTAGCCATTGCGCACGACCGGACGACGCCCGGACCCGTCCCGCTGATCAGCCAACTCGGCTGTGCGGGTATTGGCTTTGGCTTCGGCTTCCAGCGCGGCGGCGAGTACGGCGTCGGAGCTCTGCCGGTCGGCATCATGACGGGCATGCTGGAGCCGGAGTTGACCGAGGACGAGGTGAACGTGCGAGCGCGTATGGTGCGGTCGAGTCGGCCTTCACCCCGCCCTGGGGTACGCGGGCCGTCTGCGCTGACGGCTACCGGCGGCACAGCGCGCACGCGCGCGAGGCGCGGGTGGGTTGGAGCCCTGCGGAAGTCGGGACCCGTCCCGTCGGGGAGCGTGCAGCGAAACGGGTGCGAAGAATTCCACCGCAGGGTCTACTCGCGGTCTCGGCGTTCTATCCACCCATGCTGTTGCTGACGCAGTAGAGGACGTACACCTCGTACAGGGCGAGGAGCAGGCCGAGGAATCGTGTCCACGCGGGCAGGGCTCGGCGCTGATGGGTGTTCCACATGCGGCGGAGGCGCACTACGGCGGAAACGGCGCCGAGCGCGGGATGCCTCCGAAGCGTGGTAGGTGTCGGCATGGAAGTGCGCCCTACGGCAGGGGGAACGACCGTGGGGCGCACATGGGTGGAGGGCCGGGCGGGGGCGGGGGCGGGAGGACGTCGGACAGTATGGCGTGCTCCGTACGGCAGTTGACAGCCCGAACGCAGCACGTCAGAGTCCCGGCGTGAGCGAGACCAACGATCTTACGCCGACCGAGGCACGTATATGGCGGGCCTTTCCGCGAGGCGAGTCCGTCGACTTCCGCGCCACCGGGAACGAGGATCCGGCGCTCGGCAACACCTGGGGCGCTGAGCGGACCGTACGGGCGAGTGCGCTGCGGGCGCTGCTGCTCAAGGCTCCGAATGAAGAGGGGGAGATCGCCGCGCTGAAGATCATGGGGGCGCGGATCACCGGCGTATTGGACCTTAAGTACGCCACGATCGACGCCGCCATCCGGCTGAGCCACTGCCGATTCGACGGTGTTCCCGACTTGTACGGTGCCCAGCTGCGCCATCTCAATCTGAGCAAGTCCGTTCTGCCGGGCTTGACCTCGGCGACCTTGCGGGTCGAGGGGGTGCTGCGGATGACGGACTGCCGTATGCGGGGGCCGGTGCGGCTCGGCGGGGCGCAGATCTCCGGGGCGTTGTTCATGGAGCGCGCGGAATTCACGGCGCCGGACGACTCCGAGCCGGTGCTGCAGCTCAACCAGGCCGCGATCGGGGGCGACTTGTGGGCGCCGGAAATGCGCGCGCACGGACAGGTACGGCTCACTGGCGCCTCCGTCGCCGGGCGAATCAACATTCAGGACGCCGTGTTCAACAAGCCCGATGGCACCGCCCTGGACGCGCAGAACCTCAGCGTGGGAGCCCATGTACGAGCGCGGTGCGTACGTGCACAGGGGCGGGTCGAGCTCCGAGGCTCGCGCATATCGGGCCGTCTCGACCTGCTCCACGCCCGCCTGTCGCATCCGGGCGACACGGCGCTACGGGCAAGCAGTTGTGTCATCGGTGAACTCTGGCTGCGCAGGGGCGATCGCATCGAGGGCGCCCTGAATCTGCGGCGTTCTCAAATAGAGATCCTGACCCTTGAACCGGAGATGCTGCCGGACCAGGTGTATCTCAGCAATCTCACGTACGCCGTACTCACCCCGCACGAGCCCGCCGAACGCCGCCTTCCGATGCTGGAGCGGGACGGCGATCGGTATGAGCCGCACAGCTACGAGCAGCTGACGGCGGCCTACCGCCACGTCGGTGACGACGACGCGGCCCGGCTCGTCCAACTCGCCAAGCAGCGACGCCGACGCACCACGCTCACCTGGTACGGGCGTCTGTGGGGCTACGTCCAGGACGCCACCGTCGGTTACGGCTTCCGCCCGTTGCGCGCGGCCGTCTGGCTGCTGTCCCTCATGGCCGTCGGATCGATCGCGTACGGCCTGCACCACCCACGCCCCATCAAGGCGGACGAGGCCCCTGGCTTCAACTCCGTTTTCTACACCCTCGACCTGCTCCTGCCGGTCGTCAACTTCGGCCAGGAGCCGGCGTTCGTCCCTGACGGCTGGCAGCAGTGGCTGTCATACGCCCTGATCATCACCGGCTGGATCCTGGCGACGACGATCGTCGCGGGCGTGACCCGTACGGTCAGCCGCCAGTGACCCCCTCTAGGAGTTGTCGACAAATGTGTCACGCCCACATCAGGAGCGAGGCGAGGGTGACGGCTGCTGGGTAGGACTCGACGGTTTTGTTTTGTCGTGCGGGTGACGATGCCTCGCCATTGCTTCAAGGTTGAAGCGGCGTTCGACCACGTTGCGCCGCTTGTAGAGCTGCTTGTCGAAGGCCGGCGGGCGTCCGTCCCGGCTGCCGCGTCGGAGCCGGTTGCGGATCTGGTCGGCCCGCTCGGGGATGGTGTGGCTGATGCCGCGCCGTCGCAACCAGGTGCGGATGGCTTTGGAGCTGTAGCCCTTGTCGCCCAGGACATGGACAGGCCGCACGGGGACCGCCCCGGACCGGTGCGGGGCACCCGTATCGCCTCCATCACCGCGGTGAACTCGGTGCAGTCGTTGGTGTTCCCGCCACACGAGCCAGTCGATGTCCCCGGCCGCGTCCGCCCTGGCCTGGGCGGCCCGGAGCATGCGCTCGAACGTGCCGTTCAGGGCCCACCGGCGAAATCGGGTGTTCAGCGTGGCCCACGGGCCCTACCGCTCGGGCACGTCCCGCCAGGCCGTTCCGGTACGGCAGTTCCACACGATTCCGTTGAGCACCGTGCGGTCGTCCAGCCGCTCCCGGCCCCGCAGTGACACCGGCGGCAGTGGCCGGACGAACACCCACTCGGAATCGGACAGTTCAGAACATTTAAAGGCACGGCCTAGATCGGATGAGTACGACTACCGATGCCCGGGGTGGCTGTTGTTGATGGAGTGAGGCCTATGAAGACGACGCAGAACCATGTGACGCGGCTGACTGCCTTCCACAAGACCTGGTGGAAGGCACCCCTTGTGGCTTCCCTGCTTGGTCTTCCGCTCCTGGCGATGGAGTACAGCGTGATCCGGGCCCACGACGGTATGGGCCAGTACGGGGTCGTGGTCTACGGGGCTCTGTTCTTTGCGCTGCTGCTGGAGCCGGCGCTGGCCTAGGTCGCGCCCTGGGTCGCTTCGGACACCGGTGTGTGTCGGTGGCAGACCACCGGCCTTCGATCTGTGGTGCCTACAAGCAGCGCAATACCGTCGAGCGGCGCATCAACCGCTTGAAGCAGTGGCGGGGCATCGCCACTCGACTCGATACGAGAAGACCGCTATCTACCTGGCCGGACTCCACATCGCGGGCATCTTCCTCTGGTTCGCCCGGTGATCCAATGGGGACTACGTTCTGGCGATTTCTTGCCGGAGTTGGTGGGTGAAGCGGCGCAGGAGGTGCAACGTCTCTTGGTGCTCGGCCTTGTGGTCGTCCCTGCCGTCGGTGGGCCGGGTGCTCCAGACGCGGTGCGCGAGAGCATTGGCGAGATCGACGGTGTCGCTGGCACAGAGCAGGTAGAGGGCTGAGCGTGCTTCCTGCATCTGGTTCGCCAGCTCGTTCGCTCCGGGGCCGTCGTCACTCAGTCGTGTTTCCTTCAGGTAGTCCAGTAGCTGAACTACGGCCGTGTTGAAGCTGATCCCGGCTTTGAGCTTCTGTTCGCGGTGCCACATGCGGTCCTGGCGGCGCGCGGTGAACCACGAACCGAACACCGCCCCTATGAGGCCGATAGCGGCTCCGATGGCCACGGACAGGATGTTCTCCACGGTCAGCTCCCCCCGCCGTACAGCGCCACCAGGCTACAGAGGGCCGCTGGAGGCGCCGGCGCCGCACTCGACGAGCGCCCTCACATGCCAAGGGTTCGGTGAAACTGCATAGGGCGTCGCTGACGTACTTCTGCCGGGTGCCGGTGTGGAGGTCGAGAGGGTGGCCCTCGGGGAGTCCGAGGCCCGGCTTGTCATACGGTCGCCGGCGGTCTCAGCCATCTGCCCCGGGTGCGGGCAGAGATCCTCGCGAGTGCACTGCTACTGCTACTGCTACTACCAGCGGTGGCATTGCCATCGACTCAGACAGATACCGCCTTCCGGTCCACTTCCCACGGATGCGAATGGATCTCCGGACGATGATGTGTCGAAGCTCGATCGCCTCAACGAGCAGGGAGGCAAGTAGGACGGCCCATCGACAAGGTGCCGTATTCACTACCCGTGTGCTGCCCCGCGCTTCAAGTGCGCCGCCTTAAGTGCGCTGTGGTGGGTTAGCCGGAAAGTGGAAACGTCCGTCACCCCAACAGCGCTGGTCGGGTCCTCTCCGATTCGTACCTGCCGGCCGTGGGTCTGAGTCGGCCCGAGACGCGGGCAAGGGAGGGCTGAGGATGCGCACACGGAGCTTCGGGGCGGTTACGGGTCCTCTCGTGTCGCTGACGTCAAAACCGATCCAGCGGGCCGTTGAGCGGGGCTGGGATGCGCTGTGCGGGTATACCGCAGGTCTGCCATACGCCTCCGTCTGTTTGAGTATCGACTTCGGCGACCCACTTCCCCTCACGCAGGCACGTGACCTTATCCGGTACCGCCTGGGCCCCGACGTAGGAATCGACCTGGCCGAGGAAGGTTTCACGGCCATGCTCGCGCTGGACCATCTGCCTCTGCCCGCGCCAACGCAGGCTCAACGCCTACTGGATGCACTGGCCGGCCGGGTCGAGGCGTGCGTGTGGGGCAACCGATACCGCTTTTTCCTCCGAGTGCCGCAGTTCGCAGCGGACACCGACTGCACAGCGGTGGCCGCGGCCGCGCTGCACCGGCACCACAGGCTGACCACACGGCAGTTCCAGTCCAAGGCCGCCGAGATCCTACGGGCCAAAGCACCGCGACGCCCGGAAGAGGAGGACCTCCTGCCGGGGGCAGTCATGGTCTACTGGGACGACGCGGCCGAACCACACGCGTTGCCGCGGGGTTGCAAGCAGGACGCGGTTGTCAGCGCCAACGTGTTGCGCACGCTGATCTTGGGCGAGCAGCACACCACCCGCGCGGGACACCCGATAGCCCAGGCCACACTTGCGCACGTGGGCCAGCACTTGCTGTCCGGGAACTACTTGAGTGGCACCCGTTACTACCCCTCACCGGCCAGCTTCCTCCTCGCCGTCGCACGCTTGTGCGCAATTTCGCCTTACTGCGCGCGACGGCTCTCGGCACCGCTGCGCCGCGCCAACGCCACCGTGACGATCACTGATGCCCTCGACATGGCGCTACTGACGATCGCCGCGGATCACTGCGGCGACGGTGAGGATCAGATGGAGCGACGGGAGCGGCTGGCCGCATCCCAGCGGCCTGACGGCCTGTGGCCCGCGGGGGCCTACTTCCGCATGGGCCGTGTCCCGGCCTACTTTGGCTCGCCCCAGCTGACCACAGTGTTCGCGCTGCGCGCCCTCCAGCCGTCCATCGGAGAGGGGTCCGCACGTTCATGACTGCCGATCCCCTCAAGCCCTATCGCACGCATCTGGCAGATCAGCGGCAGCGTGAGCTTGCCGACGCCTTGTTCACCTGGTCCGTACAGCGCTGTTCGTGCCTGAACGGCGCTTCATGGCACGCACGGCGCGCGTTTTTCGCGGCCGCCTTCGAAGGCCATTGCGCACCTGCCGATGCCGTGTGGTGGGAAAGCCTGCTCGCGGCGAAGTTCATCGCCCTCTACTTCATCCTCGACGACGGGCCAGCGGAAGACGCAGCTCAGCTGGCGAGTGAGTTGACTGCGGCGCAAACCGCGCCAGAAAGCGAACTGGGCACGCTGTATCGGGCCCTGCTCACCGACATGCATGCTCACGATCTCGACACCTGTCAACTGCACGCCGACGTAGCACAGTTGTGTCTTGCGGTTGCGGCGGAGAGCCATCACGACCCGGCTGAGATGACTCCGCAGGAGTTCCACGCCCTGAGGCTGGTCACCGTCGCCTCCCTCCCATACATCAACTGTTGGCGAACCATCCGTGCCCTGCCCGCACCTGACGAAGACTGGCTCGATGAGCAAGCCCTGGAAGCGATCTACATCGCCAACGACCTGGCGTCCTTGGAGAAGGAACAGCGCCCCGACGCCACAGGAGCGTATGTGACCTCCAATTGCGTCCTCTTCCACGCGGCGCGGAACTCGACGGGTCTGCCCGAAGCCATCGATGCCGCGGTGGCCCGCTACAACCACCTCGCCGACGGCCTCACACACTCCACGCCCGGCCCTCACCTGTCGCTGCTGACAGGAGTGGTTGACGGAAACCTGCGCGCCCATCACCTCCTGGCGGCCACCCGTTTCCCCGGCGCAGCACGACACCTGCACCGACTGCGCTTCATCCGCGCCTACCAGTCCGCTCACGAGCCCGTTCATCACAGCGCTGACGGGGGACGTTCATGAAGCAGTTCCGCCTGAGCCGCGCATGGAACTCGGCTGTCCGTACAGGGCCGGACCACGACCACCTCGGGGCTACCGGTTCGCACATACCGACGCCGCCCGGAGCTTGGCCCCTGGCAGGCCACACGATCGCGTTTGTGCGTCGACCGCTCGACTTCATCGCCTCCCTCTCCCAACACGGTGACCTTGTACAGCTGCGCCTAGGCACGCTGCCGGTGTACGCCGCCACACACCCCGCACTCGTTCACCAGATCCTGGTCACAGACGGCCGTAACTTTGTCCGCGGACGGTTCTTCGACAAAGCCGCTGCATTCCTCGGCGAGAGTCTGGCCACCGCCTCCGGCCCGGAGCACCGACGCAAGCGCCGCATGTTGCAGCCCGGATTCCGAGCAGAGCAAATCGCCAGGTTTTTCGAACCCATGTGCGCCGCTGCCGAGTCACTGGCCACCGGATGGACACCAGGCCGGCGTGTCATCGTCGACGAGGAGATGAACCACCTCGCCTTGACCGTTGTCATCCGCACCCTCTTCAGTACCGGCCTCTCGCGCGACGCCTCAGCCGCTTTCCACCACGCGCTGCCGATCCTGGCCCGTGGAGCGATCGTACGCACCGCTTTGCCGGACTGGTTCAACAACCTTCCTCTGGCGGTCAACCGACGTTTCGACCACGCTGTCCAAGACCTGCGCACCGTTATCCACCAAGCCATCGCCGGAGAGCGCCATGACACCCGAGAGCACCACGACCTGCTGTCGATACTGCTGGCTGCTCGCGACGACGCCGGACATCGCCTGACGGACCAACAGGTCGTGGACCAAGTCGTCACCTTCGTCACTGCAGGAGTCGAGACCACCGCTGCCACCCTCACCTGGATCTTCCACGAACTGGGGCGCCACCCTGACATTGAGGAACGTCTGCACGCCGAACTCGACCGCGTCCTCGGCGACCGACCCCTGCAAGCGCAAGACCTTCCGACCCTCGACCTCACTGGCCGCATCATCGCTGAAGCGCTGCGCTTGTACCCACCCTGGCTGTTTACCCGCCGCGCCCTGGCCGCTTCCCGCCTTGGGGACGGCTCCGTCCCTGCTGGTGCGGAAATCCTCTACAGCCCCTACGCCATCCACCGCGACCCGCGCTGGTACGCCAACCCCGCCAGGTTCGACCCCGACAGGTGGCTGCCGAGCCGCGCCGCGAGCACGCCTCCTGGCGCCTACCTGCCTTTCGGGCTGGGCCCCCACAAATGCATCGGTTACTCCTTCGCCCATACGGAGATCGCGATCGCCCTGGCCTGCATTTGCCGACGTTGGAGCTTGCGCCCGGTTCCAGGGGTACCCAGCAAGCTGATCGTCCGTGCAGACGTTCACCCCGACACACTCCCCATGACCGCCCAGCCTCGCCATCCTGTCCCCGGCACAGGCGGAGGAGCCTGAACCGAATCGGCAATCCATATCTGACGGACGCCGCACCGTGCTGCGACAGCGGTCCAGGGGAAGCCGGCGAAAAACGATGGGGGCAGGAGGCGGCCGCCCCTATCTGGAACTCATGGCGGTCAGCCTGGAAGCCCCCTTGGCGGCGGCCGGCCCGGAGAAGCCCGGCACGATGGGCGGCGCCCTGGTGTGGGGACCTCCTCCGGACGAGGAGCGCGGGGACCGGTGGGAGCGCCACCTTGGCCAGGCCCCGCCGCGCCATCCCGCGAAGACTCTCGGCGCGAACCGGGAAGCCCTGCCCGGCGATGAGCGTGAGGAGTTCGACGAGCAGCGCGACGCCTGCGACCTGGCCGATCCCGCCGCCGTCGCCGCCTTCCGGGACCACTGGTGGGAGCGTGCCGTGCAGGGCCAGGAGGAACTGGAGGGCCAGGTTGCCGCCGCGCTGGGCGGGAACGTCCTGGTCCAGCCCGGCCACAAGCTGGCGCCGGAGTACGAGGCCACGCTGCCGCCCGCCATCCGCCACCTCCCGCCGTCCCGGGACGACATCCGCGCCGCCTTGCGCCACGAGAACGTCCGCGCACGGTTCAACCGGGAGTTCATGGAGACGGTCCCGCCGCACTGGCCGGCGCTGCTGATGCTGCGGGGGTGGGACATCGCCCGACTGATGGCCGACCCACGCGGCGACCGGGCCGTACGCGCTGTCATCAACGGCCGCCGCACCTCGGACTGGCCAGGTCCTGCCTGATGGGTCGGTGACGAGCGGGGCTGCCATCGTTTGACGACAGGCGACCGACGCCCTGTCGTGCGGCCGCAGAGGCCACTGGCCCTCCTCATGGTCCCGCTACGACAGATGGCGGGCGAAGAAGGTCCCCACCCGCCGCCGTACCTCGGCGAGTGTCACGACCGGGTCGCCGGTGCCGATGAGCGCGGCCCGCGCTGTCGCTGTCACCAGACCGGCGGTCTGAAGCCGCGCGACGAGCGGGCCGTAGTCGGTAAACGCCCAGTGGTTGGCGTCGGCAAGCAGCACGCGGCGGCCGGGAAGGCTCGCCCAGGAGGACTCGATACGGGCGGCGCCCTCGAATCCGTCGGTGCGGAACAGCAGCAGCGGCCGGTCGATTTCGACCGGCGTCGGGTACAGGTCGAGATAGCCCTCCAGATTCGCCACCGCGCCGACCCTGCGGTCGTGGCGGGCTGCGTACACCGACGCCGTGCCGCCCGCGGAGTGCCCGTACAACCCGATCCGGCAGAGGTCCATGACCGGGGCGAGCGGCAGGCCGCTGAGCCGGTCCAGGACCAGGCGGAGGTCCGCGATCCGGGTGTCTGTCATCGTGCGGAAGGTCGCCGGGTCCGGCGGTCCCATCAGGACGGTCGTTCGCATCCCGGTCGGCAGTTCCACCTGAGAAGCATCACCGGGGTGGTCGACGAGCACGACCACCCGGCCGTGGCTCGCCAGGTCCTCGGCGAGGGTCGTGCCGAGCGTGCGGGAGTCACCGCCCCCGGGTGAGTACACCAGTACCGGCCGCCGCCCGGGCAGCGGCGGCGCGCCCACGTACCCGTGAGTGAGGACCGCGCCCCAGTTCACCGCTCCCGGCTCCGGCAGTCCCGGATGAACGTGCGGCGCGTACTGGGCGAACACCTCGGCCTCGTCCGGGGTGAGCTGCGGGGCCCGGGAGAAGCCGTGTACCGATCGGGCCGGGTACAGGACGGTCAGCATCAGCTCCCGCACGCCCCCCACCCACGGGTCGGTACGGGCCGGGTCCGTGAGATGGACCGTCCGCATGCCTACGGGGTACGGGCCGGTGGGCGCGGGCAGGCGGAGGAACGGGCCGCTGGCGGAGGCGGACGCAGCCGTGGGCAGCAGGGCGGCGGCACTCCCGAATAGGGTGCCTTTCAGGAGAGTGCGTCGAGAAGTCATACGAACATCCTTGGGGCCGGGGCTGTCACGGTGCGAAGGTTCAGGCCCTGGCCGAAAGGCTGGCCCAGGACGAGGAGTTGTGAGGGTGCTGCGAATCCAATTCACCGCGCAGGACTTCGCCCGAATCCGCTTCGCACCCCGCCCGGCGCCGCTCCAGGAGTTGCACGCCGCTCTGACGACAGCCGTGGCCCGGCGTGGCGAGCCGCTGTTCGCGTCGTGGCGCGGCCGTGTCCTGCGCTCCCTCCCGGCCGCAACTGACCCGCTCTCGGACCTGGTTCCGGCGGGCCGCCCGCCCTCCTTCCTCGACGTCCTCGGCGACACCATGGCCGACGGCTTCGAACAGATCCGCGCCACCAGCCCCGGTCTCGTCCGCTCCGAGCTGGAGCGGGTCTACGGGGCGGCGCCCGCCCCTCGCTGGATCCGCGGCCTGCACGCGGGCGACGAGACGGCCTGGCGCACCCTGTACCGCGCCCAGCGAGCCGCGTACGAGACGGTCCTCGCCCCGGTCTGGTCCGTCGTACAGGATCTGCACCGTGAGGAGTTCACCCGCTACGCCCTGACGGTCGCCGAGCACGGCGTGGCCGCCACGCTGACCGGCCTGGCCCCGGGCAGCCGACTCCACGAGGATGTGTGGGAATGGCCCGGCGCGGCGCCGGACCGCGACGTCTGCCTCGGCGGGCGCGGCCTGGTTCTGCTGCCCACCTTCCACCACCCGGCGGGTCCACTTCTCCAGGACCCCCCGGGCCGTCCCGCAGTTCTGACGTACCCAGCCGGTCCCGGGCTCCCGCCCACTGCGGTGCGCCCGGTCGTCGCCGCCGAGACCCTGGCCGCCGTCCTGGGCCGCACCCGGCTGGACGCCCTGCGCCTCCTCGCCGAACCCCACACCACGACGTCCCTGGCCCGCGCCCTCCACGTCAGCAACGCGACGGCCTCGTCCCACGCGGCGGCGCTCAGATCGGCAGGCATGGTGACGACGACCCGCACAGGCCGCTCGGTCACCCACAAGCGCACGGCCCTCGGCACGCTGGTTGCGGGTGTGCCTTGCCGGCCGTAGTTCCCCGCAAGACAGAGTGGGTCGGCCCGTGGCCACCGGCGACGGCCGTCCACCCGCCCCGGCGGCGGCAGACTGCCGTGCTCGGGGACTCGGCCTGACCGCACTGCCCCCGGCCTCGCCCCGGGGTCGCATGCCTCGGGCTGGATGCCGAGTTCGTGGGTGGAGTGCTCGCCGAACCGGTGGATGTGCTCGGTCAGGTACGGCGAGATGTGGGCCAGGTCCTCCGGGTCGATCTACATCGACGCCGCCGTCGCCCAACTCCGCGCACAAGGGCACGAGATCCGCGACGAGGACATCGCCCGACTCTCCCCGCTCAAGCACCGGAATCTCAACGTGCGGGGCCGCTACAGCTTCACCCTCCGCCCTGGCTGGCGGCGGCCTACGGCCGCTGCGCGACCCGGACGCCGCGGCGCTCGACGACGATGACGATGACGACGGTGCGGCGGAGTGAGCGTCCCGGTCAGTCTCCGCGGCCTACTCATGGTCAGTGCAGAGGTGGGCAATCAGGGCCGCGCGGGCCCACTCCTCCCAGGCGTCGGGGGACCAGCTTCGGTTGTCGACAAAGATCAGGTACAGCTCCGGGCTGAGAAGCCCGTACAGCAGGTCGGCGGCGCGGGCGGTGTCGACGTCGGGGCGGGCGTCGGGCTTGGAGGTCAGTGCCTTCGCTGCGGCGTGCTGGACGGTATAGCGCGGGTCGGGGCCGGCGGGCCACTGCGCGGCGATCTCCGGGTCCGTGGCTGCGGCAGCCGCGATCAACGGCATGATCGGGGCGACACGGCCGAGGACGTCGCGTACACCCCGTACGTGGGCGCGCAGTTGCCCGGCCGCGGTGGGCTCGGCGCACGCGGCGCGGAACCAGTCGCGGTCCATCGTGGCGACCGGTTCGACGTCGCCCGCGATGGACGTGTCGATGACGTCCTTGAACAGCGCGCGCTTGTTGCGGAACACGAAGTACACGGTCTGGACGGCCACACCCGCGTGATCCGCAACCTCCTGAAGGCTTGTCGCGCCGTACCCCTGTGCGACGAACAGCTCCCGCGCCGCCGCGACGATCTTCTCGCGGGTACGCCGCGAGCGCTCGGCCCGCTTGTCGGGGCGCTTGACGTTCTGTCCGCCGGATCCCTTGACTGCATCCATGCCGAGAGCCTAACTCTAGAGTCGGTCATTAGAGATGGACTCTAGTTTCTTGGAGGGTAGCGATGAGTGAGGCTCGGACGGCTGTGGAGCTGGACCAAGAGGCTGCTGTGCGCCGCGAGTTGGAGGACTTCTACCGGGACGGCAGGCCGCCGTGGGACTGCGGTGTCACCCCGCCCGAGCTCGTGGCCTTGGTGGACGGGCCTGACGCACTGATGCCGGGCCGGGTCCTCGAACTCGGCTGCGGCACCGGGACTAACGCGGTGTACCTGGCCCGGCACGGCTGGCGGGTGGCGGCCGTCGACCTGGTCGACCGTGCGGTCCGGCAGGCGAGGGAGAAGGCCGCTGCGGCCGGAGCGGACGTCACGGTGCTGTGCGGGGACGCCACCCGACTCGACGAGGTGGGCGTGCCCGGCCCGTACGACCTGTTCTTCGACCTGAGCTGCTACTGCGGGATTCCACCGCACCGCCGCGACGCCTACGCGGCCGGCCTCACGAAGCGTGCCGCCCCCGGCGCACGGCTGCTGATATTCGGCTACGGGCCCGAGGCTTTCGACGACCCGATCTCCGGCGTCACCGCCGACGAACTCAGCGCCAGGTTCGCAGGGTGGCAGCTGGGCGACGTGACTCCCGGCACGAACCCGGTCCCGACTTTCTGGTTCACGCTGCACCGCGCCGCAGCCGCGGCGTGAGCTCAGTCGCACCGGGCAGCTTCGGGCCGCGGACGTCGCGCGCGGCCGTTCTCATAAATGGTCCTCTCGAAACCCGCACGTTGTGCGAGGCACTGCTGAGAGGCTGCCGCCATGGATCTCACGCCGATCAGGCCGCATTGGCGGTAGAACATCACGACTGCCCGAACTGGGACGTGCCCGTCGACAGCGCCTGCCGCACCCGGGGCGGGAAGATCGCCCCGAAGTAGGAGCGCTGTCATCGCCGAACGTGCCCTGCCCAAGCCCAACGAGCAGAACGCCGACAGCAACGTCTGCTTCTACAGCTTCGAAGCCGTCAGCGTCGGTGGCAGCGGCAAGTGGCACAACCGCCCACCGCGACGCCATGGTGCGCGCCAGCGCCGCCTTGCTGCGTGCGCACGGCTGGGACAAGGACAGCACCACCAGCGTCATGGGCCACAAGGAGTGGACGAACCAGAAGAGCTTCCGGCGGCAGCACGGCCGGTGCGTGCTTCTTCGCCCCCCCATCCGTCCCCGCCGTGGGGTGGAGGCGGAGGATGGCGAAGACGGGACACGCCATCGCTCCGACCGACTGGCGGAATCCCTGTAAGGCACTGAACACAAGCACTGGGTTACTCGGGTCTTTCTGGCTCGTTCATGTCGTCCTGGGTGCTGTTGTGTAGACAGTGCCGAGGCGTTCGATGGTGATGATCCCGGCCTTCTGGGCGTTGCCCGCGAGGGCGGTCCCGCTGTGGTATCGGGTGGTGAGACCGTGGTAGTGGAGGTTTCCGCTGATGAGGTGAGGGCGTATTCGGTCTGGCAGGTGGCCCAGTAGCCGAAGAGGTTCGTCAGCCGCAGGTCCATGTACTCCTCGAAGGGCGGGAGTTCGTCGCGCCAGCGAGCTTCGGACTCGGTGACGGTGGAGGCGAGGATGTCCCGGTAGGTGTCGCGGTAGCGGGTGGCGAGGTCCGGTGACATCTGCGGCCAGGCCGGGGTCAGGGCGTCGTGCAGCATTCGGCCGGCGTGGAAGTCGGTATCGACCGGCGCTCCGTCCAGCGTGGCCAGCCAGCGTTGCCGCAAGTGCTCGGTCTGGTCGGCGTCGTCCTGGATACCGGGCCGGGAGAAGGAATCGTCACAGATCCCGGCCGGGATCATGATGTTCGGGAGGGTGAGGCAGCGGTCGTCGAGCATGTGCGGGTAGCACACACAGGCGGCGGGCCCACTGTGAGCACTTTTCCTCGATACGCGCATGCTCGGGGTGTGCGAGCAGCGGGAGTTGCATGGGGATCTGCGGCATCTCGAACTGCGTTCCGGGAGCCAGAGTGATCAGTTTCTTGAGAGGCGAACTCATGGGTTTCCTGGCGGGTTGACATTGCGGATGGCATGGCTGATTACCAACAGGCCGAAAGTATCGCCAATGCATCGGCGCGCGCCCTCCGTTCGGTTGTGCCGCGCTGCTCGATGCGCGTCTTCGTTACCTGGCCGACTGCCGTGACCAATGCGGCGGCGGGTGCCGCACACGCCGGACTGTGAGGAAGCACGCCGTAGGGCGCGCCGCTGCTCCGTGTGGAACAGACGCTGAACCTCGCGGAGAACCCCGGCACACGGCTGTGCACGCTGTGCGGACGCGCTCAGGAGCTCACGCCGATGCTGAACGGCTTCGACCACATCACCGAATACCCCGGCTTCTGCCCCGACCCCCCTTCGGCCGAACGGGTGACCGTGTTGGCCAACGGGGGTGCCGGAGCCGGACGATGAGGGCTATGAGCACGGACACAAGCCTGACGAGGCGCTGACCGGGTTCCAGCCCGTTGACTCCCTCACCGGCTCCGCCTGGCCCGACGTCCTTTCCCACATCGTGCCCCCCGGGCCGGGCCCCGGCCCTCACGCACCTTGGCCAGCACCCAGCCACCAGCACTCAGTCCTCAGCCCCCAGCCCGAAGGCCAGCGCTCCCCAAGGGCCTCGAGGACCACCGATGTGGGCTATTCGGGTTCCTCTGTACGAGCACTGATCAGAGCTCCAGGGCATGGCTCGTTCCGCCGGTGGCCGGGGCTCTGGGAGGTAGCGGCTTACGGACCTACGATGAGCGGCATGTTGCCTGATGCGTCCCCGTCCTCTGTCTGGCCGGTCCTGCACTACGACGACACGAGGGCGGCGTTGCGCTTCCTGGTCGGCGTGCTCGGCTTCGAGCAGGCGGTCGCCGTGCCGGACGAGCATGGCGAGATCGGGCACGCCGAGCTGTGCCGGCCTGGTGGCGGTGCGCTGGTGTTCGGTTCGACGCGGCACACCGACAGCGTGCATGGGCGGATGCGAGCGGGAAGCAGCGCGGTCTACGTAGTCAGCGACGACGTGGACGCGGTACACCGGCGGGTGGTCGATGCCGGCGGCGAGGTTCTCGAAGCGCCGCATGAGACCCGGTTCGGTTCGGGCACCGCGGCGTACGTGTGCACGGTGCGGGATCCCGAGGGCAACCTGTGGACCTTCGGCACCTACCGCGGGCCTTCACCGGAGTAGAGCGCCAGGACGAGATGGAAGGACCCCGGCCTGTTGGGCCGGGTCCTCTGCTGTGTCCGTGCGGCGCGGGGTCAGTGGCTGCCGGCGAGTTCGCCGGTGAGCTTGCCGTGGAGGTCGGCGCTGGGGTCGTTCAGGCCGGTGATCTCCACGGTCTTGCCGCGCTGGGCCTACTTGGTCTCGATGGCGTCCAGGGCGGCGGCGGAGGAGGCGTCCCAGATGTGGGCGGCGGACAGGTCGATGACGACCTTCTTCGGGTCGCCGGCGTAGTCGAACTGGCCGAAGAGGTCGTTGGAGGAGGCGAAGAACAGTTCGCCGGTGACGGAGTAGACCACGCTGGTGCCGTCGGGGTCGGTGACGGCGGTGACGTGGGCGAGGTGGGCGAGGTGGGCGACGCGCTTGGCGAAGATGACCATGGCGGTGAGCGTGCCTGGTCATTCCCTCCGCCCGCTCCCAGGGCGGATTTCGCCTCTACACGGAGTCCGACGTGCAGCGGCTCATGGTCATCCGCCGCATGAAGCCGCTGGGCTTCACCCTGGAGCAGATGCGCGACCTGCTCGACGCCACCGACCGCCTCGACCATGCCGATACGGCCGGTGGCATCGAGCGCGACGCGCTCCTGGAGCGGGTGCGGACCTACGAGCAGGACGCCACGCGCAAGATCGAGGAGCTGTGCATCCAGCTGACCCGCGCCGAAGACTTGGCCGCGACCCTGCGCAACCGGCTTGACGCCGCACGCCCCATGGGTGCCTCGGTCTGACCCTCAACCACGGGCAGGCACCGCGCCGACACCTGCTCCTGGCAGCCGCCTCCCGACAGCTTTATGAGGTGGCAGCCCTGATGCGGAACGTCAGACCGTCCGGGCCGGTCAGACGCTGCTCGCCGACATGGTCTTGCCCGTCCGGCATCCCGTGTCCCAGGCCGCGTGCGCGGGCGGCCACGGCTTCCGGATCGTCGACGCAGACGACGAGCTCCCAGCAGGGTGCGCGCTCCTCGGTGCCCTGCACCGGGACGAAGTCCGCGCAGCTGAGGACTGTGCCGAGCACATCCCGGTAGAAGCGGCGGGCCTGCTCGGGTCGGGGGCAGGCCAGGACCATGCGCTGTGGTGCGCGCGCCGACGGAGACCATCGGTTAGAAGGGTGTGTCTGCCACAGGGAGAAGGCCGCGCCGACGGGATCGATCAGGGTGGCGATGCGGCCCTGGTCTCCGGCGTCGAACGGCGCGAGCACGAGTTGGGCGCCTGCTGCGGTGGCGGCTTCGGTGCGGGCGTCGATGTCGTCGACGGCGAGGTAGTAGGCGATGTGCGCGGGTGTGCCCGGCGGGTAGAGCGGCGAGCTGAGGTCGCTCACGCCGCCGATCTGATGACTGTCGGCGAAGATCTTGATCGCGCGGCGCCAGTCGTCTTCGTCCACGGCGAAGTGCCAGCCCAGCACTTCGGAGAAGAAGGCTGTCGTGCCCGGTACATCGTGCGCCTTGACGTCCATCCAGCAGAACTCGTTCAGCGCACCGAGATGAGGTGTCGTCAACTACCTGCCCCCTTGCCGCGTCGACCAGTTGCTGTAGTAGCCGACCTGCTGCTTCCTCAGCAACCCGTTTTGGGCTGATAGCCGTGGAGAAACGCCCGCACCCCCGGCGGTGATGAGGGCGGTGCGGGCCGGGGCGGACAGCGGCGCGGCGCCATGGTGGCCGCGCTCGGAGACCGCGCCGGAGGTCAACAGCAGGAAGTGGTCGGCCGCCAACGCGGCATCATCCACGTCCAAGGCACCGAGCTCGGCCACGCGGCGTAGCTGGTGGGCGAGTTCGCGCTGGGCGCGCTGCGGACCGGACCGGTCCCACGCCTGGAGCAGGCCGCGCGGCAGCTGTGCGGCCTCGGCTCGCATCCGGCGCACGAGGGCGAAGTGGTCGGCGAACTCGGCGCGCGGTCTGTTCCAGGCCGTGGCCAGGGCAAGCAGGGCCGCCTCCAGGCGGTGCGCTTCGCTCACAGGTCCCAAGTGCCGCTGGGTGAGGTCGTCCAGGACGTCGGCCACTCGTGTGGAGCTGTCCTCGATGACCGCGGCGAACAGCTCCTCCTTGCCCGTGAAGTGGTTGTAGATGGTGCGGGTGGACACCTCCGCCTCGCCGGCGATGGTCTCGACGCCCAAGCAGACGGCTCGGCCGCTCGCGCAGCTGCGCAAGCGGTGAAGGCCAGCGCGATCCTCACTTCTGGGGTGGCCGTCGGCGTCATCACCTCCCTCCTCGAGTACGCCCGTGCGGCGGCTGCGGCGGCTGCGGCGATCCGGGCCCGGGCCGCCGCCGTGGTCGACATAGCGCTGGCGGCCGTCGACGTCACCGCGACATGTTCGTGATGAACGACGGCGGCCGCTTCCACCACCGCCACCTGCTCGCCGAAGCCCGCCGCCACCTCGCCCTCGTCCTGCGCGGCCGCCGCCGTGACCCCGGCCTGGACCACAGAATCATGGCCGCCGCCATCTCCACCCGCTGCCGGGACATCAGCGAGCCGAAGACCGTACGCGGCCTGGAATCCGGCTACCGCCCCTAAACCGCCCGATGGGACCTGTCGGACCTCCCCGCCCGGCACGGCCCACCAACCCCCGCACCCGACCCGGACCGGCAACCTCCGGCCGACCCCGGCGAGCCGGCTACGCCCCGGCCCCCGGACCAGGACGCGGGGGAGTGGGAGATACCCCGCCTCCCGCTGACTTACGACCGGGCCGTCCTCGCCGGCGAGGTGGTGCGGTGGTGCGGTGGTGCGGGAGAAGCTACGCACCACCACCGACACCCGCGTGCGGGGCGGCCGGGCGTACGACGTCGTCGCCCACCAGCAGGCGGCGATGCCCGAGCAGCTGCTCGCGCCCCCGGCCGCCGACCCCGAGCACGACGACCAGGAGCCGGAGGCGGACGCCGGAAGGTGATCGACATGACGGCGCTGCGGCCTTGCGGGAGTCCCGCAAGGACGTGGAAGCCCTCGCCCTCACAGCCGAGCGGCCGCGCCACCTCCAGGACGCCTTTACCGAAGCGGCCGACCAGGCCCGCGCCCGTGCAAACCGCTACGCCGAACAGGACGATGTCGACGCAGTGCGCCCGGTGCGCCCGGTGCGCCAGGACGACCAGCAGGCGCACCGCCCGCAGGAGCCCGGACCGCACCGCGGCGGGGAGGTCGGCCACTGAGTGGACCCGATGTCGCACACCGCCAACGCCTGCCCGTGGTCCCGTGGTTCAGCGAAGAACTGCTGCGCGAAGTCGGTGACCGCGCGGGCGAGCGCTCTGTCGCGTCCGGCCCGGCCTGCGGTCATGTCCGCAAGGGGGTCGTGAAGATGTGCCCGAGGGTCTCCGGGGCGAAGGAGTCCTCGCATGGCTCGCCCGTGTCCGGGCCGGGCAGTGTGGTGACCGGGACGACGATCCGCGTCGCGGCGTCGGCGAGCAGCTCGGGCATCCGCGGCTCAGCGCCGGCGAAGTCGCGGGCGGTGTCGACATCGTCGGTCTGGACGAGCGCGGCCCTGTGGACAGAGCCCGGCGTCGACGGGGGAGAACTCCTCCCCTTCGCACCCTGTACGGGGGTAGTGGAAGCGTGCACGATCCACCTGCTGCGCGCCCGGGCCAGTCAGCGCAGGAGGACAAGGACGGCCAGGGCGACGAGGAGTGAGTCGATTCGGTCGAGCAGGCCCCCGGAACCGGCCAGCCAGTGAGCGGAGTCCTTCGCCTGCGCTCCTCGCTTGACCATGGATTCCAGGAGGTCCCCCGCCGGGGCGCCGACCGCCACCGCGATCGCCATCGGCAGGCTCAGCGCGGACAGCGCGGCGAGCACACCGAGGGCGGCCGCGGCACCGGAGATGGTTCCGCTCCACCGCTTGGCCGGGGAGAGCGGTGACAACCGTGGCCCGCCCAGCCGTTGACCGGCGAAGTACGCGACGATGTCGCCGGCCGAGACAGCGACGAACAGGACGAGCGCGGTCGCGCCGAGCGGTACCAGGGCGGCGAGTACGCTCAGCCAGACCAGCCCGAGCAGACCGGCTACGAGCCGACGCAGACCTTGGGCGCAGTCACCGGCCAGCAGCGGGACCGCAGCGATGGCCAGCGCGCCGACCGCCACCGCCCGCACCTCTTGTCCGGGGATCAGCCAGGATGTCAGCACCACGCCGGAGACTGCCGCGGCCAGCACCGCCCTGTCCGGCCGGGACAGCCCCATCAGCCCGCCGAACTCCATTGCCGCGACCACCCCGACCACGAGCGCGAGGGCCGTCACCCCCGGACTGCCCCACCAGAACGCTCCGACGACCAGGGGCACTCCGAGGGCCCAGCAGCACCAACGGACCAGCAGTTCGCGGTGCCCGGAGAGTGCCGCGGCGATCCCGCCGAACGCCAGAGCCCCGCCGAGGAAGGGCGCGAGCGAGGCGATGCTGATCACCGGGCGCGGCCGGCGGTGACGGCGGCCTGGGGCCCGGCGGACTGCCACGAGAGCGAGCCGGGGCGCAGCGTCTCCAGCGCGGCTTCGTATGCCGCCACGATGCGCGCGTTCTCCGCCATGTCCCTGACCGCGACGCGTACGGTGCGCCCTTCGTACTGCGGCGAGAGAGGCGACAGGTCGCGCAGATAGACGTCGTGCCGGCGGCACTCTCGCACCAGGCGAGCAGCGCTCGGTCCGTCGTACGGCAGGGTGATGTTGAGGAAGTTCGCCACGCCCTCTTCGACCACGGCGGTGTCGGACACCCGGGCGAGGTCGGCGGCCAGTCGACGGCGCAGGGTGTGGGTGCGGAGCCAGCAGGAGCGGTAGTGCACCGGGTCCCGCAGGGAGGCCACGGCGGCGATCTGTGCGGGAAGGCTCACCGTCCAGGGCGGCGTCCACCGGCGCAGCAGTGCCGCGGTGGCGGGTTCGGCCACCAGGAAGGCCGCCCGCATTCCGGACAGCGCGTACATCTTGGACAGCGAGGTGCAGACCACGATCCGCGGGTCCACCGCGGCCAGTGGGGCGAGCGACTCCGCCAGGTCCACGTAGCCGAGGTAGGCCTCATCGATCCACCAGCGGGTCCCGGCCGGGGCGGCCGCGATCAGGGTGCGCAGTTCGGCGGCGGATGCGTGGCGTCCGGTCGGATTGTTCGGGTTGACCACGACCACCAGGTCATAACGACCCGCCCCGACGGCAGAGGCCAGCCGTGCGAAGTCGATCCGCCACCCCTCCTTCCGGTGCAACCGGAAGCGGTCCACCCGACATCCGATCACCCGCTCAGTGACGTGTGCGTATTCGCCGTAGCCCGGGTCCAGCAGAAGCACCCTGCTCCGCGGGGTCAGCCACCGGCCGAACGCTCTGAAGATCAGTTCCGACGAGCCGGCCCCGGCCACGAGCGTCTCCACCGGCAGTGCCCGGGCCTTCGCGAGTTCCGACAGCAGGCCCTCGGCGCCGGTGGGAGGCGAGGTCCTGGCGGACCAGGCCGGGTCTTCCATGAGCGCTGCGGCTGCCCCGGGAGCGGGCGGGAACCAGGCGTCCAGAATGTCTGCAGCGACGACCTCATGGCGCCGGTGCAGGGTGCGGAAGTCCGTTCCAATAGCGGTGAACGAGGCACCGCCATGTTCACACCCGTCCGGCCCGGGCGCCCATTCCATGTCCAACTGCCAGTCGACCTCGGAGCGGAACCGCTCCAGGACGGTGCGATACCGGGTGGTCGCCACCTGCGTCAGCCCGGCCACCTCGCCCGTCAGCACCTCGAAGGTCACCGCGCCGCTGCGGACGGTGCGCCCGACGGGCCGCAGGCCGACCGCCAGGTACATGTCGAGCAGTTCGGTGCGGCCCATCGCCACCACCGTGCGGCCTCCCCGGGAGGAGATCCAGCGCAGGGCCGCGTACATCAGAAGTGGTGCCACCGCGGTGCCGCGCCAGCGCGGTTCCACGGTGAGGACGCGTACCTCGAAGAGTCCTCCCTCGGACAACAGCGGCAGTTCATCGCGGGTCAGGTACTTGTCCAGACCGTAGCGGCCAAGCCACGGCGGGGTCAGGCTGACGAAGCCGATGCGGACCGGTCCCCGAGCCGCGACGAGGTAGACGTTGTCGCCGTCCAGTGCGTCATACAACCGTCCTTCCGGCCGCGGCGTGTGCTGACCGAGCTCTTGGGCGTACACGCGGTGTCGCAACTCGTGGATCCAGGCCAGGTCCTCCGAAGTGGCAGCTCGTATGCGCAGGTCGCGACTCATACATGTCTCTTTCGGCAAAGGGGGAGTTCCTTGGGGGTACGGAGGCCGACTGGCCCTGGCACTCTGCCCCGGAGCCGGCATCCGCCGTCTCCGCACTGGAGGTTCGCGCCATGAGCACATCTTTGGGGGTGCCCTGCGGCCGCACATGAGTACGCGTACTTGAGTACGTGAGTAGGGGCTGAGACGGGGCAAGGCCAGAGAGACGGTGAGGTTGACGGAGTCCCCCCCTGCCACGGAAGCGTACGGCGTACGCGAGTTGCATACGACGTTTCGACGTGCTGACCGGCATCGCGCCCGCGCCCCTCGAGTTGGCGCCGCCGCCCGTCGCAGCCATGCATGAGTTTGGACGGGGTGCGGAACCGGGCCCGGCTGATCCGCGCGCTGTACGGGCACCTTGAGCGTCTGCCAGGCCGCGGTGCCCGCTGATGAGGCGGCGCCTGTCTCCCCTTGAGCCGTTTCCCGGCGCCTCCCCCCGTGGGTCCGGGCGACGTATGAAGCCCCGCCGCCAACCTCCAGGACGGCATCCGCGAGCACACCGCCGCCCACGGCCCCCGACCGCAGCCCGCCCCCGGCACCCGGCACACACCGGGCCGGGCCACAGGAGGAGGCGAGTGAGCACTCGCTCGCGCCCGCGCGGCCCGCGCGAGGATGGCCGCCGCGCTCGATGAGGAGCAGGAGCCCGAGCCTGATGAGTCCCTGGGGTGGCAGCCGGTCTGGAAGCGGCTCCGGAAGCCGAAGTCGAAGGCGGAGAAGAAGCAGGAGCTGCGCAAGCAGCGGCGGCGGCTCCAGCGCGCCGGACGCCGCCGCCTCGCTGCCGGGCAGCCCCGTCCCGAGGAGCTGGGCTTCGGCTCGGGCATGACGTGCCGGCGGCGGCTGGCCGTCTGGAACGAGGCCGGCGTCTGGGACCAACTTGGTGGACGAGATCCCGGTTGTCGCCGGGCGCGTCGGCCGGCCCCGGCGAAGGCCGGACGCGCTGCTGGCTGATCGCGGCTACGACTACGACCTGTACCGCCGTCTGCTCTGGCACCGCGGTGTCCGCCCAGTCATTGCCGAACGAGGCCGGCCTCACGGCTCTGGCCTGGGCAGGCATCTTCCGTTACGTCGTCGAGCGCACGATCGCCTGGCTGCATGGCTTCCGCCGTCTCCGCATCCGCTGGGAACGGCGCGATGACATCCACGAAGCCTTCCTCAGCCTCGCTGCCTGCCTGATTACTCATCGCCACGTCCAACGGCTTTGTCAGCGACTTTTAAGCCGTGACTGAGAGCTGGGCCGGGGTATCCCGGTTCTGAAGCATGTGAAGCCGCAACCGGCTCACATCCTGGAGGTCACATTGCGTACGCAACCTCTCCGCCGCCCTCGGTGCCGTGGCACTGACAGCGGGCGCCCTGCTCGGCGCTCCTGCCGCCAACGCCCAGGCAGTCGACTATCCCGATTCCTCGTTCCGCGTCGAGGTCGGGAACACGTGGACCACCGGCAAGCTGACCTGGTACAACCGGTCGGTCCTCGTGGAGGGGACACACAAGTCGGTGAGTTCGGCCGGCCGCGCGTACTGCCGCCTCACCTGGGGACGTACCTACGACGCCGACCGCGCGCTGGTGGGCTCGAAGGGCTCCGATCCCAGTGACACGGCCTGCGGTACGACCAGAACCTTCAGCTTCGTCGTTCCGGCGGACATCGTCGGTGGAGCCCGGCTCGTGCGCATCTGTCTGGACGACGGCAATTACGAAGACCTGCTGTGCGAGCCCTATCGGCGGCCCTGACCGCTGCCGCTGGATCCCCTCGGCTCGATGCGCGCCGACGACCGAACGTGCGCACCGCGGGCGGCGTCAGCGGTTCGCGGATGAGACGGTCCACGAGCGCGGCCACATCGCCGGGCGCAGGCAGTGCGATCCGTACGCTCGTCAGGCGCGGCCGCAGCAACTTGCCGATGAGCAGGTCGTCGGCACCCACCACCGCGGTCTCGCCGGTACGTCGACTCCGGCGTCCTGAAGCGCGCGCATCAGCAGCAACGCGTACTCGTCGATATAGGCGAACACGCCGTCACCATTCTCAGAGGTCAACTGAACCGAGCCCGAATGCATCCACCTGCTCCGAACTTCTTCCACATGAGGTGCGTTAGCCGCGGTTCAGCCTCCACACACCGCGTAGGTAAAGACACGCGTTCAGGCCCATGTCCGCCGACGACGTCCGTCGATAAAGTCACCGCCTCCAACCACTGCTCTTGAGAGGCGAACGAATGGGCACCAACCCGGGCGCGGAAAGCCGTATGAGCGCATCCCTGGTGCGAGGGACGCGGGACATGCCGTTGGGGAAGGCTGGGCGGCATGGAGAGTTCATGCGGCTTCGACAGGCGGAGGTTGGCGAGCGCCCTGTCATCGCTCTCGTCTATCTGGCCGGTGTGTCGGCGGCTGTCGCGCTGGGGCGGTTCGTTTCGCTGGAGGCTGGAGTCAGGGATACCTTCGGGCTCTCGCTGACGGCGTTCGGCTGGCTGGTCTCCGGTGTCACCGTGGTCGCGGCGTGCCTGGCCGTGCCGGCAGGATTGTGGGTCGCGCGACGCGATCTGGGGAGTGTCCTGTCCCTCGGGCTGGGCGTCATGCTGGTGGGCGGGCTGCTGGAGGTCACGGCTCATGAGGCGTTTGTGCTGTACGGTGCCCGGGTGTTGGAGGGGGCGGGCTATCTAGCGGTGGTCGTCACGGGGCCGCTGATCCTGTCGTCACGGTGCAAGCCCGCGACGCAGCGCGGGGCGCTGGCCCTGTGGAGCACCTTCGTCCCGGTGGGCCTGGCACTCGCCTCGGCCATCGGGACGCTCAGTGGCACGGTGGGGTGGCGGGCGGCCGGGGCACTGACACTGGTGCCCGCTGTGGCCGCCCTGGTCGGCGCCCTGGGGTGGCTGACCGGTGTGCGGGGCCGAGCGGACGAGCAATACGTCAGTCACAGTCGGGGATTGGGACCCGTGCTCCAGCTCTCGTTGTCCTTCGCTCTCATCGCCTTGCTCGGGGTTACCGCAGTGGCCCTGCTGCCGACCCTCGCCACGGACCGGGGCATGCGCTCGACGGTGGGCGGCGTCACCGCCGCCGTCGTGTCACTGGCCGCAGTGCCCGGCGGGCTGCTGGCGGGGCTGTTGCTGGCCCGAGGTATCGGGCCGCGTCCGCTCGTCATTGCCGTACTCGCCATGCCGTGTGCCGCGGCGGTGATGTACCAGGTCATGTCCTGGGCCGTCATCGCCCTCGGTGCCGCCCTGATGCAGTTCGCGGGTGGGCTGGTCCTCGCCGTACTGTACGCGAGTACCCCGTCCGTCGCCCGCTCGCCGCTTGAACTCGGGCGCGGTTACGGCCTGTTGAACCAGGCGGGCAGCGTCGGCACGCTGCTTGGCCCGCCCGCCCTCGGCTTCGCCGTCACCCACGCCGGCTGGACTTCGGCAACCGTCCTGGTCACCGCGGTTACCTTGGCCAGCCTGGCGCTCTGCCTGGCGGCGACCAGGCGTCCGGGACCGTCGGCACCGTGAACCCGGACTGATAGGCGAAGGCGACGAGTTGGGCGCGGTCGCGCAGGGCGAGCTTCTCGCGCAGGTGGTAGACGTGCGAGCGTACGGTCGCCTCCTGCAGCGTCAGCTTCGCGGCGATGTCCGCGTCCGACAGACCGGCCGCCACCAGCAGCAGGATCTCGCGCTCGCGCGGGGTGAGGGACTGCAGGCCATGCTGGGCCACGGCGACGGGCTGGGCGTTGCGCCAGTAGAGCCAGTCGATCAGGCGCCGGATGACCGGTCCGCTAGCCGCTGCTTCACTTGCGGCCAGGGCGCGCACCGCGCGGATCATCTCCTCGGACGGGGTGTCCTTGAGTAGATAACCGTACGCTCCCGCTTCCAGCGCATTCATCACGCTCGTGTCGTCGGCTTGTGCGGTGAACACGAGGACCTGGGGGCGCGGCGCCGGCCACGACGGGCTCGTCACCTCGGCAGCGACCTCCAGGCCCGAGCGCCGGGCCAGGCGGAGGTCGGTGATCAGCACGTGGGGCGAGTGCTCCCGTGCCATGGCGAGTGCCTCCGTGCCGTCTCCGGTGGTGGCGACGACGCCGATGTCCGGCTCACGGGTCAGCGCACCGGCCAGCCCGTCCAACACCACGGGCAGTTCGTCGCAGATCAGCACGCGGATACTCACTCCTCAACAGTACCGACACGTGAAGTTCTGCGAGGCGCGACGATCAGCCGACGCGGTCCCGCAGTCGTCCGGGTTGCCGGACAGTGGCCGGCCCACTTCGTCGCGTTCGACGTGCTGCGCCTGGTGGTCACTGACACCGCGGCATGACCGTACCGTCGGCGGTGGGCGGCATTTGAGGAACTGTTCCGCGAGCACCGGCTGAGCTTGTTCTATGCCTTCGGGCGTCGAAAGGCGACTCGTACTGCGTCGCTCACCTGGACATTCGCCGGACGTGAGGGTGACCTCCGCTTGATCCTGTGCTCCGTCACAGAGGTACGGGATCAACCGAAGGCCGTTGTCATGAGTGTGGTGTGCCGGGATGTCCGGCGGGAAGCGTTCGCGCAAGCGTCACGCTTCCGGAGCGAGTTCTACGCGTGCCTGTCCGCCCGGCGGGATGAGCTGTTCGAGCTCACCGATGAGGTTCTGTGCGTGGACGGCACGGAGCATTGTACGGAGCCCTCAACTGCGGCCGGATCGATATCGAGCGGCTGCGGTCCCTGCTGGCCGGGCTGCCGCTGCCCCGGTTCGAGGGCGGGCGCCTGGTGCTGGCGGTCGATGTGTCGCCGTGGCTGCGGTCGGACGCGCCGTGCTCGGCGGACAGGCTGTTCTGCCATGTCTACGGGCGGGCGAAGTCTGCGTCGCAGTTCATTCCGGGCTGGCCGTACTCCTTGGTCGGCGTCCTGGAACCCGGGGCACGTCGTGGACCGGAATCCTGGACGTGATCCGGCTCGGTCCCCAGGACGACGCGACCGCTGTCACCGCTGCCCAGCTGAGGGCCGTGGTCGAGCGGCTCGTTGCGGCCGGTCAATGGCAGTCAGGCGACCCGGACATCACGATCGTCATGGACGCCGGCTATGACGTCACCCTCCTGGCCTGGGTACTGCGAAACCTTCCCGTCGAGCTGGTCGGCCGGATCCGATCCGACCGGGTGATGCGCCTGCCGAAGCCACCTCGCGTCTACGACCCAAAGGGCGGACGCCCGCCCAAACACGGGCCAGAGTTCCGCTTCGCCAAGCCCGAGACCTGGCCCCAATCGGCGATCACCACAGTCACCGACAGCGTGAACTACGGCAAGGCGGAAGCCCAGGCATGGGAGCGGGTCCACCCGAGACTGACCCACCGCTCGGCCTGGCTGGAGCACGACGGCGAACTCCCCCTCGTGGAGGGCACTCTGGTCCGCCTCAAAGTCGAGCATCTCTGAAACGACCGGGAAGCCCCGCCGGTCTGGTTGTGGTCCTCGAAGACCGGCGCCACCCCGGCAGACGTGGATCTCTGGTGGCAGGTGTTCCTCAGGAGATTCGACCTGGAACACACCTTCCGGTTCGGAAAGCAGACGCTGGGCTGGACCACCCCGAAGGTCCGTACGCCCGAGGCGGCGGACCGCTGGACCTGGCTCCTGGTCGTCGCCCACACCCAGCTCCGCCTCGCCCGGCCGCTGGCCAGCGATCTCCGTCGGCCCTGGGAGAAGCCGACCAAGCCCGAATACCTCACCCCGGCCCGAGTCCGCCGGGGGTTCAGAAACATCCGCACCCACCTGCTCTGCCCGGCCCGTGTTCCTCAACTCACCGGGACCGGGCCCGGACGGCCCCTCGGCTCGAAGAACCGGCGGCCCGCCACCCGCTTCGACGTCGGCAAAACCGTCAAACGCCCCGAGACCCTCAAGGCCATCGGCCGACCCGGTAGATCCTGGTAAAGGAACAAGCTTAGATCATGTGCCTGAAGCTTGTGGGGTAGTGAGCTGAGCGAGCGGAGTATCGGTATGGCGTTAGTGCATCGTGAGCAGTTCCCGGTCCGGATCGAGCGGTTCCTGTTGTGGTTGCAGGAGGCCGACGAGGACGTGATCGACGACTGGCCCGAAGGCGCGGACGGGTTGGTGTCGGCGCAGCACGGGCGGGTCGACATCAAGTCGGGAGGCCATACGCACACGGCCGCGTTCACTGTCGAGGTCTGGGACTCACCACCGGAGCCGGATCGCACCGCCTCCTGGGAAGCGACAGGGGAGACAGAACTGGACTCCGCGACAGGCCGGCTTCAGTTCCACACGGCTGGCGGGCCGGACGAGAACGGAATCGACCTCGGCGTCGCAAATCAGCGATGGCGGCTGCGCGCTCACGTGGTGGGGCGGGGAGAGGTCGCGGCCCTCGCTGAGCAGGGCGTGCCCGATGGGGTGGAACGATTCCTGCTGCAGTTCCGGCCGACGTGACTGTTCCTGTGGGCGGGGGCGCCCGCCCACAGGACGTGCAGGTCAGGACAACCTGATCAGGAAACCGTCGTCGGCGCCGTCGATGATGCGGTCTTGGACTAAAAACCGCTCATGATCCTGCCACCGACTTCGTTGTCGTCCACCGGCGGCTGGAAAACATCCACTTCGTCAGGCGACATGATCTGACGAATGCGCAGTGGGCGAAGCTGGTGCCGCTGCTCCCGGTCGGGAAGCGGCGATTTCCTCGGGGATCGAGGGATCGGCTGCCCGCCATTTCCAGCCCTGGCCTGGATGACTACGAAGTGTCCGTCGGGAGTTTTCTCCGGTGACTGGTGTACTTGCACGCGGACGATTTGGCCGCTTGTGTCCCTCTCGCGCCGCGCACCCGATGGCCCGTCATGCGCGCCCTCGGTCTGTCGCCATGGTTGCCGCCGAGCGAATCGGTGAAGATCCGCTTGGACAACACGCCACAGGTACCGCTGAAGGGACCGGCGCGTCGGCGGCCGCGCCGGTCCGGTGGGGTTACCGGGTCCGTCAGGTGCGGTACGCGAAGTAACGCGCGTTGGGGTAGGACGCGATGACGCTCGCCAGCGACCTCCGGTAGGTGTCGGTCGAGTGGTACGTCAGATACGGCATGCCCCGCCTGTCGCGGTACGTCACCATCATGGAGTGGTCCTTGGACCCGTTCTTGTCGAAGTCCATCTGCAGCACGTCACCGACGTCCAGCTTGTAGACGCTCGACAGGTTGGGGGCCCGACGGTTGGACAGCGTGAACCACGCCCACTCGTTCACGCCGACCCAGGAGGTGCTCTGGTTCGCGCCGTCGTACCACCAGTTCCGGTAGTCGTAGGCGGAGCCCGGGGCGGACTTCCAGCCGCCCGCCTTCAGCGCCTGGCTGACGAAGTTGGTGCAGTCGCCGCCGGCTCCGTTGAACTTCCGGTACGCCGGGTTGTAGCTGCCCCAGTACCTCTCCGTGTACCGCGCCATGGCGGCGTAGTCGTAGGCACCGGCCGTCTTGCCCGAGGGCATCTGCGTGGTGGGGTACGCGGTGGACGCCGGAGTGCCGTCGGGGTACTGGTTCCCGTCGTCATCAATGGTGTTCACCCGGGCCACCGACGGCTCGGCGACCGCGACGGGGCCGTTGTCCCGCGAGCTGATCGTGGTCAGCTTCCAGCCGCCGTCCTTCGAGCCGGCGAGCTTCAGCTCCTGCCGCGTCGAGAACGCGGTGGTGTCCGGTTCGTCCCCGCGCACCTTCTTGTACGTGAGAGTGGACGACGAGGTGACCTGGACGGTCGCCGTCGTGCCGGTGATGGTGGCGCGGTCCACGACGACGCGGGTGTCCGCCTTCGTGTACGCCTCGCCGAGTTTCGCCAGGCGCGCCTTGCGTGCGTGCAGCGACCGCAGCGCGGCGTCCTCGTCCTTCTTCAGCCGGCCCGACATGCGCGTCGTGGCAGCGCCGGAGCCGGTGCCCCCGCGTCCCGCGCGATCCTCCACCAGGGCCTCGGTGCGCCGGGAAAGGACGTCGTCGGCGATGCGGGCGAAGGCGGCGACCGTCTCGCGGTCGGCCTTGCGGGGCGCGCTGTCGGCGGCGTCCGCGTGCGCGGGGGACGCGAGCAGGGAACCGGACGCCACGGCCGCGGTCACACTCGCGATGACGGCGGGTCTGTATCTCTTGGGTATCACTCTGTTTCCTCTTTTGTCGCCTGATCACCCAGACTGGGGCACGGAATCTTCGCACAACTCCGCGCCATCGCTGTGCTGTTCGTTCTCCGGGGGCCCGGAGGCCGCCGGACCGGGACGCCAGGACCCCGGCGGCCGTGCCCCACGTACCTCTAGACGAGTCATTCCGAATGCTGACGGTGTGTTCGGGAACACAGACAGGGCGTCCAAGATCGTTGTGTGACGAACAACCTGGATGCCCTGCTGACCGCACTGTACGTGAAGATCGACGACGAGATCGGTGGGGTCCGATGGCTTGGCCGACCGCCGCAGCTGACGGATTCCGAGCTGGTCGCCGTTGCCGTGGCGCAGGCTCTGATGGGCTTCACCTGTGCGGCCGCTCGCGCCCGACGGTGAAGCGGTCGAACATGGCCGGCTGAGCCGGATACGGGTACCGCGCCTTGCTCTCCCGGTTCTTCTGGGGCCTGCGCCTGTTCGTGGTACGCACCCCGACCGGGATGTCCATCCTGTGGGCACTGGCGAACCCGAAGAAGGCCAGCTCGACCTCGAACAGCACGGCGGCCGGACCTTCGAAGCTGTCGCCGTCCGCGTCGCCCGACGCATCCTCGCAATTGGCCAGGAGCCGGACCAGGTGACGCATTTCGTCTTGCCCGTCGAGAGCCAGTTCGCGCAGTTCCTCGTGCAGGTCGCCAAGATCGGGCGGGCCGGTGGCTGAGGTCCCGCCGGTCTTCTTGGCGCGTTCGCGCTTGCGGTACTCGGCCTGTCGGCAGGCATGGCCGCAGAAGCGGGGTCCTTGGGTGAGTCCCGGGAAGGTGTGCCGCACCGGGGAAATGAGCGGTGGCGGGAAATTACGTCACACCGGCGATGGGATCCGACCGTTTCGTCGGGAACCGATATGGCGGAGAGTGCCGGAGGCGGTATGGGTGCCGCCCCCGGCACTCCGGTCAGGATGTGCGGAGCCTGTGGGTGACGAAATTCCACGCCAGGCGGCCCAGGGGAGCCAGCGCGGCGGCGCCTGCGGAGGGAACCCATTGCTTCCAGTCCGTCGCGGCAGGCAATGAGATCATCACGATAGGAACTGCTGGAACGGCCACGTACTCGATGTGAACTACACGCCCCGCTTGAGTCGCCGGGTGGCTCGCGCCGACGGCGCTCGCTCAGGCCGAGGTTTCCGCGAAGGCGCCCGCGTCGGACAGATCCGCCTCGGTGTAGATCGTCTTTCCGCGGTCGGGGGACAGGTCGATAGCGGTGAGCACGGAGGAGAGCACGACATTGGGCAGCACGTGACGCAGCATCACCCGGACCCGCTGGTTCAGATCCGCGTAGTTGCTGACGGCCTGCGACATGGCCTGGATGCCGGCGTAGGCGCCGACCAGGAGCTCGGAGGTCTCCGACGGCACGACGTGGGGCAGCAGTTCGCCCTGCAGCTTGGCCTGCTCCAGGAGGTCGGTGATCACCGTGACCCACTCCTGGAAGGGGCCGGCCCGGTTGAGGTCGGCGGCCTGCTGGTCGAGGGTGAGCCGCACGCCGGCGCGGACCATGGGGTCGGTCTGCAGCCGGTAGGTGTGCAGGACGACGACGTCGACGACTTCCTGGATCTTGCAGTTCCGGGAGGGGACGACCACTTGCCGGCCCTGTTCGGCCATGACGCCCTGGGCCAGGTCCTCCTTGGACTGGAAGTGAAAATAGAGCGCGCCCTTGGTCACACCGGCTGTGTCGAGAATGTCCGTGATCGTCGCTGCCTGGTATCCGCACTGCTCGAACACCGAAGCAGCCGCCATCAAGATCGTCCGACGAGTGCGGATCGCGCGGTCCTGTTTCGCCATGTGCCCACCTCCTCCACGTCCATGAGCGTTGCGCTGCCCACCCAAACAAACCGTCGAGTTTGTATCTTACCGTTTCGGGGGCCTTCATGCGTAGACCAGGCCACGCCTACCCGCCACACCACGTGGAGATCCGGTGATATCGGTCGCGCTGGGGCGGCGGCCGGACCGGTTCACCGGGAGACGCGCCGGCGTCGAGGTGGCCCAGGGGGACTACGCGGAACGCTCGGGCCGCCTACTTGGGGTCCCGGTTGAACTGCGCCAGGGACCAGCGGTAGCCGAGGACCGTGAGGCCGACGCCCCAGGCGAGGGCGAGCCAGCCGTTGTGGCCGATCTCGGTGCCGAGGAGGAGGCCGCGGAGGGTCTCGATGGAGGGGGTGAAGGGCTGGTACTCGGCGATGGGCTGGAACCAGCCCGGCATGGCGCCGACGGGGACGAAGGCGCTGGAGATCAGCGGCAGCAGGATCAGCGGCATGGCGTTGTTGCTGGCCGCCTCGGCGTTCGGGCTGCCCATGCCCATCCCTACGGCGATCCAGGTGAACGCCAGGGCGACCAGGGCGAGGAGCCCGATGGCCGCGAGCCACTCCAGGGCGGTGGCGTCCGTGGAGCGGAAGCCGATGGCCACGCCGACGGCGCCGACGAGGACGACGCTGATGAGGGCCTGCAACACGCTGCCGACGACGTGCCCGAAGAGGACGGAGCTGCGGTGGATGGCCATGGTGCGGAAGCGGGCGATGATCCCCTCGGTCATGTCGTTGGAGACGGAGACGGCCGTGCCGATCGTGGTGGAGCCGATGGTCATCAGGAGCAGGCCGGGGACGATGTAGGCGAGGTAGGCGGAGCGGTCCCCGCCGCCGATGCCCGCGCTCATGGTGTCTCCGAAGATGTATACGAAGAGCAGGAGCAGCATGATCGGGGTCATGAGCAGGTTCAGCGTGAGGGAGGGGTAGCGCCGGGCGTGCAGGAGGTTGCGGCGCAGCATGGTGGAGGAGTCGCGCACGGCGAGGGAGAGGTAGCTCATCGGACGGTCTCCTTGGACTGAGCGGACTGAGCGGACTGAGCGGACTGAGCGGGCTGGTCGGGGGTGGTGGCGTCGCCGGTGAGGGCGAAGAACACGTCGTCCAGGTCGGGGGTGTGGACGGTGAGTTCGTCGGCCTCGATGCCGGCGATGTCCAACTGGTCCAGGAGGCCGCGCAGTTCGCGCTGACTGCCGTCGCTGGGAATCTGCAGCGAGAGCGCTTCGTCGTCGTTGGCGGCATCGCTCAGGGTGAGGGCCGCGCGGTAATAGGCGGTGGGGTCGGTGAAGCGGAGGCGCACGTGTCCGCCGGGGATGAGTCGTTTGAGTTCTCCGGCGCTTCCCTCGGCGGCGATTTTGCCGTTGTTGAGGACGGCGATGCGGTCGGCGAGTTCGTCGGCTTCTTCGAGGTATTGGGTGGTGAGGAAGACGGTGACGCCGTCGTTGACGAGTTCGCGGATGATGCCCCACATGTTGTGGCGGGAGCGGGGGTCGAGGCCGGTGGTGGGTTCGTCGAGGAAGATGATCCGCGGGTTGCCGACCAGGGTCATGGCGATGTCGAGGCGGCGTTTCATGCCGCCGGAGTAGCTGGCGGCGGGTTTCTTGGCGGCTTCGACGAGGTCGAAGCGTTCGAGGAGTTGGGCGCTGACGCGGCGTCCTTCGGGCTTGGGGAGGTGGTGGAGGTCGGCCATGAGGAGCATGTTCTCCTCGCCGGTGATCAGGCCGTCGACGGCGGAGAACTGTCCGGTGACGCCGATCGTGGAGCGTACGGCCTGGGGGTGGGTGGCGAGGTCGTGGCCGCCGATGTGGATGGCGCCGGAGCCTGCGCCGGGGGAGATGAGGGTGGAGAGGATCTTCACGGCGGTGGTCTTGCCCGCACCGTTGGGACCCAGCAGGGAGAAGATCGTGCCCTCGGGGACGGCGAGGTCGATGCCGTCGAGGACGACCTCGTCGCCGTAGGACTTGCGCAGCCCGTGCGCGGTGATGGCCGGATCGGTCATGAGAGGGAGCTCCTTCGGTGGCTTCGGGTGGTCACAGGCTGCTGGCGGTGATGTCGCCGTAGGCGGTGGAGGCGTGGATGTGCAGAGCGGCACTGGCACCCTCGGCGTTGTGCAGCGAGTTGCGCACCCGGCCGTAGTGGGTGCCGGCGTCCAGCGAGGCGGAGACGCCGCGGGCAGCGCCGACGGAGACGTCACCGTGCTCGGTGCGCAGCGTGACCTTGCCGCGCACGGCCTCGGTGACCGTGAGGCTGCCCTTGAGGGTGCTGATCTCGCCGTCACCTCTCAGGCGGCCGACCGAGACGTCACCGGCGGTGAGGGCCAGGCGGACGTCCTGGGCCTCGTCGAGCTTGACCGTGCCCCGCGCGGCCTCGAAGGCGACGTCGCCGAGCTGTCCCACGCCCCGGAAGTCGGCGGCGGCCGCCTTCGCCTCGACGCGGGAGCCCGCGGGCAGTTGGAGGGTCACCTCGATGGATCCGGTGGTGCCGAGGATCTGCTTCTTCGCCGATGGCCCGTCGATCCGCAGGACGCCGTCGTCGCCGTACTCGACCGTGGTCTGTTCGGCCGCCTTCACGTCGCGGCTATTCGAGGCGTCCGCGGGCCGGACCTCCACCGTCGCGTCGTCGCGGTCGGCGGTGATGACCTGGATGCGTCCCGCGGGGATGTCGAGAACGGCGGAGGCCGGGGCGGGGACGGCGAACTTCTGCATGGTGTGCTCCTTCGTCTGTGTCGCGTGGTCCGTTCGGCACCCCGCGCTTTCTGTTGATGAAAACGCTACGTTGCATTCACTGTTCCGGCAAGCAGATCGTTGCGCAGAAACAGCATTAGTGCAGGCAGTTACCTTGGAATCGTTGCAATGATTTCGAGGTTAATGCAACAACACTCCGCCATGTCGTTGCAATGAGTTGGAGGTGAGCGCTATGCTGAGGGGTATCTGGAGCCCACGAGAGGGCCTCTTGCGCCCACGAAGGAGAGATCGCGATGCCGGGAGGCAGACTCACCCAGCAGGAACGCCAGCAGATCGCGCTGGGACTGGCCGACGGCCTCGCCTACGCGGAGATCGCCCGAGGCCTGGACCGCCCGACCTCGACGATCACGCGGGAAGTGATGCGCAACGGCGGCCCCACCGGCTACCGCGCCGACCTCGCCCACCGCGCCACCGAACACCGTGCCCACCGCCGCAGGCAGGTGGCGCCCAAGGGGGTGGCCTCGCCGCAGCCCCACGGGCGCGACCTCGAAGCTGTGCGCGACTTCGAGGAGGTGTTCACCACCGTCATGATGGCCTCGGGCATGCCCAAGATGATGGCCAGGGTGCTGACCTGCCTCACCCTCACCGACTCGGGCAGCCTCACCGCCTCCGAGCTCGTCCAGCGTCTCCAGGTCAGCCCGGCGTCCGTCTCCAAGGCGATCACGTTCCTCGACGAACAGGGCTTCGTCCGCCGGCAGCGCGACGATCGCCGCCGCGAACGCTATGTCGTCGACGACGACATCTGGTACCACTCGATGATGGTCAGCGTCCGGTCCATGTCCCAGGTCGTCGCGACCGCCCGGCAGGGCATCTCCGTCCTCGGCCCCGACACCCCGGCCGCCGTCCGTCTGGAGAATGTCGCCCGCTTCCTCGACTTCGTCTCGGAGAGCATCGCCCGCGCCGCGGACCAGGCCCGCGACATCCTCCACGTGAAGCCACAGCCCGATAAGGCAGAGGGGGTGAAGAGGGCGGAGAGGGCAGAGAGCGCCACAACCGGTCACTGAAAAACAGACGGACGGTTTTCTTCAAGTCATTCTCCTGGCGGGGCGGCCGGGCTGGACGGGGGCGGCAGTCCGCCGGTGTGCGACCGGCCACCGGTGTGCGACCGGCGCGCGACCGGGGTTCTCGGGGGCGGGTGCTGGGCGATGGTTTTACGGGCACGACCGGGACGTGGCGAGGACGAACGGGATATCGTTCGCCGGTCGTCGCGGGCACGGAAGGCTCCGCGTGATGCAGTGACGCGGGCCCGGATGATTGAGCTGAGCTGGTCGGGGCTGAGGGTGCCGGCGACCCGGAGCAGGTTCCGCGCGGATGGCTGATGAGGTCCGCGGCCTTTGTGCTGTCGTCGTAGGTGGCAGGCATGAGCAGCTCGCTGCCGCTGGAGAGCACCCGTACTCCCGGGCAGACCCGCCAGGACGCCCCGGGAGCCGGGCTCCGCCATCACGTACAGCGTGCCGCGCAGGTGGTCGACCAGGACGAGGGCCCCGTGCCGCGGGTCGGCGCCCGCGGCCGCGCCCGACCAGCAATAACCCCCCCAAGCTGTAGTATGCAAACGCGGCCCACTCCTA
>NZ_JBSFTT010000050.1:0-39827 GCF_053591415.1 Streptomyces sp. NPDC003032 | reverse complement strand
ACACGATCCACGGCCGCGACTGACGCTTCGCCATGACCTGACCAACGAGCCACCAAGCCGATAGTCACTTGATCAACAGCTTTTGTTAGAGCCAGAAGGTGCGGCTTCGGTGCTGCCAAGACGGAGCCCTTCGGCCGATGTGGTGACCAAGCCGCGGCGGCGCCAGCCTTTCTGGCGTAGGTCCCTCATTGTGGACTACGTGTTGATGCCTTTCAGGCACACACGGGTGTGGTGGGAGCCCTCTCGCGAGCGGGCGACTTGCCCGTTGCCCTTCATGGGCAGGGCTCCCACCATGAACAGCCCCAGTTAGCTCATGGCGTTCGTTGCCTTCGAGCGGCGGGGTTTCGTGCCGATCTTGTGGTGGGTTGGGCGGCTGAATGCCTGGCCCGTGGCAAGTATTCTTCCCACCTCGTGACGCTGTGCCGGACGACGGTTCTTCGAGCCTGGCGGACGTCCGGAGCCGGGCCGAGAAGGTTTCGGTGCACTGGCTGGGGAGCCAGTCCGTGCACGGAGGTTTCTGAACCCGCGCCGGACACGGGCGGGCGTGAGCTTGTTCGGTGGGGCGGGCTTCTCCCACGGGTGGCGAAGGTCGCCGGCCAGCGGCCGGGCGAGCCGCAGTTGAGTGTGCGCTGCGACCACCAGCCACGTCCAGCGGTCCGCTGCGGCCGAGCTGCGAAGCCGCGGTCGGACCCATCCAAGGGTCTGCTTGAGCATCCGGAACGTGTGCTCTAGGTCGAATCTCCGCAGGAAGGACTGCCAGCAGCGGTCGACGTCCGCCCCTGTGGCGTCGGTGCCCGACCACCACAGCCACACGGGCTTGTTCACCCCGCCGGACGGCAGTCTCTCCACGGCCAGGCGGATGACGGTCCCCTCGATGAGAGGCAACGGGCCGTCGTGGTCGATCCAGGCAGCCCGGCGGGTCAGCCGGGGGTGGAGCCGGTCCCATGCCCGTGCAGTCGCGGTGCCGTAGAGGCGGGTGTCCGTGATGGTCACGGCCTGCTCAGTGCCCCAAGTGGCCGGGTCGCCGAAGACGAACTCGCCGCCGTGCTTGGGCGGCCGGCCACCCTTGGGATCGTAGACCCGCGGTGGTGTGGGCCGCCGCATCACCCGGTCTGAACGCAGCCGGCCCAGGATCTGCACCGGCAGGTCCGCCAGGAGATGTGCAATGCGGGGTGCGTCGTAGCCGGCGTCGAGGACGACCAGGATCTCCAGGTCGCCTTGGCACCACTGGCCGGCGGCGATCAGTCGCTGAACCACCTCCCGGATCTGGACGGTGGTGATGGCGGCGAGGTCGGCGCCGGGTTCCAGGCGGATGGCATCCAGAATCGCCGTCCAGGAAGTCCGGCCCGTCTCCAGGGCGGCCACGATCGAGTAGGGCCAGCCGGGCATCATCTGGTGCTTGGCGTCGCCGCGGCCGTAGGTGTGGCAGAACGAGCGGTCCGGGCAAGTGCCGGCGTCCGGTCGTAGCCAGGGGGAGACGTCCACCGCCAAGACCAGCCGTCCGTCCGCCGCCCTGGGCAACGGCAACTCGGACAGGGTTCGGCGGAGCCGGGCAACGTCGATGTGGCCTTCGTTGAGGCCGCCGTACAACGAGCCGTGACCACGGCGGTGTTCAGGGGCTAGCGCAAGCTCGACGAGCGACCGAACCGGGCCGTCGGTGCACAGCACGGCGTCGCACAACTCGAACAACGCGTCGCCCCACGTGGTCAGACACGCGTACAACTCCGTCCGGAAACGTGACACTTCCGCGAACGCATCCCGCAGGACGCACTGATCCCCCACACTCATGGCTACGGCCTTCGCGCTGATCTTTGCCTGTGACGAAGCAAAGGATCAGACGAAGGTCGCCTTCACATCCTCTGAACTGCGAAAACGCTAATCAAGTTCGAGGCATGTTCGAGACTGGGTCTTAAAAAACAAGCTTAGGCCGGCCCGGTGGCGCCCAGGCCGTCTTCCACCACGAATGGAAGAAGGAGGAAGCGAAGCGGAAACTCCAGCGGACCGTCGAGGCATATCGGCAGTTCGAACAGGGGCAGCTGCCCGCGGGCCCGGGAGCCGACGCCCTGCTGGCCACGTTCCGCGCCGTCGAAGACGAGCTGGCCAACCACGAGCCAGGACCGGCGAAGGTGGTCACCGACCGGCAGATCGAGCTGCTGCTGAAGAGGAAGGCGTCGGTACTGCACCTGTCCGCGGCGAACTACTGCTGGTTCGAAGACCCGGCCAAGGCGCTGTGTCTCAGGCTCGCCGGCACCAAGTCCGCGGCAGCTCCGCTGACCGGGCTGTGTGACAGCTCCCGCTGCCCGCAGGCCACCCACCACCTCGTTCACCGCTCGGTCTGGCAGAACGCGGCCGACAACGGCGCCGTCCTGCTGGCCAGCCCTTGCATCCCGGCCGGGGAAAGGGACCGGTTGCGGGCCGAGCACGAGCGGTCCATGCGGATTCTCGAAGAGATCGACAAGGCAGCCGGAAAGGCCGGATGACATGGCACTGAGCCACCAGCAGCGCGACCAGATTGAGCGGCGCATTCGCGCGGCCATCGACCGGCTGCTGGCCGGGCAGATCCCACCCGGCGGCGCCTGCGATGTCAAGACGCTCGCCCGCGAGGCGGGCATCTCACGCGCATCCCTCTACCGGACCTGGGGCCACCTCAAGGACGAGTTCGAGCAACGCCGAGCCGCCGCCTGGGCCGCCGGACATCAGCCCGATCCCCGCGAAGCCCGGATCGCGCGGCTACGGGACCTCAACCAGCAGCTCACCAGCAAACTTGCCCGCACGCACACCGAGTTCAACCAGCTCAAGGAGCGTCACCAGCTGCTGCTGTCCGTCCTGGCAGCCAAAGACGACGAGCTCCAGCGCCTCCGCCGTGAGCCACCAGCCGAGGGCCAGACCTGTGCTGCGGCGTATGCGGAGGTAGGAGGACGAGTGAGCCGTGGTGCGATGTTTCACTGATGCCGAGGTAGCCGTGCGTCTGTGAGGTGCCCTACCCCTGGTTCGGGGACAGGTCTCGGGGACTTCTGCGGATGAGCAGGGGCCGGATCTGTGCGGCGGCGAGACCAGGTCGGAGCTGCTGCCCCACACCCGGTCTCGCCGCCGATACCCCGCACCGCTTCCCGCTGCCGGCCCCCGTCCGGGCCTTCCGAGTCCCTCTCAAGAGGAACTGCCTGGACGGGGGCACCGGCACCTGTGCCTGTACGGGCGGCCCGACCCCGCGGACCTGGCGGATCCGCCCCCAGCAGCTCGCGCTCCGCCGGACGCTACTCGGTGCGCAGCGCCGTGGCCGTACGTGCCCTGGCGGCCCAGCCTGCCGGGATCAGCGCGCCCAGCATCGCGATCACGAATCCGCCGAGCCCCAGCAGGAGCAGCTGGAAAGGCCTGTACACATCAAGGACAAGCGACGGCAGGCTGGTGCCCACGGCACGCCCCATCACCGGCATGACGACGTGGTGCAGCGCGTACCCCGCCGGCACGCCGAGCAGCCCGCCGATCACGCCGATCACGGCCACCGAGGCGAGCACGAGGCTCACGGTCTGCCGCGGCGTCATGCCGATCGCCTTGCAGACACCCAGGTCGTGGATGCGTTCCCGGGTGTCGAGGACCACGGAGTTGAGCACACCGAGACCGGCCACGATGATCAGCATGAGGGTGAGCAGCACCGCCATCGCGGCCATAATGAGGATGACGCCGTCCTGCCCCGACTCGGAGCCGGTCGTGGCGTCGCCCCCCAGCGGCTGTACGACCGCGGCGACCTTCTGGGCGTACTCGTCGGCGGAGACGCCGGACTTCGTCTCGACGAGGAAGGTACTGGGCTCGGCCGACCTGAAGTCGGCCATGTCCGCGTGGATCTCCAGCTGGCTACCCGACGTGTCGAAGGACTCGCCCACGATCCGCAGGTTCGCGGTCTCCTTCTCGTAGGTCACCCGCACCGTGTCACCGAGCTTGGTGCTGGTCCTCTCCAGGAAGCGCGAGGGCACCACGACCTGTCCCTTACCGGTGATCCAGTGCCCGGAGAGCATCTCGTAGCTGCCGGCGCGCGAATCGCCCTCGTAGAGGCTGGCCTGGATCGATCCTGAGACCCCGGCCACGGCGACCTCGGTCTGGGCCTTGCCGTAGAACGACTCCGTGTCCGGCTGCGACGTGACGGCGGACCGCACCTTCGCCGGGTCGGCGACCTTGGGCTTCGTGGACGTGCTCGCCGCGCTGTTCTCCACGGGAGGCGGGGCCGAATCGCCGCCGCCGGGGGGAGGCGGATCTCCCGCGTCGCCCCCCACAGGCGGTGGCGGGGGAGCGACTTCGATCGCCTTGGTCGTCGTGACCGTGACCGCGGCGCGGTTCTCGGGGTCCTGCGAGGTGCCGATCGCGTTCAGGGACGAGGTGAGACCCACCGCAAACGTCGCCGCGACGGTGCCGAAGGCCACCGCGAGCAGCATCGCGAGGGTACGTACCGGATGCGTGAAGGGGGTGGCGAGACCGTAGGTCACCGGTCGCGGCAGCGGCAGCATCCCCATCGCCCGGTGCGCCCACTGGCCGCGCCCTGTGCGCGGCGCCCGGCCGACCGCGATGGCCTCGACTGTCCGCAGTCTTCCGGCCCGCAGCGCGGGAATCAGCGCCGCGATCCCCACGACGACCAGGGTGGCGGCCGGTACGGCGGCGTCCACCCACCAGGCCACCGAGAGCGAGACGCCGCCGTACACCGACTCGGTGTCGGACAACAGCGGCACTGCCAGGAGGTTGCCCAGGACGACACCCAGGGCGATGCCGACGACGGCCGGGATCAGCGCCTGGGCCACGTAGGCGCGTACGACCTCGCGCGGAGTGAAGCCGATGGCCTTGAGGATGCCGATCCTGCGCAGGCTGGTGCCGACCGCGCCACTGATCACACTGCTGACGATGATCACCGACATCACGATGCCGAGCGCGCCGAAAGCCATCACGAACGGGACGGTCGCCGCCGCACCCTGATCAGCGGCGCGCTTGGTGTCCAGCCAGGACTGGGTCCCAAGGAGCGCCCCGGACCCCACGGAGTCGGCGAGCTTCTTCCGGTTGGCGAGGATCTGCTGCTTCGTGCTCGCGGAGTCGAAGCGGTAGAGCATCTGACTCGCGACCGGGTTACCCTCCGACGCCAGCGCGTCGACCTGCGCGGGAGTAACCCAGGAGTCAGCGGTCTTGCTGGCCGACACAGCGAAGCCGACGATCGAAAGGGGCGGGGCGCTCTCGGCGTCCGAAGCCTTCATGGGGGCGCCGATCCCGATGGCGGGCCCCTCGAACGACGCGTCGAGCACGATCTCGCCGGGCTTCTGCGCCCACCGGCCGGACTTCAGATCCACCCGGTCCACGGCGCCGTCCGGTGCGGACCGCCCGACCAGGGTCAGCGTCGGCAGTTGGAAGCCCGCTCGGTCCACCGGGCGGAACGCCGTGGACGGGTACGGTCCCGCGCTCGCGGCGACGCCGGGCAGCTTCCCGGTCTTCGCCAGCTGCGCCGCATTCGCCTTGGCCGGATCGAACTGGGCGGTGATGTGCGAGCCCTGCTGCTTCTTGAAGGCGTTGTCGAAGGGCGCGGCCGCGGCGACCATCAGCGACCCGGCGACCACCGCCGAGGCCACAGCCATCATCGTGGCCACGGTGATCACCACGGTCTGCACCCGCCGCCGGCCAACGCCGGAGCGTACGACCCGGCCCATCGCGCCGGTACCGAACAGGCTCATCGGACGGCCTGCGCATACGTGTCGAGAGCGACGTGACCGTCGACCAGGTGAATCGTGCGGCTCGCGCACGCCTCCGCCAGCGTCAGATCGTGCGTCACCAGCACGATGGTCTGTCCGGCGCGGTGCAGATCCATCAGCAGATTGCGGACGTCGTGGCCCGAGGCGGTGTCGAGTGCACCGGTGGGCTCGTCGGCGAGCAGCAGCGCGGGCCGGTTGACCAAGGCCCGGGCGACCGCGACCCGTTGGCGTTCACCTCCGGACAGGCGGCCCGGGTAGGCGCGGGCGTGCTTCTGAATGCCCAGCATCTCCATGAGCTCACCCGCGCGGGCCGCGGCCTTGCGCCGACTGGTCCCAGTCAGCTGGGCCGGGAGCTGAATGTTGTCGGTGACGGTGAGGTCGTCGAGAAGATTGAAGAACTGGAAGGCCATGCCGATGTGTTCGCGACGGAACTTTGCGAGGGCGTGCTCGCTAAGCTGGTCGATCCGTCGCCCGGCCACGATCACGGCGCCATCGGTCGGCTTGTCCAGGCCGGCGACGAGGTTCAGCAGCGTGGACTTGCCGCTGCCGGAAGGGCCCGTCACGGCAAGGGCCTCGCCCTTGGCGATGCTGAGCGTGAGCGGTCCGAGCGCCGGCGCGCCGACGCTGTCGTAGCGCTTCGCCACCCCCTCCAGTTCGATCACTTGATGCATACGAGTTGTCCGTCCTTGAGGTCGCGAGAGGCACATGGCGTTGCCGGTCCTGCGAACCTAGAGGTGCCGCGTATGGGGCGCCTCGGCCGCGGAACCAACATCAGGCCCTTCCTGCGGAGGATTCGGCCGCGGAGTCATACCTGAGAAGTAGGCCTCTGGGGCAATGCCCTGGCCAGACAGGCGGACGCGGGCCGAGCGGAGAGCGCAGCACAATGCACGGATGGAGACGGAAGACCGGCGCAGCTGGCATCAGCAACTCATCGGCGCGCTACGCCCGGACGCGAAGGCCGCCCCGCTGTCCCGGCGAGCGGTGCGCGCCGATGTGGTGCTGGCGTTCGTACTGACCGTCATTGCCCTGTTCGTGGCGGTGCGCTATCCCGGCGACGGGCCGGTGAACATCAACCCCCCTACGGTGGACGTCGGGACCGGGGTCCCGGCCCCGCCCTCGCCCCCCGACCCTGGTCAGGCGCCCGTGGAGGAAGAACCCTCCTCCGTGCCCTGGGCCCTGGTCCTCCTGTCGACGCTGCCGCTGGCAGCCCGGCGCCGGTATCCGCTGACCTTGTTCGTGGTGGTGCTCGGCGCGGCACTGGCCATCGGCAGCTCCGCCTCCTGGATCACGGTCCTGGCCTGTGTCATCGGCGCCTACAGCGCCGTCGTATACAGCCGTTACCGGATAACGGCGGTCGCCGTCCTGGTGATCGCCGCCGCGCTGTCCGGTTTCGCTTTCCGTAACGCGGACCCAGTGCTCCCCGGATGGTCCAGCCCGGGCTTCGTGCTCCTGGTGGCCGGGATGCTGGCCAGCCTCGTCCGCTTCCTGCAACTGCGGCTGGCGTCCAGCCGGGACCGGGTGACAGAACTGCAGGCCGCTCAGGAGGAGGCCACGCGCCGCGCCGTCGAGGAGGAGCGTGCCCGCATCGCCGCCGAACTGCACGACGTCGTGACTCACAATGTGAGCGTGATGGTGATTCAGGCCGGCGCGGCCCGCAAAGTGATGGACATGGCGCCCGAGCAGTCGAAGGAGGCACTATTGGCCGTCGAGGCGGGCGGTCGGGCCGCCATGGCCGAACTGCGCCATGTGATGGGCCTGCTGGCCGCCCCGGACCATGAGAGGCCCGACAGCCTGGAGCCCCAGCCCGGGCTCGCGCAGCTCGACGCGCTCGTCGCACGAGTACGCGCCGCCGGTACGCCCGTGAGCGTCGGGGTATCGCTGTCGCCGGATCCGCTGCCGCCGGGGGTGGACCTCGCGGCGTACCGCGTCGTACAGGAGGCGCTGACCAACACGATCAAACATGCGCGCGGCGCGCAGGCGTCCGTCGCCATCGGTTACACAGACGCCTGTCTGGAGATCGAGATCACAGACACCGGCGGTGCCAAGGATTCCCCGTCGGCGGAGAGCAACGGCCGTGGCCACATGGGGCTGCGCGAGCGGTTGGCCGTCTACAAGGGCGAGCTGACGGCCGGACCGACAAACGCCGGCGGCTACCGAGTCACGGCCCGTATCCCGCGGAGCACCGTATGAACATGGACCAGCCACCGCTGCGTGCCGTCATCGCCGACGACCAAGCTCTCGTACGCACCGGTTTCAAGATGATCCTGGCTGCGGACGGCATCGAAGTGACGGCCGTGGCGGCCGACGGGGCCGAGGCTGTCGCAGCGGTCCGCCGTACGCGGCCCGACGTCGTCCTCATGGACATCCGGATGCCGGAGATGGACGGCATCGAGGCCACCAGACGCATCATCGGCGACGCTGGCCCGGCCGGAACGCGGGTCATCATCCTCACCACATACGACCTCGACCACTACGTCTACGCCGCGCTCACGGCCGGCGCCAGCGGCTTCCTGCTCAAGGACGTCACCCCCGAACATCTGGTCTCCGCCTTACGCCTGGTGCAGACCGGCGACGCTCTCCTCGCGCCCACGATCACTCGTCGGCTGATCGAGCGCTTCGCCCATTACGACGAACCGCAGACCATCGCCCCGCACCGCGATCTGTCCGGCTTGACCCCGCGCGAGCTCGAGGTGCTCCGCCTACTCGCGACGGGCCTCAGTAATGCCGAACTCGCCTCTCGGCTGTTCCTCAGCCCGACCACGGTCAAAAGCCACGTCGGCCGCATCCTGTCGAAGCTGGACCTGCGCGACCGCGTCCAGGCCGTCGTCTTCGCCTACGAGACGGGGCTGATCGCCCCTGGCGGGGGCGCCTAGCTAGCTAGTGTTTTGCCGGCGAAGGTTCGCCGAGGCGATAGCTTCGCCTCGATAGTCTGCACGGCATGATCGACTCATACACGAGCTCCGACGATGCTGCAGTCGCGATAGCCGGGGCGCGGGCTGGCGCGGACGTGATCCGCGACATGTACGGCCAGCGGCTCAGTCGCATCAACAAGGGTGCCGGGGACTTTGCCACCGCCGCCGATGTGGAGGCAGAGGAGGCGATCCTCGGCGTCATCCGTGCCGCACGGCCTGGTGATGCGGTGCTCGGCGAGGAAAGCGGGCAGCAGGGTGCCACCAACGCTGTGCGCCAGTGGTTGGTGGACCCCCTGTGCGGCACGCTGAACTACGCCGTCGGCAATATGCTGGTGGCCGTCAACGTGGCACTGCGCGATGGGGCGGCGGCGGTGGCCGACCCGTTCAGCGGCGAGATCTTTTTCACCGATCGGGAGACCGCCTGGGTGCGGCATGACGGGGTCGACGACACACTGCTGAGGCCCACGCCGTCTACCCGATTGGTGGACGTCAACCTGGATCCCCCGTTCCCGAGTGCGCCGGGATTCCGGGCCGTGGATCTACTGGCCTGCCCTGAGTTCGTCGAGCGTTTCCGGCCGCGCGTCGTGTCCACGACGCTGGCGCTGGCCTGGGTGGCTGCCGGCAAGCGCGCCGCGTATGTCACCGATGGCGGCGACCTCTCCGGGAGCGTGCATTTCGCGGCCGGTATCGCTTTGTGCCGGGCTGCTGGCTGCGTTGTCACCGGGATCGACGGTGTCCCGATTGACGAGGCGGGCCGTGGGCTTGTGGTCGCCGCCGACGAGGAGACCCACGGGCTGCTGATGTCGATGATGCGCAACCTTCCAGACGATTGATAACAAGGTCAGTGGTCGTAGCCGGTCAGTGACCGGATGACTGGTTGGTCGGTGTGGTGGTTGTGCCAGATCGCGGCGGTCAGAGCGAGGGGTCGTTGCACGACGCGGGCGGCTACCCCGGCAGGGTCTGGTTGACGGACTCGATCAGCTGCCGTAGCGGCTTGAACAGCGCCGAGCTGGTCCGTTCGGGTGCGCCCTTGCGGACCGGCCGCAGCAGTCGGACGTCAGGCCAGCGAGTTGAAGTTCGGTGTGGTTCTCGACACGGATTGGCCAACTGCCCTCAGAGCCGCAGCGGCCTTCGGTCTCGGCAGGATTTCCGGCGTCGCAGCGGATGGCCAGTCGTGCGTCAGCCGTGATGCCGTCACCCCCAGGGGCGCATTCCGAGGCGCGACGTCGACGCCTGCCAACCGAGACACCCGAGCAGAATCCCAGCCATACCACTGTCGGCTACTGCCCCTCCAAAGCGAGACGCCGAGGAAGGCGAACACGGCATTTGCCGCGTTAACCCAGTGGTCCCCGACGGTGTGGCCGACCCAGAGGGCGACGAAAACGGCTGCGAACATGCAGATGTCCGCCTGTCTGTGACGGAGTCGGGTGGATGCGGGGCGGCCGGTCGCTTGGCCGTGGACGGCCGCCCCGGCCGTTCAGTTTTCGGAACCGCCGGCGGCGTCGTTGAGCGTGGGCGCGTTGACCGGCCGGCCCATCTGACGCAGTCCCGCCTCATACTTGCGCTGTGCGGAGCTGCGCTTGCCGGGGTCTTCGAAGAGCACAGAGGCGAGCTGGGACCAGGTCAGGCGGTAGGTGTTCTTCAGCCTGACGGCGAGGTGCTGCTCGCGGCGCTCGAGCAGCCGGGCCAGAGTGCCGGTGGCGTGTGCGAGCCGACGGGCGTTGTGCTCGGAGCCGGTGTCGCCAGCCTCCCGCTCGTCCCCGAGCGCGGTGAGCGCGTCCTCGAGGTTCCCGTTCGAGCCGCCGACGCCCGGCCCGTCGGCCATGCGCGGTGCGGCCATGCGCCTGGCGGAGTTCCTGAGCACCTACAGTGCCGACGCGCGCCAGGAGGCCACCGCGCCCACGGTGGAGGACGGCCCGCTGGCGGTCGAGGCCGGCAGGATCGAGATCGTGACCACCGGCAGCATCATGCCGCTGCGGTGTCCGCGCCAGCACACGGACCGTGTGCGCGCCGTTCGAGCGGACGGGCCGCGTGCCGCTCTCGAATGCGAGCACGGACACGTCTTGGAGTTCTGGCAGCTGGAGCCCGCCCGCCTCCGGCTCGCCGTAGCCCGGGCCACAGGGAAGCGCCCCTCAGTCCAAGGGACGCATCAGGTCGAGAAGCTGTTGATCGTGTCCCCGGACGCGCCGCGTCACAGCGACCCTCACCGGATCAACGTGTTCCTGCAGACGACAGGCACGCCGCTCTTCGGCCGCGACGACATCGTCAAGCAACTGGGCCGACTCGGGCAATGACACGCCGGGGCGCGCCGACACGCTGGGGCCGCTGTGCGCCGGGTGTCTACACACGGCGAAGCCCCGGAACGTCATAGTCCCGAGGATTCGCCTGGCCTGCACTCTGGCCCCGGGCCGTCCCGGGTCCATCTCATCGGCTGAGGAGGACGCCGGGGCCTGGCAGCCGGTGTCCCGCCCTCTACCTGTCGGCCTCGTCTTCGGGGCCTACGCGATGACCGCCGCTCGCGGCGAGGTGAGAACGCGCCTCACAGATCGAGAACCGCGCGCAGCGCCTGGTCCACCCGCGCCATTGTTTCGGCGGGCACCACCCCGACGCGGGTCGCGTCCGTAAAGCGTGTCGCGTGCAGTTGCTGGAGGTTCACGGCGACCGCGGTGCACGGCATCGGGTCGCCGATCACCACGCTCATCGCCGTGTCGGGGTAGCGCCCGCTCGGATGCAGCACGATCGCGAGTACCGCCTTGAACGACGTTTCCAGACCGTCCAGGGAGACGATCAGGACGCTGCGTCCATCGGTCAGAGTCCAGACCTCACCGCGCCTCACAGAGCGTCGCCCTCGCCCGCCAGGTCCTCACCCAGACCCAGCGAGGCGAGCTGCCGCGCGGCATCCAGTGTGGCCTGACGGCGAGCCGCCCGGACGATGTACGCGTTCAGGGACAGGCCCGCAGCCTCGGCACCGGCGCGGATCGAGAGATCCAGATCGTCAGGGATACGCAGCGTCATCACAGTCATGCCACCACTATAGCCACCAGAACTGGTGCCTATGGTGGTGGCGGGCCGTGCGCTGTGCTTCACCGCACTCGGCCTGGACGCCCCGAACGAAGACGAAGGCCTGCGGGATGTCGTCGAAGCCGACGCCGAATCACCGACCGGCGGTTCCGCTGAAACCGGCCGGACGGAGCGCACGAGCTCATCCGGCCTGACGCAGTGCAGGAGAGCTGGTCGCACCGGCCTGCCCGGCACGCTCGGCACGGGCGCGGCGGATTGCGGCCGCGCGCACGGCTTCGGCGGCCTGACGCTGCTGAGTACGGACGTCCTCGAGCGATGTCGGCACCTCGCCCTCCTGGTCCTGCTCGACGTCGGGGAAAGCGGTGGCAGCGAGCTCGCGGCGGACTTGTTTCTGGTGTCCGATGGCGCTCGGCGAGGGCGGCGAGAGCCGTCCGGAAGCCTTCGGAGGCGTGTCGCGGGTCTTCACCAGCTCGGCAGGTGTGGGCCTGGACGCTGGGCCGGTGGCAGGGGCAGCGGGGAGGGCTCCGGGGCCACCGGCTCGCGAACAGCCGCTGCTGCCTCGCCGGGATTCTCCGTCAGGTCCACTTCGCCGGGCGTTCGATGGCGTGTCCGGTCGCTGGGTCGACGACCTGGTCGGGCAGCTGGGCGCCAGCGAACTTGGCGCGGCCGATCGGGAAGGACGCCGGCATCAGCGTCTTCAGTTCGTTGGAGAACCTTTTGGGCGGGAACGCCGCCATGATGTGCGTGCCCGGCGCGAGGCTCTTGGCCTTGCGGACAGCGGGGGCGAGGTCGCTGTCGGCGCTGATGATGACGGCCGAGGTCGCCGACTTCGTCGCCACGTCCGCGACGAGGGACACCGTGATGTTGACGTCGGTCTCCTTCTCCTCGTAGTGCGTCCAGTTGCTGCCGCACTGCCGGCACGTTTTCTGCTTCGCCTGATAGCGGCCCTTGATGATCTCCACCGTTTCGCCGCTGTGCGCGGGAAGCCATTTGCAGCCGGTGTCGACGACATAGCGGATCGCATCCACGATCTCGCGCCGGGGGTGGGCCTCCGGCCGGCCCCCAGTGCGGGTCTCGCAGGCCGGGGTCGGCAACAACGGCTCGATCAACGCCCACTCGTCGTCGAAGGTGTCGGAGGGGTAGCAGCGCCCGCGCGGCAACGGCTTGCCTCCCTCCCAAACGGGGTGGGGCCGGCCGTGAAGCGGCTGGCCCCACCGGTCAGGCGTCGGTGTAGTCGGAGATCACATCGAGCGTCGACTCGACTGAACTGAGCTGCGTGTTCAGGTGCTTGATCCAGCGGCCTTTGGGCTGCAGGGTCGCGTGCGGGGCGACGACGGCGGTGATGAAGCGGCGGATCTCGGTGAGCTTCTCCCGGATGATCGACACTTCGTATGCCTGGAGCGCGGACGCATCCGAGCAGAACCTGTAGCCGTCCGCTCTGGTCCAGATCAGAGGCGGCCAGCCACGTTCGGCGATGGTGTCCCGCAGGCAGGCCAGGCCCAACCGGGCCTGGCTGGGAGACAGTTCGCTCGATCTCACCAACTGCGGGAAGGTCAGACCGGCCGGCCTCGCCTCGAAGAGCACGAACCGGACGCTGTCGGCATGCCGCTGGGCGGCGGGTGACCTGACCTCGGAAGCCCGGGGCATCGCCTACTCGCCTTGCAGCAGGCGGGCCAACTCGCCGTCGACGTCGACCTTGCCGGTGTCGACGGCCGTCTCGATCCAGTCCAACGTCGCCCGAACGCGGGCGATGTTCTCGTGGACGATGACGCGTTCGTCGTCGCTTGGCTGGCGGTCACGCATGCCCAGGACGACCCGGCCGGCCGCCGCGACGAACGCATGGCAGGCGGTGACCAAATCCAGGAACTCAACGGACCGGTCGATGTTGCGGATCGCCGGGGCGACGGGGCTGGTCTGCTCGAAGTGCTCGCGGGCCTGGCGGCCCCGCTCGACCTGGGCATGGTTGACCTGGTGGCGGGCGGTGTCGTCCGACATTGCGCGGAAAGCGACATCCGGCCGCCTCAGCAGACCGGTGGTCACTTCGGCGGCGACATGATCGTCTCGGGTCAGTTCCTCGACGACCTTGACCTTGTCCGCTTTCGCGACCCGGGCGACGATCTCGGGCCGTCGAAGGAAGTCCGGCGCGACGGCGGCGGCGACCTCGTCCTGACGAGTCAGTTCCTCCACCACCCGGACCTTGTCCTCGTCCTTGACCTGCGCAACGACCGCCGGCCTGCGCAGCAGGTCGCCGGTGACCGTGGCGGCGACCTCCTCGTCCTGGGCAAGCGTGTGAATCGCGCTGACCTTCTCCTGCGGAGTGACGGGCTTGGTGACCTGCCGTCCGACCCGCCGGTTGGCCTCGTCCGGGGTCCATCGGGACTTGCCCGGCGGCGGGGTCAGGATCGTCTCCCACCGTTCCTCGTCGTCGACGATGGAGGCGAGGATGTTGTGAACCGTGAACGACACCCTTGAAATCCGGCGGTCCGGCGGCCATTTCGAAGCGGTCTGACGGGCCTGTTTCACCGAGTAGTACGACACCCCGATGTCCTCGGACAAACGAAACAGCGAGTCCCGGACCGTGAACAACTCGTCGGCCGGCGTAGCACCTCCGTGCTCGCGCATCGGCTCGACCTCGAGTGCGTAGTCACCGATCGTGAACTGGATTCGACTAGCCGTTTCGACCAATTTCCGCAGTTCAGCCACGATCTCCGCGTACCGGATCCGGCTGACGCTGCCGACCTCACCAGTCGACTCGATCTCTTCGGGCATGGCATTTCACCACCCACCGCGAGGCCGGGGCGCGACCCCGCGGCCGTGGCAAAACCCGGCCCGCATCTGAAACTGAGAGTCAGACCGAAAATCCTATGATCACAACTCATGTCCACAAATGACCGCGTCCCTACCGGAGTTGCGTCTCGGATGCGTTCGAGATGCGGTCACTGTGACCGTTCGCCGAGCGTTTCCTTCCGAGCCCTCCAGGCCCTCGTCACACACCGCCGCGAGCAGTAGACCGCGTTCGAACGACGATCCACCCTCGCCACCCAAGTACTCCCGCACTCGGGGCACTCAGCCCGGCCGACCCCGCCAATTTCAGCAGCCACCCGCCTGCGCAATCGCAGTTCCCGACGCCACTGCCTGGAACGACAGGTCGCCGAGCAGAACCTCGTACGAGCTGGAGCACCCAGCCTCAGCCGTTCACCGCAGCCCTCGCACACACGCTCTGCGGCGTCCTCGGACACCCAGCCAGCCTAGGACCCAAAGCTACTCAAAACCGGGGATCGAAAACAGGCACTGACGCCGTCGGGAATCTTGGCTGGTCAGTCCGGATTCTGGTGGTTGTTTTCCGTGACGAGGCGAGTGAAGTGGCTCGGCGGCCGGGGGCGTCGGGGTGGTCGGGTGCCCGGTGGTGTGCAGCCGCTGAGGCGTTCGATGCTGACGGCGATGGCGGTCAAAACGTGCTGAACGTGGGCCTTGCTCTGGCCGCGATAGCGGCATCGGCGCAGGCCGTGGCTCTCGGTGAGCTCGCGCACCGTGCTCTCGGCCCGGCGCGCATCGCATACCGCTGTTTCCACGGCGGGGTCTGCTGTTCGGTGCGGAGTCGGCCGAGGAGGTGATGGAGGCGACCGGGCAGGAGGGAGAGGGCGCAAGGGGCGGTGGCCGATCCGGTGCACTGGGTGCGGACCGGGCAGAGGGTGCAGTCGATCTTGCGGAACTTGACCAGGATGTAGGGGACGTCGTCAATGACCTGGTAGGGCTCTTTCCAGGAGCTGCTGGTCTTGCCCTGAGGGCAGACGGCTTGGCGCTGGCCGAAGTCGATGCGGAAGGCGTCCTTGCCGTAGCCCTGGTCTTCCCGGTTCTGGCGGCTGTAGTTCTTGCGAACCGGTCCGATGAGGGTGATTCCGTAGTCGGCGGGGGGGTGGTTGTGCGGTCCATGAGCGTGATCGAGGTGTAGCCGCCGTCGACCAGGTGTTCCGCCGGCAACAGGCCGCGGGTGCTGAGCCGTTGGTGGATCTCGGGCAGGACCTGGGAGTCGTGGACCGGGGCATGGGTGGTGAGCACGTCGGTGATGACCCGGGGTTCGTCCCCGTCATCGCACGTCTCGGTGACATGCGCCATGAACCCGCGCCACACGGTGGTGCCCCGCCGGGCATAGCGCACCTCGGTGTCGTACGGCGTGACCAGGCCGGTCAGCGGCGGCGGCAGCCCCTGGCCGCCCTTGCCGCCGGTGCGCCAGCGCGTCCGGCCGGCATCCACGTCCCAGAAGTACTGCTCGACCCAGACCCTGCGCAGCACCTCGACCTGGGGAAGCGCCCGCAGTACGGGCGGCGCGTCACCGGACCGGACCGTGCGCAGGATCTTCATACCGTCCGCGCCGACTTGTTCGGCGTGGCGGAGCCGGGCGCCCGGGGTATCGGGCAGGCGGCCCGGGCGGAGCGCCTGCCCGTAGCGCTTGCCCCACTCCGGCTCGATGAGCGGGGCCAGCCAGGCGGGGTCATAGCGGGCGAGGTCTTCCAGGGCGGCCCGCATCGCCTCGGCCACCAGCTCCAGCCGGTTCATGTCCCGCACCGCGGCCAGGACATGCGTGGAGTCGGTCCGCTGGCGTCCGCGCTCTTTGACCAGGCCCGCCTCCCGCAGCCGGGCGAGCGCCAGGCCCAGCAGCTGATCCGCATGGTCTCCTTCGGCCAGCCGGTCGCGGAAGTCGCCGAGCACGCTGTGGTCAAAGCCCGCGTCGTCGAGTTCGAGCCCGAGGGCGTACTTCACGTCGATGCGGCAGCGCACGGCCTCGACGGCAGCCCGGTCCGACAGCCCCAGCAGGTACTGCAGCACCGACACCGTCGCCAGCTGGGCCGGCGAGAGACCCGGCCGCCCGTCACGCGGGTACCAGGCGGCGAAGTCCTCGTCCGACCACAACCCGTCCAGCCGGTCGCGCACCCACATCGCGACCGTTCCCTTCGGGTTGCTCGCACGGGCCATCCGCACCGTCAGCGCCGGGATAACGGCACCGGACCTCACTCGCACCGCCATCTGAACCACCCCCGAGGAACGAACCACCCCGCCCCACCACCCTCCCACCAACACCCCGCCAAACGAGAGCAGTTCACTTCGACCAGCCCAAGATTCCCGACGGCGTCAGGCTCTCACTCCGTACACCAACAAGCCCCCTCCAAGCGTCATCTCCCCTGTTCGCCGCCGGAAGCAGGCATACGCACCCAACGTTCCCCGCCCGTCTCCCGTGAACGGTACGTTCGTTCGGCGATCCTCTCCGCAGTGCAGCCCGCCGCGAGGAACAGGGCGCCAAGGGCCAGCCAGCCCGGGCCGGGCCAGCCGACCACCAGGGTGGTCATCAGCAGCGGGCCGAGGGCCTGCGCGGTCGCAGCGCCTGCGGCCATGGCGCCTTGGTACTCACCTTTAGCGTCGTCGGGCATCAGCCCGACGGACAGGCCCCAGGATCCCGCGGCGTACAGCAGTTCTCCGGCGATATGGATCGCCGCCGCGGCGAACAGCACCACGATGGTCAAAGCGTGGGCGGTTACTGCCGTCAAGGCGAAGATCGTGCAGGACAGCGCGAACAGCAGGCCCGACTGCAGGGTTGCCCTGCCTGCACCGGGCACGGTCTCCGCGGAGCGGGAGAAGCGGACCTGGAGCAGGGCGATGGCGACTGTGTTGGCCACCAGTACGACTCCCGACGTCCACTGGGGCGCGTCGGTCTCCTCGGCTACCCACAGGGGGATGCCGACCGACAGCATCGACCAGTTGAAGGTGAGGACACCCACGAGCGCGGCCAACGCCAGATACGGGCGGTCGCGCATCACACGGCCGGTCTTGTGCCGCCTAGGCCGACGAGGAACGCTCGGAAGCCGCACCACCAGCAGGCCCGCCAATAAGAATGCTACGGCCGTGCCGATGAGCATGCTCGTGTACGCGAGATGGGAGCCGGCCCCGATCACCAGCGCGCCGAGCCCGGCGCCGGCTGCCATGGCGATCTGGCTGATCACCCGATATCTCGCGAGGGCTGCGATACGTTCGCCCTCGTCCGTCAAAGCCGTGATCAGAGCCGTCCGCACCCCCACTCCGCTCTCCCCCGTGGCTGCCGTCAGGCAACCGACCAGCACGAACGGCCAGAAACTGCGCACGGGCAGGTACAACAGCATGGCGGCGGCATTCACCAGGTAGAGGCACATCAGTGTGGGGCGCAGGCCGCAGCGGTCAGCGATCACGCCGACGGGCGCGGCGGCAGCGATACCGACCACCCCGGCCACCAGGGAACCGACACCGACCTGTGCCGGTGACATGCCGATGGAGCGGGTGAAGAACAACGCGTACGAAGCCACCCACACCCCACGCCCGGTGTTCGTCAGGAGTGCCACCACCAGCAGTCGGCCCAACGGTCCGCCGAACCAGCGGCGCAGGAAGTCCCGGGAGGCGGTCGGGCCGGTGACCGCCACCCCGTCGGGAGACGACGGTCGGCCGGTCATGTGAGCGGCCTCGGTGCGGGGCCCGCCGCGAACACCGTGTACCGCAGTTCGCTTGTCCGCCGGTCACCTTCGATCTCCCACCACAGGTTCTCGGGACCGGGCAGCATCTCCGACAGTTCGACATCTTCCTGATCTCGGCCTAGCAGTCCGACAAGGGATCGGACCAGGAGCGGGCTGTCCAGATCGCAGTACACCGGCTTGGGCTGCCCCCATATCTTGGCGAACACGTGGCGGGGCAGCTGCAGACGTCGGCGCAGCCGCTGCAGCGCCAGGAAGGCCGTCTCCGGGTCAGACATGAGCACGTCAGCGACAGGGATGCGCCAACGCTCCCGCTGGAGCACGACGCGTCCTGACATCAGCCGCGGCACATGCCGCCAGTCGGTCGCAGCCGCCAGTGCGGTGACCCTGGAGGGGAATGCGAAGACTTCCATCGGGTTGACGGAGAGCCCGCACCACGCGAGCGGCGCCGCCATCGGACGGATCCGGCGCCCGCTGCCCCGGTGTTGCAGATACAGGGCCCCCGCCTCCGGTACGACGTCCAGTTCCCACAGGGCGATCACCTCACGCTCACCCCGGGGAGCCGGGTCGTACGCCTCCAGGTCGGGACACGGCAGGTCGCTGCGTACGAAGGTGGCGTTGCGATGGCACTGCGTGACGTCGACGACCGTTTCGTCCGGGGAGACCAGCCCGCCGTACGCCTCGACGAGCTCGGATGCGAACTGCGGCTGCAACGCGCTGACATGAGGGCTGAACATCCCGTGGCTGAGGTTGTCTTCCGTTGCGTGCGCGTCCCCGACGACCACCTGGAAATCGCCGCGAGCCACCGCCTCCCTCGACGTCGCGATGATCATGGCGTCCGGACTGCACATCGCCGGCAGAGGCGGCACCGACCGGGTGGCCTCGAGTACCGCGTCCGCGGGGATCCGGTGACAGTGGTAGTCAGGGGCGTCGGGGCCCACCTCCTCAGAGGGAAGGAGACCCGCCTCTGCTACAGCCTGCCGCTCGCGGATGCGCCGGTCGAGGTCGCCGAGCCGGTCCTCGTGGAAGTCGACGTCAGCCATGAAGGCAGCCAGATACCTGTCCAGGGACACGGACCGATCGCCGAAACGGGAGCGGTACCACGATGCCACGTGGCGGCAGGCGCCGCCGTGGCGCAGCCTGGCCGGCATCAGCAACAGGTCGTGCAGCGGCGTGAGTTCCTTCGCGACGAGGTCGTAGATCTTGCGCCCGAAGCGCACGTCGGTCACCGGTGCTGTGCAGTCTTCCGTGAACAGTCCGTGGTCGGCGTAGAAGCGCAGGTCGCTCTCACGCCGGGACGCGCGTCCGGTCAGCTCCGTGAACGCCCTCTTCAAAGCGTCCACATGCTCGCGCCGCTGCTCGTAGGGAGCCGACGCGAGGTCGTTCAGCAAACCTCGCAGTCGGGCGATCCGAGCGGCAGGTTCACAGGGATCGTCCGTCCGCGCAGGAGGGGCCAGGTTCTCCACACCGGCCAGGGAGTCACCGATGCCGTACGGCAACTGCGGTCCCAGGCGGATCGCGCCGAGGGCGGCGAGGCGCTCAAGGCTGCCACGCACCTTCACCACATCCGAGGCCGTGACCGCGCCCCTCACATGGGCGGCGAGTTCGGTAAGGGTGCGGCTGCCGTCGCAGGCAGCCAGCAGGCGCGCTTCCTCGACCGGCAGGACGACAGGCGGTGAGACGGTGCACGCGTCCCGGGCGTTGCCGCTAAGTGTGTGCTTGAAAGCAGCCACACGCAGTTCACACCCGCCGAGGAAGGCTCCTGGTGCTCGGCGTGGGATGTCGGGGACCAGGCTTTCTGCGACGGCCTGTGCCGCCCACCGGCTCAGCAGAGTGGTACGGGTCAATGTGCCTGGACGCCAGTCGATGCCTTCGGTTTCGGTGGAGAAGGAACCCACCGTGAAGGGTCCGAAATGGCTGGTCGTCTCGTTCTTGGCACACACGCGCTGGAGATAGCGGACCAGGGTGATCAACGCCTGCCGGTCGGCCGAGCGCCAGCGAGCGGGGTCGTCGGCGTGCCGGTCCAGCCAGGACAGGAGGCGCCGCGCGGCTCCTTCGCTGGAGACCAGGAGGATGTCCCGGAGCGCGGGCTCACTGCGAAAGCGCCGTACCGTGGCGGTGGCACCGGCGGTGGTGTCACTTGCGTACGTCCGGCCGAACCTCTCGCAGGCCTCGACCAGTTGGTGGTGGAGGTCGGCTGCGGTGTTCGCCTTGTCCCGCAGCGCTGGGTCCTGGCAGGGGCCGTCGGCCGGACGGGGCGGGCGACCGCCTCGCAGACGCCGCAGGACGGCACGGTCGGCTGGGAGCACGTCGCTGAGGCGGCGTGCCCAGTCCCACACCTCGGCCAGCCGGTCCTCGAGGGCGAGGATCTCGTCGGCGTGTCGGGCTGCGGCGCCGTCGGTGAGTTCGCTCAGCCAGCCGAAGGGGAAACCGGCCATGCGGAGGATCGCCACGCCGACGGGTTTCCAACCGGTAGCCGTGGTGGCACGGGTCGGCGACTGTGACGCGGCAGGCGCGGACATGGCACGGTCGACGCTCATCCGCTCACCTCACCGGGTGGACATGCCATGGCTCCTGGCCTCCTTCGGTAGTGCCTAGCTGGGGTTGGTCGTCCGTCGGCCGGGGCTGCTCAGACCGCCGCCACCTGGATGCGGCGCAGGTGACGGCTGCGGTCGGAGAACGCGTTGCGGGCATGCAGGAGCCGCCAGTTGTCCCACACCAGCATGTCGTTGCGCTGGTAGTGGATGGCGACGTGCTCCTCGTCGAAGCGGTGGCGCCAGCGCTCCTGGACACGCGCCGAGAGATCGTCGTCGTCACGGATCAGGTTGTTGCAGGAGAAGCGCACGATCCGCCCGTTCGGATGGTCCTCCAGGATCGGGTGCTTGGTGTGCAGGTCCAGGCCGAGTCGATTGACGCCCTCGGTGGTTTTCCACTCGTACTCCGTGTTCTCCAGCTGGGAGCGCTCGGCGTCGTTGAGGGCGGCCACCCACTCGGTGGTGTCGGCGAGGGTCGTCTCCCCGCCCGGCCCCTGGGCCGGGGTGACGCACCACAGGGCGATGTACCGGGGTGGCAGGACGCTGAAGTCGTACCCCTCGCTGTGCGGGGTCAGCGGCCGGGTGTTACCGGCGTGGTAGACGTCGTCCATCCCCGGTTCGGGGCGGACGTCGCCGACCACGGCGCCCGTGTAGTTGGGCACGAACCGGCCCAGGCTCTGGCAGAACCTGACGTAGTCGAAGCCGTCGGGGACGTTGCAGACCTGAACGTACCCGTGTTCTTCCGTAAGTTGGTGGAATGTCCGCAGGAATAGCTCCTCGTCGAGGAGGTCGCCGTTGAAGTCAGTGCGGGACAGAAGGCTGATCGGTGAACGGGGCATGAGATCTCCTTGTGGCCGGAGTATGCACCTGGTGCCGGGGCTCCTCACGGATGGGCCGGAAGCCGACGAGGGTGTTCAGGACGGCACTGGGTTTCGTAGTCGTTCGCGTAACCGGAGTTGCTGGGCGCACAGATCCGTGAGTTCCTCGGCCCGGCACCCTCGTACGAGTTCCGGTAGATGGGGCGCCACCGCCTCGGCGGCCCGGGCCGTCAGCCGGAAGGTGCCACCGCTGTCAACCCATCCCCCATCCAGTTGGGACACTTCCTCGTTCCAGCGCTGCGCGTCGGCGGCGGACAGGCCCGGCGGCAGCCGCAACGCAAGCCGCCCGGATTCGACGGTGACCGGGTAGCCGCCGACCAGGCCGGCCGGGCCGGGTACATGGCCGACGTACCGGCGGCCGTCGAGCAGCGCGCCGACGAGGTCAGCAGCGGCCGTAGCCCCCCGGTCGTTGAGCAGGGCCCGGGGCCGGGTACGGGCGGGTTCCAGATATGCCGCGGTGTCGGCGTCGGACAGCGGCCGGTCGTCCAGCCAGCAGCGGGCTTCGTGGCCGGGGTCGTCGGGAGCGTGCAGGTGGACGTGATGAGCCAGGAGCTTCAGACGCTCCGGTTGGTGGGGGGCCAGCGTGTCGGACAGCTCCGTGGACAGTGTGGCGACGTTGCCCACCCCGCCCAGAACAGCCCGGCCGCGAGCGTGCAGCAGCGCGTTGACCGCGTCCGGGAAACAAGCGTTGACGAGTGGAACCGGAGTGTCGCCGCTGTCCTGGCAGGCCACCGCTACCAGGTCCGCAAGGGCCGCCTGCAGGGGCAGGGTGACGCCGAAACCAGCGGCGCGGACCAGTCGGCTCCACTCGGTCCCGCCGCGCCAGACCTCTTTCGGCGACTGGTACGACGCGCACACCACAGCCAGTTCCGGGGCAAGCGAGGCCATCACGGCACGCAGATCGGTGCCGGGCGACAGATTCACCACCACGGGCCGGAACACCGCCGACGATGCGGGAGCAGACTCCGCAGCTTGCGCGCACAGAGTGTCGCAGGCATGCGTGGCGCGCCCCATCACGTACACGGTCGTCGGTTCCGTCACGGCCCGCGCCAGAGCCGTGCACAGCCCCGTAGCGAAGGCACCGGTTCCCACGATGACCAATGAGCGGGTCACCCGGCGGGGGTTCACCTCGTGTCCTCCTTTCCCCCGGTGAGTCGCTCACCCGCCGCGTCAGTGCCGCTCATGCCGACTCGCCGGCGAGTGCGGCGTGGAGGACCTCCTGGCGCACCTGTCGCGGGTCTGTGACCACGGTGGGCACGTCGGCGGCCAATGGGGTGTAGTCGGTGGTTGAGTAGCAGCCGGACCCGTGCAGGACGACCTCGTCCGCGGTGATCAGACCACGGTCGAGGGCGTTCATAACCCCCGTCGCACCCATGACGAGCGACCACTCCCGCAACTGCCGCGGGTCGGCCGGCAACGATGTGACCCCGGCGGACGCCAGCCGGGCCCGAAGGGCCGGGTACCGCTGGAGACATTCGTGGAGGGAAACGACGATGCCACCGCCGCCGCCCGCCCTGATCAGCGCCTTCATCTCCGGTGAAGTCGGCGGGCGCCGGGTGTAGAACGTCGGGTCGAGTATCTCGGCGGGGGTGAAGGTGGTCGCGGGGAAGCGCGGCTCGGCGGACTGGTGGAAGAGACCGCTGTCCTTGTCGTAGGAGTACTCCGGGATGTGACGGTGGTCGGACGAGCCGAAGTGCAGGTCAAGCACCATGTCCGGCGTGTCGAGGTGTTGGACCAGGAAGTAGCCGGGAGTGGCCGCCGCGCCGTCGGCGTTGGCCACCGTGTGGCCAAGGTGGTGTCCGAGCAGGCCGTAGGCGCTGGAGACAGCGTGGGCGTGCAGGCGGCTGCGGCCGGCCTGCGTCGGCCACTGCTCCTGCTCGAAGAACGCCCGGGCCGCGTCCGCCATCCGGTAGTTGTCAATGTCCAGGGAGTACCACAGCCGCACTCCGGTGAGGTCGTGCAGGAGAGTCGTGCAGTCGTCGGCGACGGCCCGGGCCAGCACCTTGACCTGTGAGCGGTCGGCACCGGGGTACACCAGTACGGGGTTGCGGCGCGCCAGGGCGGGATCAGTCGACAGCGGTGACGACCAGAGTTTCGGTGTGCACGCCTGCGGCACGATCACCACGATCCGCAACTGGTCCGGGGTGACGAGACCGCACTCGATCGCCCGCAGGACGGCGTCCCGCAGTGCCGTCGCCTTGTTGGCCGACGACGGAGTGATGATCATGACGGGTTCGCCGGTCCGCTGGATGTGGTGCACCGCCCGGGCCACCATCAGCAAGGACGCTGGCGTCTTGGTGGTGCGGGTGCGTGGATTGCCCATGAGGTCGAGCAGCGTCAACTCGGTGCCGTTGTAGGTTCCGAGCGGACGCAGGTCCAGCCGTGAGACGGAGTAGTAGGCCTCCAGTGCCGGCGAGAGGGGCGGCAGGTCGAACTCCGGGGTAAAACCGCCCGGTTCCGAAGTGCGGTTGCGGCGGATGGCGACTGCCGCTCGCCGCAGATCGTCGTAGTAGTGGGTCAGCGCGTGCTCGACCGTGCGCGTCTGGGACTCGGTGAGGGTCGTCATGTCAGTTCCTGCGGGCGAGTTCGTCACCGCGCATGGTGTCCCCGCCGGGCAGTGCCTCGGCCGGGTCGTCACCCCGCCCGACGATCCTGTTCTCCCGGTCGACGAAGACGACACTCGGTTTGAACGCGTCGAGGTCGCTGTCCGAGAGGACGCCGTAACCGATGATGATCACCAGGTCGCCGGGGCTGATGAGCCGGGCGGCAGCACCGTTGATGCCGATCACGCCCGAGTCGCGCGGCCCCTCGATCACGTACGTGGACAGTCGGGCACCGTTGTCGATGTCCACAACGTCGACCTTCTCCCCCGGCAGAAGCCCAGCGGCTTCGACGAGGTCCGCGCTGATCGTGATGGAGCCGACGTAGTGCAGCTCGGCCTGTGTGACTGTGGCGCGATGGATCTTGGACTTCAGCATCTCCCGAAGCATGGCCAACCACCTTTCGCTGTGTGCCGGTGCAGTCACGCTGACACCGGCACGTGTAGCCAGAGCCGGGCCGGAGGTTTACTGACGGTGTAGCCCCTCGAGAAGGGAGCTGCCGCGGGGCGTTTCGGTGCCGGTGCTCCCGAACGTCATGCGGTGGCCAGTGTCGGCCCGGGGGCCCCTGACGTCGTTCGGGTGCAGATGGGCGCGCAACAGCGTGGGCGGGCCCGGCAGGTCGGCGTGCTGGGCGGCGTACCGCTTCAGCAGTGCCGCGCACCGGAACAGCGCCCTGCCTTCGTCGTCCGTGCCGATGAATTCCAGGGCGCCTGCCTGCACGAGTCGGTCGACCGTGTCGGCGGGCCCGTCGAGGTCCTGTTCGGACAGTGCACTCACCAGGGCCTCGTCGTCAGCCAGGCTGCGCAGCAGCAGCTGTTCTTCGGGGCCCAGCGTGTCGTAGATGTCGGCGACCGCTTGCCGCACGTCGAGGTCGCCGACGAGGAGTTCGTCGAAGATGCCGTCGCCGGTGAGCCGTTGGGCCATGTGATGCAGCGGCCGGTGCGGCAACTGGCCGAGGGCCGCGGCGGCCGTGCGGACCGCCAGGGGCAATCCGTCGCAGGCCGTGGCGATGCGGTGGGCCGCTTCGGGTTCGGCGGCGACCCGGCCGGTTCCGATCAGCATGGCGAGCAGGGTCACGCTCTCGGCCACCGCGAGGGGCGAAAGGGCGATCCGGTGGGCGTTGTCCAGGGCGGCGAGCTTCGAACGGCTGGTGATGAGGACCGCGCTGCGGGTGCGGCCGGGAAGCAGTTCCCGTACGTGTGGTTCATCGGTCGCGTCGTCGAGCACCAACAGCAGCCGACGGTCGGTGAGCAACCTGCGGTAGAGCTGTTGCCGCGGGATCAGCCCGTGGGGCAAGTCGGCCTCCGTACAGCCGAGCGCCTCCAGGATGTGCCCCAGCGTCTCGACCGGATGGACGGCACGGCGGCCGGTGCCCCGCAGGTGTAGCAGCAACTGGCCGTCGGGGAAGGATGTGCGCAGTTCGTGACCCAGTTGGACGGCCAGGGTGGTCTTGCCGATTCCGCCGAGGCCGCACAGGACGACGACCGGGGGGCAGGTGCGGACACCGACGTCCGCCGTCTCACCCCCGGGCGCTGCGGTCGGTCGGCCCAACGACTGCCGTACCAGGCCCGTCTCGCGCTGCCGTCCCACGAAGTGGGTCAGGCCCGGGGGTAACTGGGTCGGTGACAGCACCGGCTCGTTACCGCTGGCCACCGCCTCTGTTCCCGGCTGTGTCTCGTCCTGGGGCGACGGCGGCAGGACGGTGGGGCTCGGGGCGTCGGACTGCCAGACGACGATCGGCTCGGCCGGGGCCAGCACGCCCTCGCCGGCCAGGAGAGAGCGTTCCAGGTCCTTCAGTTCCTGACCGGGTTCCAGGCCCAGTTCGGAGGTGAGGTGGCGCCGTGCCGAGCGGTAGGCGGCGAGCGCCTCGGCCGTGCGTCCACTGGCCGAGAGTGCCCGCATGAGGTGGGCGTACAGGCGCTCCCTGAGCGGGTATTGGACGGTCAGCGCGGTCAACTCGCTTACCGCGTCGGTGAAATGACCGGCCGACAGATCGGCCTGGGCACGCAGTTCCTCGGCGCAGATCCGCAGTTCCTCCAGTCGTGCCTGTTCCGCCGACACCTGCTGCCCGCAGGGTACGTCGGCGAACGCGGGGCCGCGCCACATGATCAGCGCTTTTCTGGCTGTCTCCCCTGCCTGTGCCGGTTGGCCCGTTCGTAACTGTTCTTGTGTCCGGCCGACGAGGTGCTCGAACTCCTCGACGTCCGTGGCGCGCGGGGGAATTACGAGGCGGTATCCGGCTGGATGCGTCCTCAGTTCCACCTCCGGGCCACGGCGGCACTGTCCCAGAAGCTTCCTCAGGTGGGAGATGTACTGGCGTACCAGGTTGGCCGCCGTCGGCGGAGCCTTCTCCCACAGTTCGTCGATGAGGCGGTCGAGGGACACTACGTGGTTGCCGTTGACGAGAAGGACCGCGAGGAGACTGCGGTGCTTGGCAGCCCGGAGCTCATGTCCGCCACCGTCCGCTACCTCCAACGGCCCGAGCATCAAAAACTGCACAGGAGGCCCTCCCGGAAGACCTGTGGGGAAAGGCGAGGCTTCCGACAGGGTCGGCCCCGGCCGACGGGAGTCGTCTGGGGGAGGCAGCGGGAGGTAATGCGGGCGCATAGGCATCCGTCGACGGCCGGCCGGCCTTCGCTTGTCGTGCCCGATGGGACATTGCCCCCTCCAACGCCCCACGCGATGCGTCGGGTTCCTCGTCGTGTGTCAGCGCCGCAGGTTGTCGGCTGTGGCGCGTGTTACTGCGTAACCGATGCGTGTCCCTTCAAACAATCTTGTCGTGGGCTCCGGGTGGGGTTTCGGCCATCGTGCCGCTCCCGTCACAAGCTGCCTCTCCTGCCTGCGGGCTTCCCTTGACGACAAGGCACCGGCTACACCACCGGTACACGCCCGATACATCACACGGCGCAATGCTGACCTGGAAAGGTCCGCCGCCCTATGTGGCGGCGGGCCGCGAATGACCGGACCCATCGGCCGGAGGCAGCATGCAGCATTCGACCCTTGTCCCCCGCAGCGGCATCCCGTCGCCCGACCCGGCCGCGGTCGCCGACCGGCTGCTTCATGCGATGCGCGACGTCCCGTTCCCGCCCACCCCCGTGTCCTTGCACCCGGTGGTGCTGCCACCGGGTCTGTACGACGAACTGCACAACGCCGCCATCGAAGTGGTCGATGTCCTCACGCGAGTGGCCCACGGCCTGGGGGCCGACCGCGCCGAGCGCATGGCAGCGCTCAAGGTCGACCCGGCCAGTTGCCCGCTGTTCGTGGACGACGAGGACTGGGAGTGGCGCTACGCGTCCTGCGTCGCCCGGCCGGACGTGATCCTGACGCCGGACGGCATCAAGTTCATCGAGTGCAACGCCGGTGGCGGCGTCGGTTCCGTCGTACAGACACAACTGCTCGCCGAAGCATGGGACGAGGCCATCTACCGCGATGTCCCGATGACGGCCCATCGTCCCTTCGCGGCGCGTGCCGACCTGTTCGAGCGGATGGCGGCGTACGAGGGCGTAGAGAGGTCCGTGGCACTGTTCGGCAGCGTCGAGGACCTTGCCCGGGGCGTGCGCAGCACCCGCTACTTCGACGTGGAGGTCGACTATCTGCGCCGCAGGGGATTCACGGCCGACTTCTTCGAACCGCGCGACCTGATGGCCGGCATCTCCGACGGCCGCGGTGGATCCCGCTTCGCCCTCGGGCTGCGGCACTTCTCGATCCAGGAGTGGCAGGAACTGGCCCTGGACTGGTCGCCCGCCGGAGAGGCGCTGGAGGCCGGCTGCCAGCTCGTCGCCTCACAGACCTCCCGCTTCCTATTCAACAAAAAGCTCTTCGGCTTGGCGTCGGAGGGCCGGCCCGGCATGAGCGACCACGACCGTCAGGTCGTGGAGCGCTATCTGCCCTGGACCCGTGTGATCAGCGACCGGGAGGTCTCCTACGAGGGCAGGCACCGCTCGCTGCCCGAGCTGCTGACGGCCGAACAGGACCGGTTTGTCCTGAAGGGCGCCACCGGCATGAAGGGTGAGTCGGTACTGATCGGCCAGGACACGGACGAGCGCACCTGGCGAACGGCTGTCGCGCGGGCCGTGCAAGAGGAGGACAGTGTCGCCCAGGAGCGGCTGGAGTCGGTCCGCGTTCCCATGGCGGTCCGTGACGGCGACAGCCGGGTGCACGAGATGCAGGTGGCGCCGGTCTTCGGGCCGAACGTCATCGGTCGGCAGCCGGCCGGGTGCCTGGCGCGCTACCACACTGACGGCTCCGCGGGTGTCGTGAGCGTCGAGCGGCACGGCGGGGCGGCGAACATCGCCGTCGCACTCGCCTGACGAAGTGAACCCCCCGCCCGGCGGACGGAGGGACCACGGCCCAGACGGCAAGGACAAGGACGGCATCGACATGACACTGGCCGCGCGGATCACGGCTCAGGCGGGCTCCCGGCTGCGCTATCGGTGGGACAACACCGACAGCCCGGTGCTGGACGGCGTACAACGACTCGCCGCCCCCGCCCAGGCGTACCGGGCGATGGCTCAAACGGCCACCCTCACCACCGGATCGGGTGCGCTCACCATCGCCTACGTCGGCATCAGAACCGGCCTGCGCACCATCCTGCCGCTCGCCGAGCAGCTGACCCCCGGCCACACGGGCCGCACCACACGTTCGGAGGTTGCCCACGGCAGTGTGCGGGCCCTGTGCGCCCGGGCGGCGCGCACTGCGGACATCGTCATCGTGGGCGGCCCGTACTCGTCGCTGGACCAGTCCGGCCTCGACGTTCCGTCCATCGACGCCCCCTTCCGGGTTCACCTCGTACGGCACCTGCCGCCGGACGCCGCCACACTCCTGGCCCAGGTTTCCCGACGGGAGCGCGAGGCGTTCCGCAAGTCGGTGCGCGAACACGGTTTCGTCGGCGAGATCACCCAGGACGCCTCACGCGTGCGGGAGTTCTACGAGACCATGCACCTGCCGACCATGCGGCGCCGCCACGGTACGCACGCGCTCACCGAAACCCTGACGGTCGCCGAACGAGAACTACTCGCCCGCGGTTTCCTGTTCCTCGTCCGGTCCGGAGACCAGGACGTGGCCGGTGCCCTGTGCACGTACGACCGCTTGAGCTCGACCGTGACGACACGTCTGCTGGGAGTGCCCGGCGGCGAGCAACGCCACTACGACAGCGGAGCTTTCAAAGCGCTGTATCACCTGCTGTCCGACTGGTGCCGGCAGCGGGGGGTGAGCCGGCTGGACCTGTTCGCGACCCAGGCGTGGACCGCCAAGGGCCTCTTCCAGTGGAAGCGGCGCCTTCACCCGCAGGTCGTACTGCCCCCGAACCGTTACAAGGCCCAGCGCATCCGTATCCATGTCCTCCGCGACCGCGACATCGTCCGCGACTTCCTCGTGGGCGCGCCCCTGTTGACCCTCGACGAGCCGAACGGCGGATTCGTGGCGACCTGGTTTCACGACGCCCGGCGTCCCTGCCGCGATGACGTCAAGGTGGGCCTGCCCGGGGTGGCGGCCGAGCGCGTCGTGGATCTGGACGACCTGCTGCACACGCACGCTGCCGGTACCCGCAGCGGTCCACGGTCGGCTACGACACGGCACCGCTCCGCAGGTGCCGAAGCAACCACTGAGAGGTGACAATGCTGGAGTTTTCAGGATGGTTCACGAACGACCCGGCGCCAGTCGACACCCTGCGGCCGACCGGCACGGAAGGAACCGTGTGGGCCGCTCCGGGCAACGTACTCGAAGGGCCCGGCGAGCGGCTGACGTTCGGCGACGGCACGGGCGGCGGCCCGGACCGCACACGGACACACGTCCGCCGTCACGGAGCCGGGGACCTCGCGGTCGTCGGCGTCGGCACCCTCGTGAACGCCTCCGAGCTGCGTTCCACCCTGCGCGCCCGCGGCCACGAGACGACGGGAGAGGGCTGGGCCGACCTGGTGGCCGCGGCCTTCCTCGAATGGGGCATCCACTTCCCCGAGCACCTGGAGGGAAGCTTCGCCATCGCCGTGCGGGACCAGGACCGCACCCTGCACCTGATACGGGACCGGATGGGCGTCAAACCGCTCTACTTCCACTCGTATGACGGTGGCATCGCCTTCTCCACTCGGGCCGGACGGGTACTGACGCACCCCGCGACCGAGCCGTGGATGACCCCGCAGGGCCTTCTGCTCGCCCTCAACCCCAGGTTGGTCATGCCCGGGGAGACGCCGGTCTCCGGGCTGTGCGAGGTTCCGCCGGGACACACGATGACCTTCAAGGAAGGCCACAGCACGCAGACCTGCTACTGGCGGCTCGAGAGCGGCCCGCACACCGACGGGCACGAGCGCACCGTGGCGCGGGTGCGGGAACTGCTCGGCGAGACAGTCGCCGCATACCTTGCGGTCGACCCCGAACTGGGTGTCCTGATGTCGGGGGGGCTGGACTCCACAGCGGTCGCCGCGTACGTCTCGACCCTGCGGGAGCGCGGTGGCGACGCCGGCCGGCTGCGGACCTACTCCCTCGAGTTCGACACGGACACCACGAACTTCAAGCCGTCCGCCCTGCGTCCGGAACCCGACGGGCCCTACGCCAGGCGGGTCGCGAAGGAGCTGGGCACCGATCATCAGGCGATCGTCCTGTCCACGGCCCAGCTCACTGCGGCCGGGCAGGAGGCGCGCGAAGCACGCGGTATGCCCGGCTGGGGGCAGTTCGACACCTCGTTCCTGGTCATGGCCAAGACGATCCGGCAGGAGTGCGCGACCGTCCTCACAGGCTCGTTCGCCGACGAGATCTTCGGCGGCTACCCCTGGTTCCACGACCCCGAGGTCCTGGCCGCGGACACCTTCCCATGGCTCGGCAACGCCCCCCGCGTATGGGCCGGCCTGAGCCGGGAGTTCATCGAGAACGCCCAGCCGGAGCGGATGGAGCAGGAGCGCTACCACGCCCTCTTGGCGAAGGTCCCGCGCCTGCCCGGCGACTCGCCCGAGGAGGCTCGCATGCGGGAGGCGCTGTTCCTCAGCCTGCAGGGCCCTACCGCGGTCAACCAGGAGCGCGGTGAGCGCATGAGCGCGGCGGCGGGCCTGAGCGCCCCCTCCCCCTACACCGACCACAAGCTGCTGCAGTACGTGTGGAACGTGCCGTGGAGCGAGAAGTCCCGACCGCCGGGCTGGAAGTATCTGCTCAAGGCGGCAGTCGCGGATATGGTGCCACAGGTCGTGCTTGACCGTCCTAAAAGCGGCTACCCGGGAACGCACGATCCCGTCTACGCCCAGCAGACCATGGACGCCCTCAAGGAGATCGCGGACAACCCTGCAGCCCCGCTGCACCCGCTGATGGACCAGGATCGGCTGCGGCGCTTCACGTCGGCGGCAGACGGCACCATGACCTTCATCAGTGCCGCGCACATGCTCATCCCCGTGGTGGAGACCAACGCGTGGATGGAGCGGTTCGGCGTCAAAGTAAGGTGACCGCGGTGACAGGTGGGCTCAGCGACATGAGCGTCCCCGCCAGGCTCTCCTACTGGTGGGGCAACGCGACGACACCGCTCGCCCGGCTCTCCCGGCGGGCGTACGACACTCTCCCTGGAGCGCGCGTCGGCTGGGACAGCCGTTCCGACGCCGCCGGCCCGACGCTCAGCTACGGCGGCGTCTCCGACGGACTGGCCCACGCGCTGGCGCCGATGGAGCTCTGGCGGCACCAGTCGGCAACCGATCCGGAAGGTCCTGGGGTCACCGGCGTGGAACGGCACGGCGGACGACGTGTTGACCTCTTGAGATGGGCTCGCGGCCCCGGCCGTGGGGACCTGCTCCTGCTGGGCCTGTACGCGAACGAGATTCCCCGGCTGAACTTGGGCCGCCATGTGGTGGCGCCCCTGCGCATCCACTACCTGGTCGACCTGGCATCGACGCCCGAGGAGAACATGCGGCGCTTTGGCAAGAAGGACCGCGAGAACCTCCGCAGGGGACTGCGCCGACACGGCTGGCAGCTCGAAGGGGCGTCCAGTGCGGCCGACTTCGACGACTTCTTCGACTCCATGCATGTGCCGACGATGGCCAGACGCCACCACGGGTGGGTGCGCAGTGAGCGACGGGCCGTGGCCGAGCACGCGCTCTTCCGGCGGGGAATGCTGTTCTTTCTCTGCCGTGGCGGGGAACGGGTGGCCGGTGTGCTGTGCAAGCTGGACGGCGACACCCTGGTCCTCCGCCTCGCAGGGGTGCGCGACGGGGACCCGCAGTACTACCGGGCCGGCGCTCAGATGATGCTGTACCACCTCGTGCTCGAATGGGCGGTCGCGCAGGGCATCGGGCATGCGGAGCTGTCCGGGTCACGGCCGTTTGTCAGTGAAGGACTCTTCGCTTTCAAGCGCAGGTTCCGTCCACGGATCGTCGTCCCCGACAACCACTTCCACGACAAGCGCCTCGTGCTGGTGCCCCGGCGGGACACTCCCCAGGTACGCGAATTCCTGCACGACCATCCGGTCATCGCGGTGGGCGAACGAGGAGGCCTTGATGTCTTGTTCCCCTACGACGACCGACGGCCGCCGCGTACGGATCTGACGTGGGCTTGCCCGGGACTCGTCCAGGCACGCGAGGTGTGCCTGGACGATCTCCTGGCGGACCTTCCTTCAGCCGGTGCCTCGCCGCCGACGCGACAGCCATACGCTCCCCGGCCGACGCGCTGACGACTCAGCGCCGCCCTTCCACCATCTCGAGCAGTCGCTCCAGCACCGCGCCGCCGGAGGCGCTCAGGCCGTCGTGCTCGTACTCGTTAGTGACCCAGGTGCGCACGTTGGCGACCCGGGTTGCGGTGTCCAGTTGCAGATCGGCGTCCACGTGCATGTCGTCCAAGTACACAGCGGCGACCACCGGGACAGCGTTGCGCGCCAACTGGCAGGGGTCGTACAGGGCCGGCCAGTCGGTCCGTGCGGCCAGCAGGTCGGCCGCACCGGCGAACGGCCGCAGCGCCCGGATGTCCCTGAACATCCACGGGTACATCATCTCCCCCGTGAAAAGCAGCGGAACGGCGTCGGGGGCGAAATCGGCGCGTACGGCCATGACCCGCTCGGCCGCCCAACCGGTGGCCTCGCCGGGACGCCCGTAGATGTACTCCTGCAGCGCGAAGAACGGGGTGCCGACGGCGGCGGTCGCGGACATGGCCAGGTAGCGGAACGGCTCGGACAGTTCCGCCCCGTCCCAGGCGTCCTCCAGCAGCCAGTGCACCCGCTCGAACCCGCCGCTGGTACCGAGCGTCTTGCCCAGATGGCGGAACCGGGCGACCGTGAGCCGGTCCCCGTCGGGCAGCCTCACATCCTGGGCGGCCAGGTGTTCCGCCATGCGACGGACCCGTTCCACGTCCTCCGGGTAACGCCGGTAATAGGCCGCGTTCTTGGCGGCGACACGTGAGTACAACCGGCTGTAGGTCTCCGTCGCGTCCGCCGTCAGCGCGGGCAGTCCCCCGGTCACCAGACAGCCGGCCAGGCCTTCCGGGGCGTACGAGAGGTAGGTGAGGCCGACGAACCCCCCGTAGCTCTGTCCGAGGATCGTCCACGGACGGCCTCGCGTGAGCCGACGGCGGACCACTTCCGCGTCCGCGACGATGCTGTCAGCGCGGAAGTGCTCCAAGTATGCGGCGAGTTCGCCATCCGAACGGCCGGAGGCGGTGGAGGCGGAGACCGGGGTGCTGCGTCCGGTGCCGCGCTGGTCCAGCAGCACGACGCGGTGGGTCCGCAGAGCCGTCCCCAGCCAGCTCGGCATGGGCGGTCTCGGCGCTTTACTTCCGGGTCCGCCATTGAGAAAGCACAACCAGGGCAGTTCGTCGCCCCGGCGCTGCACGTCCACGACCTCACGAGCGAAAACCTCGATCGTCGGTGAGTCGGGGCGGCCGTGGACTAGAGGAACCGTGAACATGTGGTCGTGGAAGACCATGCCAGGTAACTGCGTCATGCATTGACCCTATAGCTGCGGGTACACGGGACCGGCCTACCGGGGCAAGGGAGAGGGATCACTCATGTTCGAGGGTTTCAGGCTGGATCACATCGATGTCGGACCCGTCGTCCTGCGGGTTCGCCATGGAGGGGCCGGGCCCGCCGTGGTCCTTCTGCACGGTCACCCCTGCACCCATGCGACGTGGCACAAGGTGGCGGTCGCGCTCGCCGACCGGTTCACCGTCGTCTGCCCGGACCTGAGGGGATACGGCGGCTCGAGCGCGCCGGCGGACCTGCCCGAGCACGCCCAGATGTCGAAGAAGGCCATGGCGGGTGACATCGCGGCGCTCATGAAGAGGCTGGGACACCGCCGTTTCGCGGTAGTGGGGCACGACCGCGGCGCACTCGTCGGCTTCCGCCTGGCGCTCGATCACCCCGAAACGGTCAGCCGCCTGGTGAACATCGGCGGCCCACCGGCCGCGGAGGCCTTGCGCCGGGCCGACGAGCGGTTCGCCCGCAAGTGGTGGCACTGGTTCTTCCTCGGCCAGACCGAGAAGCCGGCGGAGGAGTTCATCAACCGCGCTCCGGACACCTGGTACGGGGGGCGCCCCGATCACTGCGCGGCCGAGGTGTTCGAGGACTACCGCGCCGCCCGGCGCGACCCCAAGGTCGTGCACGCGATGTGCGAGGACTACCGAGCCGGACTGACCATCGACCGACGCCACGACGAGGCGGACAAGACGGCGGGCAGGAAACTCAGCTGTCCCGTCCTCGTGGCATGGGGCAGACACGACGATCTGCCCGACCTCTACGGCGACCCTGCTGCGCCCTGGCACGAGTGGACTGACGAAGTCCACGCGCAAGAATTGGACGTGGGGCACCATGTCCAAGAGGAAAGCCCCGCGGAACTCACCGACACCCTCATGTCCTTCTTGGAGCCAACCCCCAGTGCGTCCCGACCGAACCGCTGCGAGCCGCTTCCCCCCACCTCGGTCCATCCTTGACTGCTGCGGACGCCGTCCACGCCTCGGCCGAGGGACATGTACGGCCGGGGCTGTTCAGGGCACGGGGCCATACGACCCTCATGTCGCGCCGCCTGGCCGTCCCCGCCGCCAGACCAAGACAGTCCCGGCCACCCTCGCAGCCGCCTGAAGACCAAGGATGGCGATGGGTGTGGTTCCTCTGAAGTGATGGTCGAGGTCAAGCGGTGAGGCTGTAGTGCTGCTGGTCGGGGCTTGGATAGAGGCGTCGGTGTTCGCGGGCCGTGTGGAAGGTCCAGTAGTCCTCGAAGTCGCCGTTGGTGATCAGTGCGCGGAGTTGGAGGACGGCTTCGGCGCCGTCGAGACCCCAGCGGGCTCCGGTGATGTCGAGGCGATCGGCGATCACATGGCGGCAGGCTCCTTCGACGGCGCCGGTGGCGATCGGCCAGCCGTTCTTCAGGGCGGTGTCGTAGCGGAGTTGGTCGAGGTGGCCGGTGAGGTAGCGGATGCAGGCGGTTACGGCGTCGCGGCGGGCGGCGGGCAGGTGTTCGTCCGTGGCTTGGGCGGTCATCTCGGCAGCGGCGCGGTCGGCGTACCCGGCGAGGATCGCGGTGAGTTTGTCCGCGGCCCAGGTCTCGGCCTCGCGGCTGCCGACTGGATGGAAGGCGTGCCCGGCGGTCCAGCAGTACTCGGCGACGTGCACGAAGTCGAGCAGGATGGTCGGGCGGATGTGGCGGCGGGCGGCTTCAGCCTGGATCAGGTCGAGTTGATGGCGGGCGCCGTCGACGAGCACGATCCACGTCCGCAGGTGGTGTGGGTCGCGGGATGCGGCCTGGGAGAATGCATCGGCGATCACCTGGTCCGGTCGGCGGATCACCGAGGCGGTGCACCATTTCCGCTCCGCTTTCGGCCCCGGGCGAGGCGACCGGGTGGGGCTGCGGCCGCCGGGCGGATGGATGATGTCGTGCGGCCGGATCGGGGCAGGGACGGTGTCGAAGACGCAGGCGACCGTCGCCATCCGCTTGCGGTTGGGCTTCTCGCCCGGGGCCAGGTGGCCGCGCCGCCCGCCCGCTGCGCTCTTGGCCGCGGCCCGGCGAGTGGCCTCGCGCAGGGCCTCGGGCCGCATGACCACCCCCTTCCCGTCGACCTGGATGACCAGCGGCATCTCGCGGGTGCACGGCGTGGGAATCTTCGCCGTGTAGTAGGCGGCGATATCGACCGCGGCGGCGACGACCAGTTCTTCGAGGCGGCGCTTGCCCAGCACTCTTCCGCACCTCTCCTCAATCGCGGCACCAGCCTGGTCGAACGAGCCTCGCACGGCTTCCAGCACCGCAAGCCGGGCCAGTTCTCGTGAGTGCCGTCCGGCGGGCAGCGACAATGCTTCGTCCGCCGGGTGCACGTTGGTAACACCCCCGCCACGGTGGGCAATCCGGGTCACCTGAACCGGCCCGAACACACAGGTCAGCAGGCGGCGATGGCCCCGCTCCCGCCAAGTCCGCAGCTGTCCTTCCGGACCGACTACCGGCGGTTGTGCTGCATCTGTCGGCAGCGTGGTCTCTTCCTTCCTGGCTCGCTGATCGAGGTGGTTCTGCATCAGCTGCCGCAGCAGTTCGCGTCCCAACTGTTCGAGCCGGGATTCCAGCTCATCGTGGGACATGTTCGCTGCCGGACCGTCGGCCAGCGTCGAGATGAGGCGTTCGAAGGCATCGCGGGAGGTGGCATACGGATCAGGCTCGGGTAAGGCGTCGTACGGTTTCATCGAGGGCTCTTCTTCGGGAGTGATTCGTTTTGGTTGGCACCTACGAATCTACGGAGAAGAGCCCCTTGGTCACTGAGGGGTCGGTGCCCGGATCGCGACGGTCGAGGCCGAACCGTCCCGGCGCGTCCTCGACCAGCCACCCCCGCTCCACCAGGCGCTTGAGCTTCGCTCGCGTGCCCTCGATGTTCCCGGCCGTCGCCGGCAGACCGATCCGCGGCACGATCTGCTTGGCCTGCAACGGGCCCGGCGCGTCGGCGAGGACCTCCATGATGTCCCGGTACACATCCGGCAGCACCGATGTCACCAAGCCCTCCCGCCACGGCGGAACCATCATCACCCCCACCCCATGCGGCTGCGACTCGTGCTCAGGCCCCGCCGACACGTCCGCCTCGACGTCCATCTCCGCAGCCGACAGCTCAGCCAGCACCTGTGTGACGGTCTCCCGCGTGATCTCAAACCGCGAAAGGTCCTCTCGAGCCTTCTCCAGCCTGAGCGACAACTCCGCGGCGTCGGCCTGCAGTTCATCGACACGCCGCCGGGCCACGGCCTCCCGCGCCTCAAGCCCCTCCGGCAAAGACACCACGGCGCCCCACCTCCACTCCATCACGGTAGAAGCAAGCCCCCGCCCCGGCACTGCCGATCAGCGTCTTCCCAGCTCAGTCATCCCCCGAAAGGAGCCGCACCCATCGGAGATCGCCCGGACAGGTCCTAGGGGCTGTTCGCCAGCAGGTCGGTTCTTCGCGGAGTACAGGTCAACTACGTTCCAAATCATGGAAATTGTGTGATTGCGGAGATCCCAAGCAGATACCCTCGAAAGCCTCCCGGGGGGTGTGCCGCTTCCGCTGCTGCCATCGAAGGTTTCCGGGAGAGCTACCGCCCGGTCCCTGCACTATCCGCGTCGCTCCTGGCGTGCGGTGCTCCAGGCCTGCGAGCAGCAGGACCCCGCCCTGAGCGAGGCCGCCGACCGGATCCTTGGCTTTCACCGGGAGCACGGGACTGATGCGAATCTGAAGTACCTGGACGCGTGCACCGGGCTGCGCTATGCCCGCGCCCTGGCCGAAGGCACCTCGGCGCCGCACGGCAACCAGGCCGAGGACTGGCCCACCGGATGGCGCACGACCTACCTGCGCAAGTGGAATCGCGAATTCACCGGCGATATGCATGACGGACGGTTCGTCAGCGCTTCCCAACAGCTCGACTACCAAAGGCTGTTCGGGCCCGACCAGCCGCAGCGCTGGCGGCGCTACGTCCTGTCTGCCATGACCGGCCTGCCCGCCGATGCTCCGGTGGCGCAGCTGGAGGAGCAAGCCCTGTCCGCTGCCCACGGCCTGGAGCTCAGCTGCGCGTCCGTCGCCGACGGCCAGCTGCGGCACTGGCTGACCGAAAACGAGCAGGAACAGCTGTCAAAGCCGGAGAAGTTGCTCACCGTTCTGATCCGCTCTTCACGGCTAACCGCCGATCTCAGCGACGGTCCGGCCGCACGCTGGCTGCTTCCACAAGCCGAGCACAACCGTTCATTGATCTCCTCAAGCCTGCACATTAACGACCAGGTGGCCGCGTCTTCTTTCAGCAAGCACATCGACCACCTCAAGAAGAGCGTCCTGGAAAGGCATCTGCGCCTCATCTGGGGCCTTCTGGCCGATGCCGATATCGATGTATCCGCCCGGGAACGGGGATGTGCCTCCACCGCAGAAGCAACAGAGGCACTTCGCCCCTTCTTCCTCAAGGACTACTACGACCGACGTCAAAACGGAGCGTGACGTGACCTCCTCCCCCACCGCAGCCCCCGCTACCGACCGCAAGGTGTACACCCTGGGCACCCACCGGGTGCGCAGCCCACAGGAAACCTGGCAGATGATCAGCGGCCGGCTGCCGGAGTTCGGCATCAGCCGGGTCGCCGACGTGACCGGCCTGGACATCATCGGCATCCCGGTCGCGGTGGCCTACCGGCCCCTCTCACGTACCCTGTCGGTCTCCCAGGGCAAAGGCCACACACTCCTGCTCGCCAAGATCTCGGCCGTGATGGAGTCCGTGGAGATGTGGCACGCAGAGTTCGCCTGCCCCTCCCCCACCCACCAGGCCACCCCCGCCGCCGCCCTCCAACTCCCCTACCGTCTGGAGGACCTGGAGCAGCACGAGGGCAGCCTCCTGCATGAGGGCAGCCCACTGGACTGGGTCAGCGCCACCGGCATGGTCACCGGAAAGCCGCTCCCCGCGCCCCTGGACTGCGTGCAGCTGACCAGCTTCGCTGGCCAGAGCTGGCATCCACGCGGCCTACTCGTCTCCAGCAACGGCCTGGCCTCGGGCAACTCGTTCGCGGAGGCGGCCTTGCACGCCCTCTACGAGGTGATGGAACGCGACGCGCTCAGCCAGTCGACCGCCGCGCCCGGCGATGTGCGACGCAATATCCGGGTGGAGAGCATCGACGACCCGGCGTGCAAGCCGCTGATCGAAAAGATCCTCAGCCAGCAAGTCTTCCTCGACGTGGCCGCGGTACCCAATCAGTGGGGCATCCCGTGCTTCGCCGCCTTCGTGTGGAGCGAGGACTTCGCTCTGCTGACGGCCGGCTCCGGGGTACATTCCTCGGCCAGTGTGGCGCTCTCACGGGCCATCACCGAAGCGGTCCAAAGCCGTCTGACCCTCATCAACGGCAGTCGGGACGACTTGGTAGCCACCTACTCCCACGTCCTTCGAGGCGCCACCCGGCGACCCGCCGTTGACCCCCGGGCCTGCACCTACCCCCAAGCGCTGACCGGGTACGGGCAGTCCTTCGACAACATCCAAGACGAGCTGGCCTGGGCTTCCCGCGCTGTCGCCGAAGCGACTGGCCACGAACCGATGACGGTCGATCTCAGCTCCAGCGACGACTTCGCCGTCGTCAAGGTCATCTGCCCTGGCCTGAACAACAGCACACGACATGTCATCCCCAGGCCCGACTACATAGGGTCTGCCTAAAAGGTGCTAACAAAGCCGTTGGACGTGGCGGTGGGTGATCAGGCAGACGGCGAGGCCGAGGAAGGCTTCATGGATGTCGTCGCGTCGCTCCCAG
>NZ_JBSFTT010000049.1:0-41050 GCF_053591415.1 Streptomyces sp. NPDC003032 | reverse complement strand
GGTGGGGCGGGTGGGACTCGAACCCACGGCCGACGGATTATGAGTCTGCGGGAGTCCCGTAAGGTTTCGTTGCGTTAAGTTGCCTCGCGTTGTGCCGGATCGGCTAATGACCAGGTCAACGGGATTTCAGTTCCACTCAAGTTGCCCAGTCGTCGTGTCCAGTTGTGTCCCGTAGGGCACTGGTGCATGTCCTTCGGGCCAGCAAGGGGCCAGCAAAAAGAGCCCCCGACCCGCAGGTCAGAAGCCCTTTCAGCACCAGGTCCAGAATACCGCTCACGCCTCCGTCTGGGCAGCCTCATCGAGCGGCTTCCGCGCCCGCGGCACCAGAGCCGCCGCCTTCTCTGCGATCTCCAGGTCGACCTCCTTGAGGAGCGACGTATACGTATCGCTTGCCAGCTTGATCGTGGAGTGGCGCAGCGTCTCCTTGATGGCGTGAAGGTCGCCGCCGCCCGCATGGATGAGCGTCGCCGCACAGTGCCGCAGATCCCGGAGGTTGACCGGAGGGAGATCTGCCTGCCGGCAGATCCGACGGAACTCGTCCGACACCTTCTCGGGGTGCAGCCAGTTCCCGTCGACGTCGACGAACACCTTGCCCGTGTCCGTCCAGTCCGCGACGTCCTTGTCCTTCGCGCGCTCCTCGGCGGCGTGCACGTTCCATGCCTTGCGTTCCACCGCCTGCCGGATCCGGTGCGCCCGCAGAACGGCCACGTTCACCGTGTCCAGGCCGATCGTGGCCGCCGACCCGTCCGTCTTGGGGTCATCCTCGAACGGCGTCCAGCCGTCAACGATGATCTCCTTGGCGATGGTGATGGCCTGGTTGTCGAGGTCGACGTTCACCCAGTCCTGCCCGACGCCCTCCCCGCGGCGCAGGCCCCGGAATGCGATCAGGTGGAAGAACGCGTACAGCCTCGACGACTCGGCCGCATCGAGGAAGGCGCCGATCTGCGGGGGCGTCCACACCATGACAGCCGACGGCTTCTCGCCCGTCCGGCGCCAGTACTCGACGTGCTGGTCAGACCACAGCACCGCCTTGGGCCGCTTCCCGGAGGCGAGTTCGACATGGGCGGCCGGGTTGAAGGTGATGAGCTGCCGCTTGATCGCCGCGTTCAGCGCGGTGCGCAGCGTGGCGCGGATCCGCTGCTTGGTCGCCGGGCCCGTGATGTTGCGGTAGGGCGGCATCGCGGCGAGCTTCTCGCGCTCAACCGCCAGTCGCGCCGACTCTGCGGCCGGCGGCCGGGAGCTCTTCCCCCACTTGCACCGCGCCTCCTGCTCTCGGCGGGCCTGGTTCTCTGCGGCAATGACCTCGTTGGTCGCGTCAATGCCGTCGAAGAACTCCTGCACATGGCCGACGTTGAAGCGATCTATCCGGTAGTGCCCGACGCCCGGCTTGAGGTGGACGCGGATGTGGGAGCGGTAGCCGTTCGTGGTAGTCGTCTTCGTCTTCTTCGACTCGATCCAGGTATCCAGCCACTCCCCCACGGTCATCGCACCGTCCAGCGGCACGCCGACCCCGAGACGCCGAGAGACTTCGGCCGTCGCCGGGATCGGAGCGCGTCGCTTCATGACGTCGGCGAGCATGTCGCCGACGCGGCGCTGTTCTTCAAGGTCGTCGCCTGGCAGATCGAGGATCGCTTGGAGCCGGGAGAGGTCGGCCTGGGCGTCCGTGACAGTGGCGTAGCCGGTCCTGCGGAATGGCCGGCGCTTGCCGTCGGCGTCGAGTGGGAGTTCTTGGCGCAACGCGATCGCGCCATGACTTTTCTTCTTAAGCTGCGGGCACTTGGTGCCCAGCAGTTTGCCGTCCGCGTCGCGGCACTCACAGCGCTTCTTGATGCCTCCGGCCCGACGCGACGACGGCATGAGCTACTCCTTGATCTGCTTCCCTGTGTCACCAGCGGCGAGCAGGCCCACTGCTGCGACTACGTCCTGGGACATGAGCCGGGTTCTCACTACGAGGGCTAACTCGCCGCGGCCCTCAGGTGGCGTCATCGTCGTCCCCTCCGCCATGGTCGTGCCCTCCGTCCTCGCCGGGATTCCAGAGACCGGTACCGATGAGGTGTTCCAGCACCTTGTTGAGCTCTACCAGGAGCTCTTCCGACATGTGCCCGGGACGTACCACCATGATCAGGCCCTGATCGGTCTGGACCGGCAGGAGGACCTCTCCGTCCGGGAGGGCGTCACTGAACTCCCACCACGCTTTCGCGGGCCGACGCGTCATATCTCCCCCACTCCTCGCTCAGATGTTCGAACAAGTACGTGCACGCCCGCTCCGCAAAGATCCACGGAGCAGACGTTCATGCTCGCATCATCCGTCACTGAGCACTACTAGCGGTACAGCTTTGTTACGGAGCGTAATCCTTTGGGGCGACATCTCCCGCTGGCATATTCATTCGCCGTCAGCGGGCACGATCGTGTCGAGGAACGCTTGCAGCTGCTCCCGCTGCCGGGGAGTCATCTTCTCCGTCTTCCTGACGAACGCCCTCGCCTCACCTGACTGGCTGTAGACCGGGTCCACTCCGTGGAACTGCTGCCCGGCGGCGTCCTGCAAAATCTCAAGGTCGCATCCGCCGGCAGCCGCCAGCGCCCGGAGCTCCGGCAGCTGGGGCGGCTTGACCGGCTCGCCCGACTCCAGCCTGTGGATCCATCCGTACTTCAAGGCGACGCCCGTCACGGGGTCAACGGCCTTCTCTGCGAATCGGACGAGGGATAGCCCGGTCTGCCGACGCAGCTCTTTGACTAGGTCGCGGAACTGGGTGCGCTGTTCGTCAGCGGGGGGCGTGTCCTGTGCGGCCATGGGGGTCATCCTGCCACTCCTGGGACTGGGTCGACTGGTGGGCGTTCAGTGACTGGGCGCGACCAGCGAACCGGGGGGTGCTGGTCAGGCAACCCTAATTATTTAACTAGCTGAACGGATTGTTCAGTACACACCCCGTGTGCGCCAGGTCGCACGGGCGCTTTTCGCCAGCCTTTTACGCGCCCCTCGTTCAGAAAGCTGGACAGGTCGTTCAGGTAGTGCAATGCTCATCGCATTCAGATCGCTAAATGAACCATTTCGCGAGGTGAACGTGAGCACATCTACGCCCATGTACCGGCTGGTGAGCGGCGCCCTGCTGCGCACCCTCATGCAGCGCACGGGCACCGGAAACCGCGTCACGGTGCGCGAGCTGGCCGCCGCTGCCGACGTCTCCGTTGGCACCGTCGGCTCGCTGCTCACCGGGGAACAGCAGAGGCTCCCCGAGGACAAGGCCAAGCGCATCGTCTCCGTAATCGGCGTCGACCTGCTGGTCCTCTTCATCCCCTGCGAGCGCGCGGGCCGCCATGCCGCTCTGAACGCCGGGCGACTGGCGGTGGCCGTATGACGACACGGACGCGGGCCTTCACCCCCGCCGAGGTCCTTGCGCTCCCCGCGATGCCGTCGGCGAAGCAGGCCTTCGCTGCGATGAACGTGTCGCAGGAGCTGGGCTACGCGCTCATCCGGGGCGGCGACTTCCCCCTGGAAGTGCTCCGCCTGGGCCACGCGATCCGCGTGCGCCGCAGCGACCTCCTCGACTTCCTCGGCATCCGCGAGGACGAGGCGGCCCCCGCCGCTTGACCCGCCCCTGGACGCGCCAGAGGGCCGCTCCGCTTGCAGGCCCGAGCGACCCCCGACCGGCGCCTCCACACACCAAAGAAAGCAGAGGTCACCGTGACCAACGAGAGTACCGATCCCCGCGGCGAGTTCATCGCCGGACTCCGAGCCTTCGCCGACTTCCTGGAGACCACGCCGAGCGCGCCGTGCCGCAGCCACGAGCGGCTCGTGTACCCGCTGATGGCGAACGCCGCAGTCGAGGCATTCGCCGCCGCGCACGGCCTGGTCACCGAGTACAACGAGCAGGGCGACGCGCACACCGACCTGCGGTTCGGCCCCATCACGTACCACGTGTACGGCTACGTCGACTTCGACGCCCACTACGCCCGCAGGCAGGAGGAGCAGGCCCGCACTTGGGCCGCCTCCCACGGCCTGGCGCTCTTCCCCGCCGAGGGTGGTGCCGCGTGAACGCCCGTGCTATCAACGCGGCCGCCGGGGTCATCCTCGCCGCCATCCAGCAGGGCCGCGTCCCTGCCGGCATCGCCACCGCACTCGACTCCGCCGGACTCCTCATGAGCCCCGACACCGCCGCCGAACTGCGGTGGCTGCGGGCGCAGGTCGACGATCTGACCGCCGAGCACGCGACCACCCGCCCCGCCGACGAGGACCCGATCGCCTACGCGCTCACCTCCAAGGCCGTCGAGTCGGCCAACGGGCCGACCGGCCGTACCGCGCAGCTGCTCGACGCGATCCGTGCCCATCGCGGCGAATGGACCACCGGCCGCGTCCAGGAGCTGTACCGCAGCCCCGGCTTCGACGCCCCGCAGCGCGGCACCGCCCGCCGGGACCTGCACACGCTCCACGCGATGGGCCACCTCGTCGAGCACGACATGAAGGGCCGCCGCTTCTACACCCTCAACAGCCGGAAGGGCGGCCGCTCATGAACGCCGAGCAGCATGCCCGGGAGGCCGTACGCCTCGTCACCATGGCTCACCACTTCACCTACGGCGACGGCGGCAACGCGGTGGCCGGTGCGGCCCTGGCCGCTGAGGCGCAGGTGTACGCGACGCTCGCCCTCGCCGCCGCGCAGGACACGGCCGTGTCCGCCGTGCAGCTGGAGACGGAACCTGCCGCCGCCTACGTCTACCGGGCCGCGTGGGGAATGGCACCGCTCGGCACGTACACCAACGCGGAAGCCGCGCGGATGCACTGCGAGGCCAACGCGATCAACCACAACCCGCAGTACGAGACGGGCCACGTCTTCGACTGGCTCGGGGATGAGTCCGAGCCGGACGACCCCTACGAGCTGGTCGTCGGCAAGAACGGCGCCGAGGACATCACGGAGTACACGGTCACCCGCATCACGGTCGCCTCCGAGTACGACGAGGAGGCCGACGAATGACGACGACCGCGCGCGCTGGGGCCACGGCCCCGGCCGCCGGGCCCCGCCCCGGCACCTGGGCGAACGACGCGCTGTGCGCCCAGGTCGACCCCGACCTCTGGCACCCCACCGTCGGCCGCCCCGTCCACACGGCCAAGCGCATCTGCGCTGCCTGCCCCGTCCGCACCGCCTGCCTCGACCACGCGCTCAACGACCCCAGCCTCACCGGCATCTGGGGCGGCCTCACCCGCCGCGAGCGCGGCCAACTCCGGCAGGAGACCGCCGCGTAGCCCCCGATCCGGCCGGGCCCGCCTCCACCCCCGAGCGGGCCCGGCCACCCCACCACCCGAAAGGCACACCGTGGCGAAGACCACCGGCAGCAGCCCAGACGGCGAAGTGATGGCCGCCCGCATCGCCGACCTCATCGTGCACGCCGCCGCCAACTCGCCCCGCTCCCTGCAGAAGCGCATCGGCCCGTCCGAGGTCGGCGACCCGTGCGAACGGCGCCTGGCCTACAAGCTCCTCGACTGGCCGGTCGCCCGCGACGAGGGCGACCCCATCGCCTCCGTCATCGGGACCGGCTTCCACACGTGGATGGAGGAGTCGTTCACGACGCGGCAGGCCCAACTCCCCGACGGACGGCCGCGATACAAGGTCGAGGAACGCGTCACCGTCCGGCCCCACGCGGTCGACGCCCTGGTCATCGCCGGGTCCTCCGACCTGTACGACCGGGCTACCGGCACCGTCTGGGACTGGAAGCTCGTCGGCCACACCACGCTGGATGAGTACCGGCGCAAGGGCCCCGGTCCGCAGTACCGCACCCAGGCCCACCTGTACGGGCTCGGCCAGGAGAACGCGGGCGAGACCCCGCAGCGCGTCGCGATCTGCTTCGTCGGCCGCTACCACGAGCTGCGCGTCCACGTGTGGACCGAGCCGTACGACCGGCAGGTCGCCCTCGATGCGCTCGCCCGCCTCGACTCCATCCGCGCCCGCCTCGACAGCCCCGAGGCCGCCGCGTCCAACTACGCCCACACCTGGTGGGCCCAAATCCCCACGAGCACGGCCGCGAAGTGCCGCTTCTGCCCGTGGTCCAAGCCCGGCTCCACCGACTTCACCGCCGGATGCCCGGGCACCGCACAGCCTGCCGACCAGCGGCACGGCTTCGAATCCCTCATCGCATAGGAGCACCCAGCAATGAGCACTCCCCAGCAGCCCGTGCCTTCCGCCGACGACTTCCTCATGGGCGGCAGCGTCCCCAGCGCGAAGTTCCCGACCCTCGGCGCCATCCTCACCGGCCAGATCACCAGCCCGCCCACCGTGGAGCAGCAGCGCGACTACACCACCGGCGACCTGAAGTTCTGGGAGGACGGCAAGCCGCAGATGCAGATGGTCGTCACCCTCGCCACCACCGAGCGTGACCCGGCCGTAGCCGACGACGACGGCACCCGCCGCCTGTACGTCAAGGGGCAGATGAAGAACGCCGTCGCGCAGGCCGTCCGCGCCTCAGGCGCCCGCGGCCTGGAGGTCGGCGGCCAGCTCACCGTGAAGTACGTGCGCGACGGCGAGAAGAAGAACCCGCGGTTCAACGCCCCGAAGGAGTACGCCGCGCAATACGTCCCGGCGGCGGCCGCGCACCTTGGGACCGGCGAGCAGGTCAACACGGCCACCGGCGAGATCACCACGCCGCCGCCCGGCCTCACCCCGCAGCAGTACGCGGCCGCGCAGCAGAACCCGGCCACCGCCGCACTCGCCCAGCAGGCCGCCGCGCCCGCGCCACAGCCCGGCCCGCCGAGTTCTGACGTGCCCTTCTGAGTCCACCCACCGCGCAGCGCCGTCCGCCGCCGCGACGACTCCCGCGGCGGCGGGAGGACCACCGCCACACCCGCACCCCCACCTCCCACCGAGGAGCACGCACGTTGAGCACGCCGCAGCACGACACACACGCCGCAGCGCTCGCCTGGCACAAGGCGGGTGCAAGCGTCGTGCGCGCGGCCGCCAACGGCACCAAGGCACCGCTCGGCCAGTGGAAGGCGGCGCAGGCCGAGCGCGCCGACGAATCGGTCCTCCACGCGTGGTTCGCCAGCGGGCACCCCGGCCTCGGCATCATCCTCGGCGCCGTCAGCGGCGGCCTGGAAATGCTGGAGTTCGAAGGCCGCGCCATCGAGGAGAAGGTCCACGAAGCCTTCGGAGAGATCGTCGAAGCGTCCGGGCTCGGCGACATCTGGGACGCCATCAAGCGCGGTTACTGCGAGCGCACCCCGTCCGGCGGCTACCACCTCATCTACCGCGTCACCGACGGCCCCGTCCTCGCCAACACCAGGCTGGCCCGCCGCCCGTCCACCGACGCCGAGCTGGCGGCCACGCCCGGCGCCCGCCACCAGGTCCTCATCGAGACCCGCGGCGAAGGCGGATTCGTCGTCACCGCCCCCAGCCACGGCCCCGTCCACGAGACCGGCCACCCCTGGGAGCTCCTCGCCGGCGGACCCGACACCATCGCCACCATCACCGCCGACGAACGCGACGCCCTGTTCACCATCGCCCGCATGCTCGACCAGACACCGCAGGCCGAGGAGCCCCCGGCTCCCGCGGCCCCGACCGACGAGGCGGCCGCGTTCCTCTTCGGCAGCGCACCCGCCGAGGGTGGCCTGTCCCCGCTCGACGACTTCGAGCAGCGCACCCAATGGGCCGACATCCTCAAGCCCCACGGCTGGCAGCTGCTCATCACCCACGGCCACACCTCCTACTGGCGGCGCCCCGGCAAGACGGTCGGCGTATCCGCCACCACCGGCCACGCCACCGACCGCGACCGCCTCTACGTCTTCACCACCAGCACAGAGTTCGACGCCGAACGCCCCTACACCAAGCCCGGCGCCTACGCGCTCCTCGAACACGGCGGCGACCACAGTGCCGCCGCCAAGGAGTTGCGCCGCCGCGGCTACGGCCAACGCCCCGAGCCCACCCGGCACCTCGCCGTCGTCCCCGCCCCGGCGGTCCCCATCGACGGCACCGCCGCACTCCAGATCAACGAGCCGCCCGCTCACGCCCGCGGTATCAACTGGCCCGAGACTTTCACTGACGACGGCAATGCCCTGCTGCTCGCCGACACCTACCAGGGTGATATCCGGTACGTTCCGCAGCGCGGCGCCTGGCTCACCTGGGACGGCCACCGCTGGGCCTGGGACGAGGCTGGCCGAACCATCGAGTTCGCCCGCGCCCTCGTCCGCGGCCTCGATCCGACCGTGTTCGACGAGGACCTACAGAAGGCTGCCAAGCGCCACCAGAACGGCAGCCTGAGCCGGAACAAGATCACCGCCATGGTGGGGCTCGCCCAATCCGATCAGCGCCTGTCGGTCCCCATGACCGCCCTCGACGCCGCGCCCCGCCACCTCAACACCCCCGGCGGCATCGTCTCCCTGGCCGACGGCACCACCGCGCCGCCCGACCCCGCCGCGCTCCACACCCGATCCACCAGCCTGGCCCCCGACTCGTTCATGCCGACGCCACGCTGGCGCCAGTTCCTGGACGACACGTTCGGCGGCGACCCCGAGATGCTCGCGTTCGTCCAGCGCCTCGCCGGATACTCCGCGTCTGCCGACACCGGCACCCACGTCTTCCCCTTCCTGCACGGCCCTGGCGGCAACGGCAAGTCCGTAATCATGGACGTGCTGCGGCACCTCCTCGGCGACTACGCCGCCCCCGCCCCGGCCGGATTCCTCATGGCTGGCCGACAGGAGCACTCCGAGGAACTGGCCCGGCTGCAGGGCCTGCGCCTGGTCGTCGCCTCCGAGATCAACCCTGACGCCCGGTTCGACGAGGCAAAGCTGAAAGAACTGACCGGCGGCGACACCCTCACCGCCCGGTTCATGCATCAGTCGTTCTTCGAGTTCGAGCCAACCCACCACCTGTGGCTCATGGGCAACCACCAGCCGCGAGTGAAGTCCGGCGGAGACTCGTTCTGGCGGCGCCTGCGCCTGATCCCTTTCCAGTACAAGGTCCCCGAGACCAAGGAGATCGAGGGCCTGGCCGACCTCCTCGTTGCCGAAGAGGGCCCCGGCATCCTCGCCTGGATCATCCAGGGCGCCGTCGACCACTTCGCCCGCGGCCTGCGTGAGCCGGACTCCGTGAAGACGGCCACTGCCGCCTACGCGGCCGAAGAGGACCACATCGGCCGCTTCCTTGAAGACTGCTGCGTGCGCGGCCCCATCGCCCACGTGCGCACCGAAACCGGCCGCGTCCGCGCCGCTTACGAGGCGTGGTGCCACTCCGAGGGCGAGCAGGCCATGGACGCCCGCACGTTCGGCCGGGAATTGAAGGCACGCGGCATCGCCCGCAAGCCATCGTCCGGCCGCTACTTCTACGCCGGGCTCGGCCTGCTCGCCGAGGGCGACACCGACGAGCCGAGGGCCTGGTGATCGCGATGAGTGCCGTTGCGAGTGCCGTTGCAGTGCCGTTGGAAGTGCCGTTGCGGACGGGGCGTCTTCGCAGGTCAACGGGTTCTAGTGCCGTTAGTGCCGTTGAACTCCCATATCAAGCTCACACGCGCATACGCGCGCACACGAGTCGAGGTTCTTATGCGCCTTCAACGGCACTAACGGCACTTCGATCTTCAAAACCTGGTCTGACCTGCACACACGTCAGTGCCGTCACAGCAGAAACCAACGGCACTCCAACGGCACTCGCAACGGCACTCACCTTGGAACCGCGGTGACCGCCCGCCGGCCGAGGCCGACCGCCGCCGACCACGCGCAGGCCGCCGCCGAGCACGCGCAGCTCCGTCCCTGCCCGCGCTGCGGCGCCGACATCATCACCGCCCGCACCCCCGACCGCGTCGCCGCCCTAGACGTCCGCGCCGACCCCACCCCGCTCGACCCGGTCGCCGAAATCCTCGCCCGCCTGGACGGACGCCTCACCTGGTGCCTCGACCGTGGCGAGCACACCGGGGATCGCATCCGCTGGCGCGGCACCGAGCACATCGCCGCCGGCCGCTGCACCCACACCGTCATCGCCGACCACCGCTGTCGGCCCCAACCCGTACAGGAGACCCTGCTGTGAGCCGATCGAAAGCCAAGGGCACCGCCGCCGAGACCGCCGTCGTCCGCTTCCTGCGCGAGGCCGGGTTCGTCCAGGCCGAGCGCCGCACCCTCGGCGGTATCCAGGACCGCGGCGACATCGCCGGTGTGCCCGGCGTCGTCATCGAGGTCAAGAACTGCGCCCGCGACCAACTGCCCGCCTGGGTCGGCGAAGCCGAGCTCGAGCGCGACAACGATCACGCCACCCTCGGCGTCGTCTGGCACAAGCGCCGCGGCACCACCGACCCCGGCCGCTGGTTCGTCACCATGAGCGGCGACCAGTTCGCCACCCTGCTCCGCGAGCAGCAAGCCCTGCCCGCCCCGGTCACGGAGTGCCAGACGCCGGACTGCACCGACGGCCCGTGCCACTGCGCATTCTGCGACCCGTCCGCCACGCCCAGCACCCGCCAGTGCGGGCACGACGACTACCACTCGCCGCACCCCTGGGCTGATCAGCCGGATGTCTGGTGCCCCGGCCACAGCTACGAGGGCGGTGCGGCGTGAGCGACCAGCCTGCCCGCATCCAGGGCATCCCCGCCGGCCTCACCGTCCGCGGCCACGACCACACCGCCGTCGCCGACTGGCTCTGTACCTGCGGCGCCCACGAGCGTGCCGCCGGCCGCCTCGGCGTCGAACACCTGCTGGCCCGCGTCCGCGTCGGCTACTGCCCCCACGGCGCCGAAGGGAAGGCCGCCGCATGATGCGCCGCCGCTGTCGCCGCGGGCACTTCATCCTCGCCACCGCCGAGACCGACGCCTGCCAGTGCACGCTACGCCCCCGCCGCCAGCACCACGCGTACCGCTTCGCCGCCGACCTGTGGGGCCAAGGCCTCCCCGCCCGCACGATCCGCACTGTCGCTCTCGCCGGGAGGTACCTGTGACCCCGTCCGCCCGCATCCTGCGCTGGCACTACCTCACCGCCGCCGCCTTCACCGGTCACTGCGCGGCCACCAGCGCCCGGTCAGACGACTGGTGGTACGCCATCGGCCTGTTCATCACCGGCCTGCTCCTCCTGGTCGCCCACGCCCGCGAGTTCCTCGCCGCCAACGACCGCCGCGCGGCCGCTGTGCATGCCGCCCGTGCCGTCCGCATCCGCGCCCGCCAGGACGAGGCCACCCTGGGCTGGGACGAGCTGTCGGCGACCTGCTGCCTGCGCGGCTGGGAGACCAGAGGCGCCGACCACGACGAAACCACCTGCGCGAGGAAGGAGCGGGCCGCATGAAGGGGAAGCGGTACACCGCCGACAGCATCACCGACGACGCCCTGGACGCGCTGTACCGCCGAGTCGAGACCCTCGAACACGTCGCCGCGGGCAACAAGCGGCACGTGCAGCTCGTCGTGCCCGACCTGCAGCGCGCCGAGGCCGCCATCGAGCGCGTACGAACCCTGCACCGGCCCATGGATCGCGCAGGATTCGTCATCTGCGCTCACTGCTCCGGATGGAACGGCGTCCGCTGTCTCGGGCTCCTTCGCGACTACCCCTGCGACACCGTGGCGGCCCTCGACGAGCCCAAGGAGCAGAGCGCACTGTGACCTGCGAACTGTGCGGCGACGCGGCCAGCAGCTACCTGTGCGGCAGGCACCGGCAGCAGCTGGCCGCGCGCCTGAACGAGCTGCCCACGCTGTACGCGGAGGTCGGCGAGTGCCTGGTGCCTCGCCGGTCCGGCTGGGGCGAGATCGTCGCCACCCGGGGAGCGGCCGGACCGCGCTCCCCAATCGACGAGGACGTCCTCGACGCGGTCAACTGGGGCCGCGCGGCCGAGGTGGTGCACCTGTGGCGCGTGGACGTGCAGCGTGAGCGGTGGCCCCACCACGGGCCGCCGCCCGCGGCCGAGCTGGGCGCGGACTGCCGTTGGCTGGCGATGGAGCTGGAATGGATCGTCGACCACTATCCGGCCGTCGGTGACCTGGCGCGCGAGATCAGCGACCTGGAGAGTGCCGCACGGTCGATCGTCGGCGACCCGGCACCCCGGCGGCAGCGTCTCGGCACGTGCGTGGCGATGACCGAGTCCGGCGTGTGCGGCGCCGTGATCAGTCGCCTGCCCGGTGAGACCCGGCTCGCCTGCCGGTGGTGCGGCTGCGTGTACGAGGGCGGGCAGGGGCTCCTGACTCTCGCGCATTTCCAGCCCAAGGAAGCGGCGTGACGAGTATCGTACGGGGGGTTGCATATAACCCCCCGTGCGATACTCTCGGAGAGGTGGAAACGCCCTCATGGAGGGACCGGATCCGTGCGGAAGACGAGCTGCTGACACAGCTCGAAACCAAGGCGGAGAAGGCCCGAAAGCGAAGAGCCCAGGCACTGAAGGACGGGACTGAGGAACTCGGAAGCGTCTACGCCGTGGCGAAGGACCGAAAGCTCAGCTGGACTGCCGTCGCGAACGCGATCAAGAAGTACACAACCAAATAGGACGAGGGCCGGACAGCAGCTCTCGCCGGTGCTGACACACCGGCGAGGCGATCGCACCGCCCGACCCTCTACCGAACATCCTGACCTAACCAGGAGTCGGCATGACCGATCATTCCACGCGCCCACCCGCGCGCGAACACCCCTACCCGGACGACCTCGCCGCCGCCATGCGAGCCGACGCCGCCGAGCTGCTCGGCGTCGTCGCCGACAAACTGGCCGCCCACCGGCCCAACGACCGGATGCTCGAAGAGACGCGGCTCGCGCTCGCCTGCACGTACGCCACCCGCTGCCGCGGCTTCTCCGAGCCCGCCGAGCAGCTGGAACGCATGCTGCAGGCACGCATGCCCCGCGTGGAGCGGGACATCACCCGCGGCGAGTACGCCCTCATCCTGTGTCAGACCCTCGATGATGAGGATGGCAAGAAGCGGGGGCGGCGATGAACCGCACCCTCAACGCGTGGCAGTACGCCGTCCTGGGCGTCGCCACCGTCCTCATGCTGGCCGTGGGCGGGTTCGGAGGATGGGGCACCTACAGCAACGTGCAGGCCCAGTTCCACCGCGGCGCGACCGCGGCCGGTGTCGTCGCCGCCGGCGAGGGCCTCGCCCTCGTCCTGGCGCTGACGATGCTGTGCCTGACGATGCTCGACCAGCCGTCCCCCACCGTGGTCCGTATCGGCCTGTGGCTCGCCCCCCTCGGCGCCTGCGCGACCGGTGTTGCGATCGCCGAGAGCACGGGCGAGGCCATCGTGTACGGGCTGACACCGATGGCGATGAGCGGCGCCGCCGAAGGCCTCGGCCTGATCGCCCGCCGCGTCAACATTTACCGCACCGGTGTGGACGCCGAGCAGATGCGCCGCAACGCCGACGCCGTCCAGCAGATCGCCTACAAGCAAGCTGTCGCCCAGCACCACCCCGACGAGAAGACGCGCGACGAAGCGCTCCGCGAGAGCTGGACGCTGGCCAAGAAGGTGGGCCGCGGCGACGCGCAGCTCGGCGCCGAGCTCGTCGACGTGCAGCGCATCCGCATCCGCAACGGCGCCGACACCGCCCTCAGCAGCATGTACGGGCGCCAGAGTGAGAAGCCGTCACTCGGCCGCGACCGGTCGGCGCAGGCCGTCCTGCGGCGCAAGTTCGCCGCGATGGACCCGGTGGATGCGGTGCTCATCGCACATGATGCGCAACCGGATATGCCGCCCAACGACCTCTCCCAGCTGCTCCTCACCTACGGGCTCGCCGTCGACCCCATCCAGGTCGCGCTGATCCTCGGCCAGCGGCCACCCGAGTACGAAGTGCATCGACCTGATGCGGCTGCGCATCAGCAGGTCAGTGCCCTGGAACCGGTGAACCTGCAGGGCGCCGTCATCGAGGCCGCATCCATCCTCGGCCCCGATGCCAAGGCCAAGCAGATCGCCGAACACTTGGAACGCAACCGGCGGCTCCTGGTTGACGAGCCGTACATCCGCGCCGCCCTCTCCAGGGCCGCGAAGAAGCCGCAGCCGGAACCCCCGGCCACGCCGATGGAGGGCGGATACGCATGATGCGCTTCCTGTTCGGGGCGCTCCTCGCGCTCCTCGTCGCCTTCCCCACGCTCCTGTCCGTCGTGGCCGTCCTCGTCGCGCAGCCCGCCGTGCTCGCCTTCGCGGCCGGCGTCATCCTCTGGCCGCGCATCAGCCGCCGCATCAAGGGGTGGGCGGCATGAACGAGCTCACCCCGCTGGGCAAGGCAGAGGCCGCAGTCACCGAGGCGCAGACCGACACCGTGGCCGTGCAACTGGCGCTCGCCGCGGTCGAGCTGGCCAAGACCGCTCAGCAGCAGACGCAGCACCAAGGCTGCCAGCACACGCCGCAGCAGCAGTTCGACGCCAAGAAGTGGCTGACGATCGGCGGCCTCGCCTGTGTCGGCGGGTGCGTGGCCTGCGCCCTCGCCCTGGCATTCGCCGTCGCCATGACTGCCGTCGCAATCGGCGCGACCTGCGCCACCGGCTGCTTCCTGATGCTGCGCTCCATCTGGCGCGACGCCCAGAAGGGCCGCTGACCTGCCCTTCCGTCCCCCACCTTGATCACTTTGTGGGCGCCCGTAAAGCGATCAAGCGGGGGTGCGGTGGGGCCGGACAGCCCGGCCCACACACCCGAGAGGAGCCCGTCATGGGCCTCATCGACAAAATTCTCGGCTCGCCGGAGCAGCGCGAGCACAACGCCGAGTTCAACAACAAGGACACGGACCCCAACAGCGACGAGTACCTGGCATCCCACGACCGGGTCGTCGCCGCCGAGAAAGCCGAGAAGCAGGAGCGACGCTGATGGCCCCCAAGCCGACACCCCCGGGCGAGTGCCCGCAGTGCTGACAGCACGCCTACGACAAAAGCATCCACCGCCGCCTGGGGCCGCGCGAGGACTGCCCGCAGTGCGTGGACCACATGGTCAACGGCTGCCCCGGCTTCAACCGCAAATGACCACCCTCCACCAGGAAAGGACCCCCATGGACGCCAAGAACATCCGCGAAGACGCCCTGTACCGGGCCTGCCGGTACGCCGGCAAAGCCGCTCGCCTCGCCGAGCACGCCGAGGACAAGAACCATTACGCCTCCTCCGAGCGGCACCAGGTGCCCGGCATCACAGCGGTCGGCACCCTGTACGCCGACATCGCCCGCACCTACGCCGCCATCGCCCAGGCCACCCCCGCCGACACCGGTGAGGAGAACTGACGTGGCCCACAAGCCCAGCGCCTACGAACTCGCCCGCATCTACGGCATCAGCACCGTCGCCGCCCTGCGCGGCGGCCAGTACACCGCCAAACAGCTGCGGGCCCTGAAGAAGCTCGAAGAGCGCACCGCCAAGCGCGAGAACAACAAGTAGCTACGCCACGGGGCGGCCGTCACCGGCCTAGGAACCGCCGGCCGCCCCGTGCCCCCAGCCGCAACGAGCATGCAGACCAGGAGATCACCAGCATGGCCGACAACGTCGTACAGCTCCACAAGGACCCGCCCCCCGACTTCCCGGACCCCGCGTCAACGCTTACCGAGACCATCATCGACGTCGTCGCCAACGCCGAGCCCCGCCCCGTCGACACCCCCGACACCACCCCGGCAGCAGGCGACTGGATCGCCGAGAAGCAGGCCTACCTCGCCGAGGCCCCGCCCATCTTCCCCACCTTCCTGCGCACCGCCGCCCAGTTCATCGACGCCACCCGCTGGACCGCCTCCTACTACGGGCACGTCCTTGCCTTCCACGCCCTGCGCACGCCCGTCTACTTCACCAGGCTCCTCCTGCGCGCACCGCGCGGCACCGGCCGCCTCATCACCCGCTGGGGCAAGTGGGTCGCCGACACCGAAGCCCGCCCGGTCGAGGCCAAGGCCGCAGCCAGCGCCAACATTGAAGCCTGGCTCGCCCTGTCCCGCGAGCACTCCCGCCGCGTCCGGCCCCGGCGTATTGCCTCCATCGCCATCGCGACCGCCACCGGCATCACCACCCTCATCAGCAGCTTCCTCGTACCCGGCTGGACCCTCACCGCCTGCATCACCGCGGCCGCCCTCGCAGGCCTGGCGGGCAAGAAGAACGACAAGCCCCTCATCACCCGCTACGTCGCCACCAACGTGCTGCGCAAGCTCGACTCCACCGAGGTGTTCGACGCCCTCGCCGCCATCGGCATCGAAGGCAAGAAGGGCCGCAAGGGCGTCGAATTCGCCTCCGAGGTGATGCGGGACGGCCCCGGCTGGCGCGCCGAAGTCGACCTGCCCCCCGGCATCGAGGCCACCGCCGTCCTGGAGAAGCGGGCCGCCCTCGCCGCCGCGATGCGCCGCCCCATCTCCACCGTGTGGCCCGAAGCCGACCGCACCGCCCACCCCGGCCGCCTCGTCCTGTGGGTCGCCCAGCGCGACCCCGCCAAGGCCGGCCGCAAGCTGTGGCCCCTCATGAAGTCCGGCCAGGCCGACGTGTACGAGCCGCTGCCCTACGGCTTCGACCCCCGCGGCAACCTCATCGAGATCACCCTCATGTACTCCAACCTGCTCGTCGGCGGCATCCCCGGCTCCGGCAAGACGTCCTGCGCGCTGGCCATCGTCCTGGGTGTCGCCCTCGACCCCACCGCCGAACTGTGGATCTACGAACTCAAGGGCTCCGGAGACCTCGACTCCGTCAAGCCGATCTGTCACCGCTACGTCTCCGGCGACGAGGACGAGGACCTGGAGGCCGCTCTCGCCGGAATGCGCTCGGGGATCGCCGAGTACCAGCGGCGCGCCAAATTCATCAAGTCCCTGCCCGCCAGCGAGGTCCCCGAAGGCCGCAAGGTCACCCGGGCACTCGCCGAGAAGTACCCCGGCCAGGACCTCGGCCCCCGCGTCATCGTCATCGACGAGGTACAGGAACTCTTCACCCACGCCGAGTACAAGGACGAGGCGGCCACCCTCGCCACCCGCCTCATCAAGAAGGGCCGCGCCTACGGCATCATCCTCATCCTGCTCACCCAGAACCCGGACGCGCCGTCCCTGCCCTCGTCGGTGTCCTCGTCGGTCGGCACCCGCCTGTGCCTGGCCGTCATGGACTGGCGGGCCAACAACAACGTGCTGGGCACCGGCGCCTACGACCGCGGCCTGCGCGCCACCGACATCAGCATCGACGAGCAGGGCACCGGCATCCTCGCCCGCGGCCGCGAAGGCATCACCGTGCGGGCGGCGTTCATCAAGCAGACCGAAGCCGAAGACATCGGCAAGCGCGCCCTCGCCCTGCGCACCGCCGCCGGCACCCTCACCGGGCAGGCCATCGGTGCCCAGGTCATCGAGGTCGACGTCGAAACGGTCGTCGACCACGTGCGCGCCATCTGGCCCGACGGCATTGAAGCCGTGCACTCTCACCGCCTGGTCGAGGCCCTCGCCCGCCTCCGGCCCGACCTGTACAAGCCGTGGACGGACATGGACGCCGCCGCAGCCTCCACGGCGCTCAGCACGGCCCTGAAGCCGTTCAAGGTGGCCACCAAGCAGCTCACCATCCGCGAGTGCTGCGGCGGTGCCAAGGGGCTCCGCTGGGCCGATCTTCCGGGCGTCGAGGACGGCGAGTAGGGCCCTCAAGCCGGTTTCGGATCAAGGCCCTGGTTTCACCTTGATCCGAAACCGGTTTCACCCCCGATACCGACACTGAGCTGCACAGTTTCGGGTTTCAGGCCCTCCCTCCAGAAGCTCATAACCGTCCGCAATCGCTCCTATGGCGACAACTGCCAGCCGACACCAACAAGATCGGAGAACGCCCTATGTGGTCCACCCTGATCGCCGTCCTCGGCACCCTGTCCGCCTCCGTCATCGCCACCCTTCTCCAGAACCGCGTCACCCGCACCGCCGCCCGGCGCCAGGACGCCGCCGAGCACCGCCTTGCCGTCCTGGACGCGCTGCGTGAACTTGCCACCGCGCTCGACGCCCACCGTCGCGCCATGTGGGTACGGGAAGACGCCCGGCTCACCGGAGCCACCCAGGAGGAGTACGCCGCGCTCCGGGCCGAAAGCCACTCCACCCGAGCAGCCATCAGTGCGCCCCTCGTCGCCGTGGAGGTCCTCGTCCCCACGGCCCGGGAACTGGCGCGGGCAGCAGCAGAGGCCACCTACGCGCTTCGCGCCGCCCCGGACCGGCAGACCCTGATCGCCCGACGGGCCCACGCCCTCACCGCCGCTGAAGCCCTCGTGGAAGCCATCCGGCTCAACTGACCGAACCACACACCGAACCCCGCACCCCTGCGAGAGGATGCCCGAATGGCCACGACCGCCCGAACCGCCGTCCTGCTCGTCGACAGGTACACCACAACGTGCAGCAAGTGCCGCCACGGCGCCTTCACCCAAGCCACCCACCACGACCGAATCGCGTCCGGATGGAGCACCCCCGACCCGCGCGACCGGCCGTGCGGCGCCCGCTTCGTCGCCATCTCCACCACCCGCCTGGAATACAAGACAGAGGACCTGCACCGCCTACGCCCCGACCTCCCCGCCTACGAGGCTGGCAAGGCGCCACGAGACCTCACCACCTGACCAGGTCGCGGCATCATGGGGGCATGGAGTCGCAAATCATCCGGCCCGGCCACCTCACCGCCCACCAGGTCGCCCGCCTGCTCGGCATCAGCCTCGGAGGCGTCCGCAAGCTCGTCCAGCGCGGGCAGCTCGCCCGCGCTGGCGGGACCGTGGGCCAGCCCTGGTACACCGTCGAAGCCGTGACCGCGCTCGCCGCTGAACGCTCCGCAGCCCAAGCTGCTTGACCGCAGGTCAGCGACCTGTCACGCTTTCCGCGTACAACTGTGCCCACACACGGCACCACAGACGCATGACGAAGTCCCGACCATCCAATCGGTCGGGACTTCGTTGCGTCACGGCCTCATCACTTTGCCTTCACCGCTTTCCCGTACGACGCATGCTGCCCCTTGACGCAAACACCCAGGGGGGACCATGCACTCACGCCTGCTCGCCACGGCAGCCTGCCTGTTACTCACCGCCGGGTGCGGGGCAACGGCCAACGATGAGCGCCCCCGCCGCCCCGACTACAGCGTCACGCAAAAGGCATCGAGCGCTTCCATCGCCAGCGCGGATCTGATCACCCCGGGCGCAAACGCCAATCAGGCCCGAGCCGCAATCCGTGACTTCGCCCGCGACATCGACGGCCCCGACCTGTACTTCATCAAGGTCATGCACAGCAAGACCGCCAAGCGGTACGTCTGCCGAGCCCGCTGGTACAAGGACGCCGCCGCCTACCGCACCCACAGCGACCGCCAGGCTCAGCCCGACAGTTGGCCTCACCTGGCGATCAACTGCTTCTGACGGGAGGCGGCATGGCTGGGCGCGCAGAGCTCACCAGCTACGAGTACCGGCAGGTGCGTGCCCGCGTCCTCGCCGAATCCGACGTGTGCATCCTCTGCGGCCACAGCGCCGCCGATGCCGTCGACCACATCCACCCCGTATCCAAGGGCGGGGCCAAGGTCGACCCCGACAACCTCGCCCCCATCCACGGCGTGAACGGTTGCCCCGTCTGCCTGCGCAAGTGCAACAACGAGAAGGGTGCCCGCCCACTCGCAGAGGTACAGCAACTGACCACCTCAGTGGACTGGTTCGCAGGCCCCTGACCTGGGACAACCCAAAGATTCTTTAGAAACGGACATATCGCAACCCCGCGCCCAGCTTTTATTTTTCTCTCCCCGGGCCGTTGAGCCGCGAGTGATCTTGCCGAAGGGGGGCGACATGGGGCCCGTCGAGGAAGCCGTGCGCAGCGATGTCGAGCAGCTCGGCGACTTGGTCGGTGTCGAGCCGTCCCTGTCCGAGCTGGCGTACACGCTGGCCGGCCGGATCGACGCTGCGGCCACCGGTGAGTGTGAGACGTGCGGGGAGCCGGTTGCCCAGGACGACAAGCTGCTTCCGCAGTTGACCCGCGAGCTCCGTCAGACGCTCGCCCAGCTGTTGGAGGGGCGGGCCGCTGACGATGACGACGACCTCGGAGACCTGGGCTCCCCCGACTGAGTTCGCCGAGGATCTGTACGAGCGGTACGGGCTGACGTGCCCGCCGCGCTGGGGGACGCCGCGGCATCCGGACCGGCCGTCGCTGGGGCCGAAGCTGTGGAAGGTGATGGCCAAGCTCGGCGCTCCGCCGATGCCGTGGCAGAAGTACGTGTCGGACGTCGCCCTGGAGATCGACCCGGCGACGGGCCTGTTCGCGCACCGCGAGGTCGGCCTGTCCGTCTCCCGGCAGCAGGGCAAGACCGAGCTGTGCCTGGGCGCGCAGGTGCACCGCTCGCTGGCCTGGCAGCGGCAGAACATCGTCTACGCCGCCCAGACGCGGGGCATGGCGAGGCAGCGGTGGGAAGACGAGTTCTGGGAGAAGATCTCCGGATCGGATCTGGCGAAGCGGGCGCGGATCCGCAAGAGCAACGGCAACGAGGCGATCCTGTGGCCCTCGACCCGCTCGCGCATGGGCATCACGGCGAACACGGAGAAGGCCGGCCACGGCCCGCCGCTGGATCTGGGGTTCATCGACGAGGCGTTCGCCCATGAGGACGACCGGCTGGAGCAGGCGTTCAGCCCGGCCATGCTGACCCGGGCCAAGGCTCAGCTGTGGTGGGCCTCGGCGGGGGGCACCACCAAGTCGGTGTGGCTGAACAAGAAGCGGAAGATGGGGCGCGCGCTGATCGAGGCGTTGTTCGCCGCCCTGGCCGCGGACGCTGCGGCGGTCCGGCCGCGCGCGGCGTACTTCGAGTGGTATGCCCCGGAGGACATGGACCGCGCGGACCCTGCGACGTGGCGGGCCACGCTGCCCGCTCTGGGCCATACGGTGACCGAGGCCATCATCGCGGCCGAGCTGGAGAAGATGGACCCGGCGGAGTTCGACCGGGCGTATCTGAACCGCACGCGGAAGCCGACGCCGCCGACCGACCCGAACGTGCCGAAGAAGCAGTGGCCCGGCTTGGTCGACGCGAAGAGCAGGCCGGGCCGGGATGTGGCGTTCGCCATCGACGTGTCACAGGACCGGACGCAGGCGTCCATCGCGGCGGCCTCGCTGCGGGCGGACGGCAAGGTCCACATGGAGGTCGTGGCACGGCGCCCCGGCACGGACTGGGTGGTGCCCGCCATGGTCAAGCTCCACAAGCTGTGGGACCCCGTGGTCGTCGCGGTCGCCTCATCGGGCGCCCCGGCCGGTTCGCTCATCGACGATCTGGTGGCCGCGGGCATCGACGTGCCCAAGGACAAGGAACACCCGCAGCGCGGCGACCTGATCGTCATGCGGAACGGGGACGTGGTCGAGGCGTGCGGGCAGATGGCCGACGCGATGAACCAGGGCACTGCCCGGCACATCGATCAAGTCCCGCTGACCGCCGCGGTGAACGGCGCCCGCACGCGCCGCAACGGCGATGCGTGGACGCTGGACCGCACCAACTCGCTGACCGAGATCAGCCCGCTGTGTGCGGCCACCTTCGCCCGCTGGGCTCTGCTCATCCGGGGCCCGCATGTCATCGACGACTACGACCCACTCGATTCGATCTACTGAAGGAGGGGGCGTAGTGCGCGAGCGGATGACGACCGCGCTCGACACCGCAGGCCTGCTGCTCGTGGCGGCCGGCGCGGGCGCGGGCGTGTACAGGTGGCTGGGGTGGGCTGCGCTCGCCGTCAGCGGCGCCGTGGTGCTGGCCGGGTCCTGGCTGGCTGCGAGCACCGGCAGGAAGGGCAGGACGTGAGCCTTTTCCGGCGCCGCGATCACGCGGGACAGAGCGCCGAGCAGATGGTCCCGGCCCGGCCCGGCACGGGCGGCGGTATCGCGGTCGTCACGAATGAGACAGCGCTGCGGCACAGCGCCGTATGGGCCTGTCTGCGGCTGCGCGCCAATCTCATCTCGACCATGCCCGTGGACCTGTACCGCAGGGTCGAGGGCATCCAGGTCGAGGTGCCCAAGCCCGCCGTGCTCCTCACCCCTGGCGGGGATGAGGTCGAGATGCCCGAGTGGCTGTACAGCTCTCAGTTCGACCTCGACCGGGCCGGGAACACCGTGGGGCTCATCACCGCGCGCGACGGCCTCGGCCTTCCCGCCCGTATCGAGCTGGCGCCGATCGGCGACGTCACCGTGCAGATGCGCAAGGGCAAGAGGAAGTACCGGATCGCGGGCACCCTCTACGAGCCGCATGAGGTCTGGCACGAGAAGCAGTACACCGTGGCCGGGCTGCCGGTCGGCTTGTCCCCGGTGGCGTATGCGGCGTGGTCCATCAGCGAGTTCCTGTCCATTCAGCAGTTCGCCCTCGACTGGTTCTCCAATGGTGCTGTCCCTTCTGCTCACTTGAAGAACACCGCGAAGACGATCAGTCCGGACGTCGCCGAGGCGACGAAGCAGCGGTTCAAGGCCGCTGTCGCCAACCGGGATTTGTTCGTCACCGGGATGGACTGGGACTACGACATGATCCAGGCCGAGCAGGCGGGCGCCGACTGGATCGCGGCGAAGCAGTTCGGTATCGGGGACATCGCCCGGTTCTTCGACTGCCCCTCCGACCTGATCGACGCGGCAGTGTCTGGCAGTTCGGTGACCTACGCCAACATGACCCAGCGCAACCTGCAGTTCCTGGTCATGTCCCTGGGCCCGGCCGTCAAGCGCCGCGAGGATGCGCTGAGCCGCCTCTCGCCCCGGCCGCGGTTCGTGAAGCTGAACACGGACGCGCTGCTGCGGATGGACCCGCAGACCCGGGCCGCCGTGATGAAGACGCAGATCGATGCCCGCACCCTGGCGCCGTCCGAGGCCCGCGCGCTCGATGACCGGCCGCCGTTCACCGAAGCCCAGCTCGCCGAGTTCGACCGGCTTTTCGGCAAGGGCACCCAGCCGACGCCCACCACCGCGACCCCGCAAGCAGGAGGAGCACCCTCATGACCGACTTGGCGATCCTGCGGCAGCAGGCTGCCCAGGCCCGCGCCGGCGCGGCGGGCTCCACTGCGATGGCCCTTCCCCGCGACCGGCCCGAGACACCGGAGATCCGGTTCACCTCGCAGCTGCGCGCGAAAAAGATCACGCGCGACGACATGGACTGGTACGAAGTCGAGGGCTACGCCTCGGCGTTCGAGCAGGGCTACGAGATGTGGGACATGTTCGGGCCCTACACCGAGATCGTCTCAGCGGGGGCAGCTGACGAGACGCTGGCCGCCGACCCCGAGGTGGTGTTCCGCTTCAACCACGCGGGCACGCCCATGGCGAGCACCCGCAACGGGCGGCTGGAGCTGTGGGCAGATGGCTCCGGTCTGGGCCAGCGCGCCTTTCTCAACCCCAAGCGGGCCGATGTACAGCTGCTCGTGCAGGCCATCGAGGACGCCGACGTGCGCGAGCAGTCGTTCATGTTCCGCATCACCTCAGGTCAGTGGTCCCCGGACTACACGGAGTACCGCATCCAGCGGTTCGACCTGGAGCGCGGCGACGTCGGCCCCGTCACCTACGGCGCCAATCCGCACACCTCCATCGCGGCGCGCTCCGGCGAGTTCCTCGACCTGATCCCCAACCTGCCCGCGCTGCTCGCCCGCGAGGCGTACAGCCGTCTTGCACAGCGCTCCGACCTGGCCGCCCCGCACAACCTGGCGCCGCAGATGCCGGCGCCCGCACGCGCGGTGGCCCCGGCCGCCCCGGGGCGGTCTATCTCCATGCTCCGCACGAAGCTTCTCGTCGAAGCCGACGAGGACTGAGTAACCCCAGACACAGCGCGCTCTCCGGCAGATGCCCGGAGGCGAGCCCTGTGCCGCCCGGCAGATGTCCCGGGTGGGCCGTGGTCGAGCTGTCTGCACCCACCTGACACCTGTACGGAGGCACTCATGCCCGGAACCATCGACGACCTGATCGCCAGCATCGAGGTCGAGCTGGAGGCCGCCCAGAAGCGGCTGAAGAAGTGCGGCGCCGAGGTCCAGCTGATCCTCGACAAAGCACAGCAGGACGGCCGCGCCGCCCTCACCGGCGAAGAGGACCAGCGGGTCACCGAGCTGTTCGCCGCGCGCGACCAGGCCCGCGGCGACATCGGCGGCATCGAAACGAAGCTGGCCAACGCCAACAAGATCAAGACTGAGGAGATGGAGCGGGAGGCCAAGCAGAAGGAGTCCCGCGCCACGGCCACCCAGGCCCGCAAGCCGTCCTACGACCAGGTCGCCCGTGTCGGCCAGGAAGAGCGCACGTACCGCAAGGACCAGGACCCGTTCGGCAAGAGCTTCCTAATGGACGTCTCACGGCAGTTCCTCTACCAGGACGTCGAGGCCTCCCACCGGCTCGCCCAGCACATGCGCGAGGAGCGGGTCGAGCGCGCCGAGTACCTCCAGCGCGCGGTCGGCACGTCGGCCTTCTCAGGCCTGACGGTGCCGCAGTACCTGACCGACATGTATGCCCCGGCCACGGCGAACCTGCGTCCCTTCGCGGACGCCTGCAACCGGCACCCGCTGCCCGAAGCCGGGATGTCGGTGAACATCTCCCGGATCACCACGTCGTCTTCGGCCGCTAACCAGGCAGCCGAGAACGACGCGGTGTCCGAGACGAACATGGACGACACCCTGCTGACCGTGCCGGTGCAGACCGCAGCTGGCCAGCAGACCGTTTCCAGGCAGGCGATCGACCGCGGCACCGGCATCGAGGACGTCACGATGCAGGACCTGTTCAACCGGGTCGCCACCGTCCTGGACTCGACCCTCATCAACCAGGCGACCACCGGTCTGTCGGCCGTCGCGCAGGCCACCGCCTACACCGACGCCACCCCGTCCGGCGCCGAGCTGTACCCGAAGATCCTGGGCGCGGCCGCGGGCGTCGAGGCGAACCTGCTGGCCATGGGCCGCCCGACGCACGCCGTCATGCACTCGCGCCGCTGGTACTGGCTCTCCAGCCAGATGGCGTCGGTCTGGCCGATGATCAACTGGTCGAACATTCCGGTGCAGGCGAGCGGCAAGGCCGACGCCAGCAGTTCCTATGCCTCCGGCCCGCGCGGCGTCCTGCCGTGTGGCCTGGAGGTCATCGTCGACAACAACATCCCCACCGGTCTGGGCGCCGGCACGAACGAGGATGAGCTGTATGTCGTGCCGCAGGCCGAATGCCACCTGTGGGAGGACGCCAACGCGCCCATGTTCATCCGGGCGGAGCAGGCCAAGGCCGCCAACCTGGGCGTCCTGCTCGTCGCCTACTCGTACTACGCCTACACCTTCGGCCGGTACTCGAACGGCATGCAGAAGGTCAGCGGTACCGGCATGGCCACGCCGGCGTTCTGACCGACCCTCGCGCGGTCCGGCCCACCCCCCGGGCCGCGCGCCCCACCACGGCACCAGGGACGGAGGTCCACATGGCGACACTTCAGGCCCTCGGCGGCGACCGGCTGCCGAACGCAGCACGCCTTTCCCAGGCGCAAACCGGCAACGGCGTCTCGACACACATCGTCGATCGCGGCGCGGCCGTTGAGCGGCCCACGCTGCTGGCCATCACCACGGCGGTCGGCGCGACACCAACGTGCACCTACGCGATCGAGGGCAGCGCCGACGGCGTGACCTGGTCCGCCCTCTCCTACGCGGACCCGGCCGCCCCGGACACCTGGGCCACCGCCACGTTCGCGCTCACCACCGCAGGCACCACGCTGAAGATCCTGCGGCCGAACCAGCCGTGGCGCTTTGTGCGGCTGACGTACTCCGCCAACACCAACGTCACGAACACAGCTGATCTGACCGTCTTTTGAGGGAGCCCCGATGGCCAGCGACAACATGATCGCCGCGCTGTTGCGCGAGCGCGACACCTACAAGACCCAGGGCAAGACAGACCGCGTGCGCCAGGTCGACGAGCAGCTGGCGCACTACGGCCACACCCCCGAGGCGGAGGAGCCGCAGGGGCGCACCGCCACCCCGCAGCAGAGCGCCGTCCAGGGCAGGCCGCCCACGAAGAAGACGGCCGAGAAGAAGACCGCGCCCCCGCCCGCGGGGGCGTGAGGGGAGGTGGCCAACGAGTACGGCGAGCTGCCCGCGCTGAAGGAGAAGCTGGGCATCGAGGCCGCCGATGACAGCCGTAACGGTCTGCTGAACTCGGCGCTGGCCGCCGCCTCCCGGGGGATCGACCGGGCGTGCGGCCGCCGTTTTTGGATTGACCCGGCCCCGGTGGCCCGCACGTTCAACCCGCGCGGCCGTGTGGTGCGCGAGCTCGACGGCGACCTCTTCCTGGTCGACGACATCGGCAACGCCACCGGCCTGCTGGTGGAGACCGGCGCGGGCGCCTCCTACACGCCCGTCACCGGCTACGAGGCCAGCCCCGACAACGCTCTGCTGGACGGCAGGCCGATCACGGGCCTGCTGCGCGTGAACGGGACGTGGGGCACGGCCGCCGGCCGCGTGCGGATCACGGCGCGGTTCGGCTGGCCCGGCGTGCCGGATGACATCGCCGAGGCCGCGCTTATCCAGGCCGCCCGCCTGTACAAGCGCAAGGACAGCCCCGAGGGCATCACCGGCTCGGCGGACTGGGGCGTGGTGCGGCTCTCGCGCCGTGACCCGGACGTGTGGGGCCTCATCGAGCCGTTCATCCTTCCCGGCTTCGGATAGGGGGCACCGTGCAGATCTCCCTGATCCGGGACGCCGTCGCCGCCGCTGCGCGCGCGGTCGTCCTGCCCGCCGGTGTGGGGAAGCTGACGTGCACCGGCTATGTGCCGGACTCCGTCGTCGCCCCGTGCTTCTTCGTCGCCGAGGTGGAGGTCACCTACGACAAGACGTTCGGCCGCGGCACCGACGAGCTGAACTTCACCTGCCGGGTCCTGGTGGGCCGCGCCGATGACCGGGCCGCCCAGCGGGTCCTGGACGCCATGCTGTCCGGCTCCGGCCCGGCGTCCTTGAAGGTGGCCATCGAGGCGGCCCGCGGCGCCCCCGGCGTGCTGGCCCTGGGGGGCCTTGCCGACGACCTGCACCTCATGCGCGTGCAGGCCTACCGCTGGTACACGCACCACGACACCACCTTCCTCGGCGCCGAGCTGGCCCTGAAGGTCATCGGAGACGGGAGCACCTGATGCCCAAGTTCGTGCTCACCGACGTGCGGCTGTTCACCGGCGGCGCCGACCTGACCGGCCACTCCAACAAGGTGGAGATCTCCGCCGAGGTCGAGGACAAGGAGACCACCAACTACGCCTCCCAGGGCTGGAAAGAGATCCTCGGCGGCCTCGCCTCGGCCGAGCTCTCCGGCGAGGGGCAGTGGGAGGCCGGCGACCCCGGCAAGGTCGATGACCACTCGTGGGCGTCCCTGGGCGGCCTGGGCCCCTGGTCGATCGGCCCCGCTGGCGCGTCGGTGGGGGGCCTGTCCTACTTCACCAACGCCCTGCGCGCCGACTACAAGCTCGGTGAGGCGGTCGGCGAGGTCGCCCCCTGGACCGGCACCGCCAAGAGCAGCTGGCCGCTGGTGCGCGGGCAGTTCGCCCATCCGCCCGGCACGGCGCGCACCGCGACGGGAACCGGCGCCTCGCTGAACGTGGGGGCCGTGGCGGCGGGCAAGCGGCTGTACGCCTCGCTGCACGTGCTGTCGGTGGCCGGGACCGGGACGCCGGGCATCACCGGCCGCATCGAGTCCGACGACGCGACCGGGTTCTCCTCGCCGACGACGCGGCTGACGTTCTCCAGCGCCTCGGCGGTGGGCGGTCAGATCCTGCGCACGGACGGCACGGCCATCACCGATACCTGGTGGCGGGTGGCATGGACGATCACCGGCACCTCTCCCTCGTTCCTCTTCGTCTCTTCAATCGGGATCTGGTGATCACATGCCCAAGATGGTTCTGCTGGCGGAGTACGTCAGCCTCAACGGCATCGAACTGACCGAGTACTGCCGCAAGGCGGAAGTGTCCGCCGAGGTCGAGGACAAGGACGTCACGACCTACGCCTCCCAGGGCTGGAAAGAACTCCTGGGCGGTCTGAAGTCCGGTGAGCTCGGCCTGGAGTTCCTCCAGGACGTCGCCGCGACAAAGATCGACTCGATCATGTGGCCGCTGCTCGGCACGGTCGTCCCCTTCGAGGTGCGGCTCTCCCAGGCCGCGGTCGGCACCTCCAACCCCAAGTACACCGGCAGCGTGCTCATCAACGGCTGGAACCCCATCGAGGGATCCGTCGGCGATGAGGCGTCCGTCTCGGTCGGCTACCCCACCTCGGGAGCCGTCACCCGGGCCACCGCCTGATGGCCGGGGGCCCGCCGTTCGAACTGCGCTGCACACACGAAGGCCTGGACGCCTTGGCCCGCGCGATCCGCGCCGAGGAGGACGGCAAGGAACTGCGCAAGGAGCTCGCACGGAACCTGCGCGACGCCCTGCGGCCCGGGGCGGAGCACGCCAAAGCCAGCGTCATGGGCATGGTCTCCGCCGGCGGCCTGCCGACCCGCCCGGCCCTGCGCTCCTCGATCGCCCGCAAGATCAGGCCCGAGGTGAAGCTGGGCGGCCGCTGGACGGGCGCCCGCGTGAAGGCATTCAAGACCCGCAACGTGCGCGGCTTTCCCAACGCCCCCAAGCGCACCAACCGCGCCTCCGGCTGGCGCCACCCCGTCTTCGGCGACCGCGAAGTGTGGGTACAGCAGCGCGGCAAACTCGGCTGGTTCGACCGCTCGTTCCAGGGCCGCGAAGGCCTCTACAAGGAGGCGGTCGAGGCCGCCATGCACAACATGGCCCAGCGCATCGCGTCCCGGGTCCGATAGGAGGAACACGGTGTACCTGGTCTACACGCCTGAGGGCTCCGAGGAGCCCCAGCGCTGGAAGTACAACCCCAAGAAGCTGATGACCCCGGAGCGGGAGGACATCGAGCGGCGCACGGGCTACGACTTCGCCGAGTTCACTACCCGCGTACTGAAGGGCAACAGCCTGTGCCGCCGCGCGCTGCTGTACGTCTTCCTGCGCCGCGATCACCCCAAAACCCGGTACGAGGACGTCCAGTTCGCCTGGGACGAGCTGGAGCTGTCCTACTCCGCCGGTGAGCTGCGGGAGATGCGCACACAGGTCGCCGAGTCCCTGCACGGCGATGAGCTGGCCGCCGCCCTCGCGCAGCTGGACAGTGAGATCGCCGAGGCATTCGAGGATCCGGAGGACGAGGGAAAAGCGAGTCTGCCCGTCGCCGGCTAAGGCGGCTGGGCGACGCGGCGCACCTGCTCGGCATCCGGCCCTGGCAGTGGGGCCTGATGACCGTCGAGCAGTGTGACCACATCCTCGACTGGCTCGACGCCTACGAGAAGGCGCAGGACGAGGCGCACTCAAAAGTGAAGAACTGACGATCAGGGAGGTGCCATGAGCGACACCTCCCTGGTGTTCAACCTCGTCGCACGCGACGAGGCATCCCCCGAGCTCGCAGAGCTGCGCGCGAAGCTGGGCGCTGTCGGCACGGCCGCCGGGAAGCTCGCCGGTGTCGGGATCGCTCTGCCCGGCCTGGCGGCGGCCGTGGCGGGCGGTGCCGCCCTCGCCTCAAGTGCGGTGGCCGCCGGTCTCGCGGTGAAGGCCTTCAACGCCGCGGCCGGCCCGCAGCTCGCCGAGGTCACCGAATCGTGGGAGCTGTACAGCGCGGCCCAGGATGCTGCGGCCAAGGGCGGCGAGGCGGCCGTGGAGGCGCAGAAGGCATACGAGGCGTCCCTGGCGGACATGACGCCCGCCACTCGGGACACCGCCAAGGCGTTCATCGGCCTGAAGACGGACTTCGCGTCCTGGTCGGATGAGATGTCGGCCAGCACGATGCCCGTCTTCACCAAGGGCATCGGGATCCTGAGGGATCTGCTGCCCATGCTGACTCCGTTCGTGCAGGCTGCCGCGAAGGCGTTCGGAGGGTTCCTGGACGAGGTGGCCGTCGGCGTGAAGTCCGCGGGCTTCAAGAGCTGGGCCGCGGACATGTCCGCAGCGGCCGGCCCCGCTCTGACGGGCTTCCTGGCCATCGTCAAAAATCTCGCCGTCGGCTTTGCCGGGCTGCTGCAGGCTTTCCTGCCGACCTCGGACGGCATGAGCGGCGGCCTGGTGAAGATGTCCGAGGGCTTCGCCTCCTTCGGGTCCGGCCTGAAGGACTCCGAGGGCTTCGCCCAGTTCCTGAACATGGCCGACCAGGGCGGTGAGACCCTGGCGACGCTCGGCACGGCCGCCGTGAACCTGCTGGTGGCCGTTTCGCCGCTGATCGGCACTACGGCGACGCTGGCGACCGGCCTTGCCCAGCTCATCAACGCCGTACCCACTCCGGTGCTCGCTGCGTTCGCGGCGGCCCTGGTGGGCGCCAAGCTCGGGATGATCGGCTACAACCTCGTGATCGGCATCAACACCGGTCTGACCGCGGTGAACGCCGCAGCCATCCAGGGCAACACCCTGGCCCTGACGGCGTACTACGTGCGCATGGCCGCGGTCCGTACCGGAACCGCTCTGTGGGCCGCGGCGCAGTGGGTCCTCAACAGCGCGATCTGGGCCTCCCCGGTCACGTGGATCATTGTGGGCATCGTCGCGCTGGTTGCCGCGGTGGTGCTCATCGCGACCAAGACGACGTGGTTTCAGACCGCCTGGCGCGTGGCCTGGTCGGGCATCAAATCCGGTCTGTGGTCGGCGTGGACGTTCATGCGTGATCGCGTGTTTTTGCCCATCGGCCGCTTCTTCACCCAGACCATCCCCGGTGCGGCGGGCGTGGTGCGGGAAAGGATCGTCGGCGCCTTCACGTCCGCTGGCTCACAGATCCGTTCCGTGGTCAGCGGGACCATCAGTTCGGTGCGCGGCAAGTTCAACGACTTCGTCGGCTTCTTCGCCACGCTGCCGGGGCGGCTGGCCAAGAAGGCCAGCGGCCTGTTCTCCGGAGTGAGGACCGCGTTCAAGTCGGCGATCAACTGGGTGATCGGGAAGTGGAACAACTTCTCCTTCAGCATCGGCGGCGGCAGCTTCATGGGCGTGGATGTCCCCAAGGTGACCATCGGTACGCCGAACATCCCCTACCTGGCCAAGGGCGGCCTGGTCAACCGGGCCGGTATGGCCATGGTCGGCGAGCGCGGCCCGGAGCTGCTGTCCCTGCCCCGCGGTGCGGGCGTCACCCCCTTGTCACGCGCAGGCGGGGGCGGCGGCACCATCACCGTGCGGATCGATACCAGCGGTGCCTACGACGAACTGCTGCGCCTGTTCCGCAAGATGGTGCGGGTCGAGGGCGGCGGCGACGTCCAGTCCGCCTTCGGCAGAGGGTAGGGGGCGGCCGTGGCATTCCCCCGGGACCCGCTGGTGGTCACCATCGAGCTGCAGCTCGGCGGTGTCTGGGTCGACATCACCTCGGATGTCTACCTGCGCAACCCGATCCAGATCACGTGGGGGCGCCAGGACGAGGCGGCCAAGGCCGACACCAGCAAATGCCCCCTGACGATCAACAACCGGCTGGGCAAGTACAGCCCGAAGAACCCGGGCAGCCCCTACTACGGGCAGCTCGGCCGCAACACGCCCATCCGGATCCGCGTCACCACACCCACCGGCCTGGTCTCCACCCGCTTCGACGGCCACGTCTCCAGCTGGCCGACCCGCTGGGACGTCTCCGGCAAGGACGTCTACACCGGCGTGCAGGCCAACGGGATCACCCGGCGTCTGAAGCAGGGCACGCCATCCGCCCGCGACAGCCTGCGGCGCCACATCGACCGCCACAGTCCCCTGGCGCACTGGCCGCTCACCGACGGCGAGGACGCCCGCCACGGCACCGAAGTCGTGCAGGGCAGCCAGCCGATGCGGGCGATCGGCGAAGCCGGGTCCTTCTACCAGGGCCAGCCGGCGTGGGGGAAAGGCTCCCTGGCGCCGTGGCTGGAGCCGGTGGTGGAACTGCCCGACGAGACGATCGGGCGCATCACCGCCTACGTCCCGCCGCGCGCGCTCCTGGCCTGGTCGGTGGATCACGTGTTCTCCGGGGGCGGCCTGGGCTACGCCAACAGCTTCGAAATCTGGGACAACGGCCCCCGCCTCGACTCCGACAACCAGATCCAGTGGACGATCACCACGAACGTCACGGCCAATGCCATCCGGCTGATGGTCACCAGCCGGGGCGAGACGGCGGCCAGCACCGCGTTCCTCGCCAACGTCGCCCCGGCCGACCTGATGAACGACGCCATGCACCAGATCCGCCTCACCACCTCCGATGACGGCGCCGGCGGCATCGACTGGGAGCTGTACTACGACGGCGCCCTGGCGGCCAGCGGCACCTACGCGGTGAAGCACCGGGCCATCCGCACCGTCAACTACCGGTGGGGCACGGTCGATGGCGGCGGCGTCACCACCAACGCGATGGGTCTGGGCCACATCACCTACTGGGGCCCCAGCCCGCCCTCCGCAGCCGACACCTGGCGCGCGGCCAAGGGCTACGACCGCGAGCTGGCCGGGCGGCGCATCGAGCGGCTGTGTGCCGAACAGAACGTGCCCCTGCAGGTCGTCGGGAACCTCGACCAGACGCCACAGATGGGCCCCCAGCGGCCCGGCGCATTCCTGGACCTGCTGCAGAGCGCGGCCGACGTGGACGGCGGCGTCATCTACGAATCCCGGGACGCCGCCGGGCTCGCCTACCGGACGCAGAAATCGAAGTACAACCAAGGGATGTGAGCCATGGCGCTGAACGTGTCCTCGGTGTGGACCGGCGCGTCCACCGCCACCACCGCCCAGCTCAAGGCCCGGCTGACGGCCGCCGGTTCCGGGACGCTGCTGGTCGCCGACAACGAGGCCATGACCGCACCCGCCACCTTCGGGCCGGTCGCCTCCGGCGCCGACAACGTCCTGACGTTCAACATGAGCGGCCTGTCATCGAACACCCGGTACTGGGCTGTTGTCGATGACGGAGACCTCAACATCAGCTTCAAAGCGCACTTCCTCACCCACCCCGGCCCCGCCGGCGAGCCCCTCTCGTACATTTTCGGCGCGGCCGGTGACGCGGGCCTGACCGGCGACGGCTACGACGGGGACATCACCAACGCCGTCAGCAACAGCCCCGTCTTCGACACCATGCGCGTCCAGGGCGACGCCGAGCAGTGGCTGTGGTTCTCCCACCTCGGAGACCTGCACTACCGCAACATCGCAACCAACTCCGTCGCCGCGTTCCGCACCGCCTACTTCGAGAACATGAACTACGGCCCGGTCGTGGGCAACTTCCGCCAGTCGGATTTCTTCCGCTCCGTGGCCTCCACCTACGTGTGGGACGACCACGACTTCGGGCCCAACAACAGCGACCGCACCAGCGCCTCCAGGCCCGCCGCGCAGCAGGTGTACCGCGAGTGGGTGCCGCACTACCCGCTCGCCGACGCCGCGGGCATCTGGCAGTCCTGGCAGGTGGGCCGCGTCCTGTACATCGCCTCCGATGTGCGCTCCTACCGCGACCCCAACGGTGACCCCGTCACCCCCGCCAAGACGATGCTCGGCTCGGCACAGAAGGCGTGGATGGAGGCCCTGCTCGCCTCGACCTCCGCCGAGGCGCTGGTGTGGCAGTGTCCCTCGCGCTGGCTGGGCGGCTCGGACACGTGGGAGTCATTCGCCTACGAGCGCGCCGAGATGGTGCAGCTCTTCGGTGACCTGGGCTGGCTGGACCGCATGATCTTCATGACGGCGGACATGCACGCCACCTCGATCTGCTCCGGACCGAACAACCCCGTCGGCCGCTTCCCGATGTTCATGTTCGCCTCCCTGGATGCGGGCTCCTGGTCCACGGGGGCCGAGTACGACATCGGATCGGTGGCAGGGCGGCGCCAGTACGGCACGATGCGCGTGCAGGACAACGGGCACACCATCGCCCTGACCGGCACCGGCTACAAGGACGGCGCCGTCCTGATGAGCCACACCGCCTACGTGCACGTCGGCTCGCCGGTACTCGCCCTCAGCTACACCGCCGGGCACGTCTCCCCGCCCCTGGAGCCCACCGACGACGACCAGGGCCTGCGTAACGATGTCACCGCCAAGCGCGAGGACGGCGGGGAGGCGCACTACGCCAAGCAGACTGGGCCGCTCAACATCAACGACCCGGCCGTAGACCCCGACGGTGTCGGCGTCTACGACGAGGGCGTCACCGTCAACGTCGCCCGTGACGAGCAGCTCGCCGACCAGGCCGGGTGGCGCGTCCATCTCGGCACCGTCGATGAGGCCCGCTATCCGCTCGTTCACATCGACCTGGCCGCCAACCCGGACCTGGCCGACCAGGTGGCCGGGCTCAGCCTCGGAGACCGGCTGACCATCGCCAACCCCCCGCCGTGGCTGCCCCCCGACCAGATCCAGCTCATCGCCGAGGGCGGCACCGAGACGATCGGGCTCTACGACTGGAATGTCGAGCTGAACGCCTCTCCGGGCTCGACCTGGAACGTCGCGCAGCTGCCCCCGGGGGATGCCTCGACCGCGGGCCCCAACCGGCCCAACCGGCTGGACACCAGCGGCTCACACCTGGTGTCCGCCATCACCAACGCCGCCACCGAGCTGCTCGTCCACACCCCGCCCGAGGGCCGGTTCACCCGGGCGCCATGGATCATCTCCACCGGACCCGCCGGGGCCCCCGCACTGCAGCCAGCACACTTCCCCTTCGACGTGCGCCTGGGCGGGGAGATCGCCCGCGTGAGCGCGTGCGCCCCGGCGGCGTGGGATGCGTTCACCCGCACCACCGCCAACGGGTGGGGCAGCTCGACTGCGGGACAGGCATGGACGTCCACGGGCGGCAGTACCTCCGACTACTCCACCAACGGCAGCGTCGGCCTGCACTCCATGGGCAGCCTCAACGTCTCCCGCAGCACGATGCTCACCGCGCCGTCCCCGGACCTCGACGTGCGGGTGGAGGGCTCCACGCCCGTCCTGGCCGCCGGCGGCGCGCAGTATCTGCACCTGGCCGCGCGCTGGCTGGACGGCAGCAACCACTACGCCGCCCGTCTGGGGTTCACAACCTCTCAGACCTTGGAGCTGGTCCTCCAGAAGCGGGTCGGCGGCACGCTGACCGACCTGGTCACGGTGACCGTGCCCGGCAAGCACACCGCGGCCGCCTTCTACACCATCCGCTTCCAGCTCGATGGCTCCACACTGCGCGCCAAGGCCTGGCCGCGGGGCCTGGCCGAGCCCGACGGCTGGCACGTGGAAGCCGCGGACGCGGTCCTGACGGCCGCCGGATCGGTCGGCGTGCGCACCATCCTGTCGCCGGCGAACACCAACCCCCTGCCCCTGGCCGTGTCCTACGACAACTTCGAGATCACCACCCCCCAGCGCATGACCGTGCAGCGCAGCATCAACACCGTCACCAAAGCGCAGACGGCCCACACCGCCGTGTTGCTCGCCCAGCCCGCTGTCGTCGCGCTCTAGGAGGCCCCGTGTCGATCCCCCAGTGGTTTGCCGGGCAGGCGATGACCGCCGACGGCATGAACGCCCGCAACCCGCGCCTGGTCCAGCAGGAGAACGACCAGATCGTCACCAGCTCCACCACGCTGGTCAACTCCGAGATCACGTTCACCCCAGAGCCCAACGCGATGTACTGGTACGAGCTGCTGATCTCCTACTCGGCGATCGCCGCCGCCGACTTCAAATGGTCATGGAACGCCGCCGGCGCCACGATGTGCTCCTTCACCGCCGCCTACGCCGCCACCGCGGGCACCACGAGCCTCAACCTCGGCTCCGACATCATCCTGCGCCGACCGGCGAACACGACGACGAGGATCGCGGGAGGCACCGACGCCACCTCCCCGCCGGGCAACTTCCACTCCGCCTACGACCGGGGAACGTTCGCGACGGACGGCACCATCAGCACGGTGACCATGCAGTTCTCGCAGAACACCAGCGACGCCGGACAGACCATCCTGCGCGGCGGCAACCAGACCCGGCTGATGTATTACCGCATCGCCTGACCGCTCCCTCTTTCTCACCCGCCCCGAGCCTCCTGGCCGGGGCTTTTCTCATGTCCTGGAGGGCTCATGGCTGAGTACCACCCCGCGGTGCGCAACGTGCTGCGGTACTTCGACAGCACCCACCTGCCCGCACACCTGGCCGCGGTCGCCGACTGCTTCGAGGACCTGGCGGTCGACCTCGCTGCACGCAGCGACTTGGACGGCCCCGAGCTGACCGTGGCGCTGCGCAAGCTGCTTGAGGCCAAGGACGCAGCCGTGCGGGCTGCCCTCCCTGAAGGGCAGAGCCGATGAAGAGCGGACCGCAGCGGTATCCCGGCGCGATGACCGGCGCCCACTGGTATCAGGACAACGTGGGCGGCTCGGCGATGGAGTCGAACGTCGGCGTCCTCCACACCACCGAGGGCCGGACGGTGCCCGGCTACCGGGGCGGCCTGGACGCCCCGAACTTCACCGCCCTGCCGGACATCAAGAACCGGCGGCTGCGCTGGTACCAGCACTTCGACTTCGACGTGTCCTCGCGCGCGCTGGTGAACGCGCGTGGCGGAGTGGAGACCAACACCCTCAACGCCGTACAGGTCGAGCTGGTCGGCACGTGCGACGAGCGGAACGCCACGACATGGGCCGGGAAGAAGGCCGGCGTCGACTACCTGTTCTGGCCGGACGCCCCGGACTGGGCGCTCGCCGAGCTGGGCAAGTTCGTGCGCTGGTGCCACGCCAAGCACGGTATCCCCATGCAGTCGACGGTGAAGTGGAAGCCCTACAAGAAGGGCCAGGTCGGCGGCAGCTACGGCGCGAACGGGGTACGCCTGAGCGGCGCGGCGTGGACGCGGTACTACGGGTGGCTCGGCCACCAGCACGTCCCGGAGAACTCTCACGGTGACCCTGGTGATATCGACTTCGCCCGGGTCCTGGAGCACGCCGAGGGCGTGACGGCCAGCACCTACACCGTCCGCAAGGGCGACACCCTCTGGTCCATCGCTGCCAGCCAGCTCGGCGACGGCAACCGCTGGCGCCAGATCGCCGACCTCAACGACCTCAAGAACCCCGACGACATCCGCGTCGGCCAGACCCTCAAGCTCCCCAAGAAGTGAGGACCCCCATGCGTATCTCCAGCTTCGCCAAGTCCCTCGTCGCCGGTGTCGCCGCGGGCTCCGCTGCCGCCGTCGCCGCCACACAGGACGGCGCACTCGTCACCGGCGAGATCGTCACGATCGTCCTCGCCGTCCTCGGCGCGTGGGGCATCACCTACGCCGTGCCCAACAAGCCGAGCAGCACAGGCCCGGTCGGGTCCGGCCCCATCTCGATCTGACCTGACTGGAGGCCGCACACGTGGCTGACGAGCAGTGGACAACCGGGGAAGTCGTCCGCCGCCTGGAGGATGTCCGCCAGGACCTGAAGGAGGACATCCACGGAGTCGTCGCGCTCGTCAACCAGAAGGTGGACGGCGAGATCCTGCGCATGGGCCAGGAGGCGCAGGACGAGCGGCACACCACCCTCGTCTCCCGCGTCGTCAAGCTGGAGGAGCAGATCGCCGAGAAAGAGCGTCAGCGGGTGGCCGACCGGCGTCTGATCTTCTTCTCGCTGATCGTGCCCGTGCTCCTCCTCGCCATCCAGCTGTACAACACGAACCGGGGAGCGACCTGATGAGCGCGCACCGGCCTCCGCGCCGTGACCCGATCGTGTTGCTGCTCGGCACGCTGCTTGCGCTTCTCGTCGCGTACATCTGGTGGCAGACCTCTCAGCTGTCCCATGATCTGCGCACCGCCAACTCGGCGCGGGATGCTCTGGCGTCGCAGGTTGAGCGGCTTGGGGGGAAGCCTGTCGCTGGGCCACCGGGAAGCCGCGGCGAGTCGATCACCGGTCCGCGCGGGCCCAAGGGCGAACGGGGCGAGCCGGGCAAGGACGGCGCCTCGGGGAAGCCGGGCAAGGGCGGTGAGGACGGTAAGGGCGGCGCCTCGGGGGACGATGGCGCGGACGGCGTGGGAAAGCCCGGAGCCGATGGCGACCCGGGCGCGGACGGCGCCGCAGGCCCACCGGGACCGCAAGGTGAGCCGGGCCCGGCAGGACCCGAAGGGCCCGCGGGGAAAGACGGCGCCAACGGAAAGGACGGGACGGACGGGCAGACCTGCCCCAGCGGCTACTCGCTCCAGGCGCCGGCCGACGATCCGGACGCGCTCGTGTGCCGCCGCGACGGGGCGCCCGACCCGGAGCCCGACGACAGACCGGCGCCGCAGGCCGCCCTCGATCCGACCCGCCGCCAATATCCGTGACACAGCCCCCCTTCCGCCTTCGGGCGGAAGGGGGCTTTCCCCATGCCCGAACGCTTCACGGAGAGTGACGGGGTCTTGACGAGGTGCCCCGACAGGCTGAAGGTGCGTGCAACAACGTGGAATCCGCTCGACAGAGGAGAGCGCCGTGTCCCTACAGTTCTTGGGGATCATCCCGAACACCCCCACAGACGAATCCCCAACCATCTGGCTCCATAAGGAAACTGGCGATCTCTTGATCCAGTCGTACAAGGCGACAGAGGAAGAGGTCCGGGAGTGCCAGGAGATCGGGTCGATCCCTGGACACTCAACAGACGTGCCGGACCACGAAACGATCATCCGGTTGCCCGCGGCCATGCTGAAGTACATCCCACGCCCAGACGACGACGGAGAGGCAGCAAGTGCAGCCACCAGCTCGTAGCGCCCTGGCGCGAGCCCAACGAACCGCGGCGCACCTGGAGTTGCGCGACAGCTACATGCTCGACGACCCCGAGTTCATCGCCTGGCAGCAGGGCAAGCGGCTCGACCCCGGCGACCGGGCAAGCTGGTGGGGAGGCTGGCACGATGCCGTCACCGAAGCGACCTCCCGCGGCGTGACGGTCCGCAGGGCACGCATCGTGTCCGAGCCGATCAGCGACTACGCGCGGTACGAATACGACCTGACGTTCACCAACCTGGCCGCCGGCGAGGACGTGCGTTGGCTCCCCCGCCGTCGTGCCAAGGACCTGCTGCTCCCCGGCACGGACTTCTGGGTATTCGACGACGAGACTGTGCTGTTCCACCACTTCACTGGGGACGGTCACCTCGCCCAGGACGGCCGCGAATACGTTTCGGACCCGTCGCTCGCCAAGGCATGTGCGGATGCCTTCGCAGCCGTCTGGCGCCGGGCCACCCCCCACAATCAGTACCGCCCCGCCTGACCCCGCATACCTCCATGGCCGCATCGGCATCGTCCAGCGCCCAGAAGGCCCGGAAGGATCTCGCCGATCAGCTCGCCGAAATCCTCCGGGACTCCGAGCTGACCGGCGCAGCCCTCGCCACCGTGCTGGGCTGGTACCCCTCCAAGGTCTCTCGCCTCAAGAACGGCACGACTACACCGTCCGCAGAGGACATCCGGGCATGGTGCAGGGCCTGCGGCGTCCCGGAGCGAGCAAAAGGCCTCGTTGAATCGCTGCGCGCCGTCGAGGGCATGTTCGTGGAATGGCACCGCATGGAGCGCGAGGGCCTCCGCCAGGCGCAGGAAGCCGTCCGGCCGCTCTTCGAGCGCACATCTCGCTTCCGGGCCTACTCCTCGTGGTTCGTCCCCGGCTTGATCCAGAGCCGCGCCTATACGACGGCGGTACTGCGTGCCGTTCAGCAGCGCCGCGTGATCGTGGACGACGTCGACGCGGCGGTTGAAGCGCGGATGAGACGCCAGCAGGTGCTGTATAGCACCGGGCGCACCTTCGCATTTCTGGTCGAAGAGTCTGTCCTCCGCTCGGGGATGGGCGGCCGCGACGTCATGGCGGGCCAACTGGGACAGCTGATCACGGTTGGCTCGCTGCCGAATGTCAGCCTCGGCGTCATCCCGATGAGCCCAGACCGGACGCGGATGCCAGTCGAGGGCTTCTGGATCTACGACTCCGCCCAGGTGAACATCGAGTTGGTGACCGGCTATCTGACGATCAAGCAGAGCGCCGAGGTGGCGGTGTACGCGGAAACCTTCGGGGAGTTGGCCGACCTCGCCGTGTACGGGGCGGAGGCTCGCAGCTTGCTTGCGAAGGCGATCCAGGCCCTGGGCTGAATCTCGTGGAATCTCGTAGAACTTTCTGGAACCCGCTGGATGGCCGCGCCTACGTTCCGTAGCAGCGGCCCGCCGCTCGACCACACACCCCTCCTCGCGGCCGAGCCCCTCTCCAGCGGAGGTACGCATGTCAATCACGCATCCCACAGAACAGCCCTCGCTGCCCATTCAGCTGCCCGACCCGGCCGGGCTCGCCGAGGACCAGGTGTGCGGCCGGCGCTGCGTCTGGTGTGCGGCCTCCCTCAACACGGCCATCGCCGTCGACCTCGGCGCGCGGGACGTGGACGCGCACGGCAGCGGAGCACGCTGGTTCCCCCGCTGCTGCCGCTCCTGCGGTCACACGCACATCTACCGGGCGCTGCTCGACCACACGCAGAGCTGTGAGCAGTGCGCCGACGACCTCACCCGCTGCCCCGACGGCACGGCGCTCCGCATGGCCATGCGGATGGTGCGCTGATGAGCGAGGGCGTCCGGTACTGCTGGCGCTGCGACGCGCCGATCACCAAGGAGTGGCCGGGCACTTCCGTCGTGAAGGTCTCCATGTCGGCCGGCGGCGCCGTCATCTGGATCCACAAGGAGTGCCCGAAGCCACCCGCCTTCGTGATCCGTATCCCTCGGTAGACCCCCGGTGCGGCCCTGGGGAGGGTCGCACCGGGACAGGGCGGCCCGCCCGTCGCCGACCCCGGGGGCGGGCCGCCCATCACCTGATCTTCGAGCAGAGAAGGAAGGGCTCGACCGTGCCGGAACCCCGCCCCTCGCAGAGCGACCCCGCAGTGCCGCCGCCGGCTCTCGTGCCGTGCGGGCCGTGCCTGTGGCAGCTCCTCACCGCGGACGCAGCAGGCCCGCACGCCTGCACTCAAGGCACATCCCTCGGCATCGCCGGCGGGTTCCTCTACCTCGTACCCGAGGAAGCGTGCCCGTGCGTCTGCCAGCGTCAGCCGGAGAGCGAAGCGCTGAAGGCGGCCCGTGCAGAGGCCCGCGGCGAGACCGCGGGCTAGCTGCCCCGGACTCCCGCCGCCAGCTTGGAGAGGTCGGGCGGCGGGCGAGAGGGCGGCTGTCCTGAGGCCTCCCAGGGCAGCCGCCCGAAACGAGAAGGCCCCGGCCGGGCAGATACCCGGCCGGGGCCTTCTCATGATCGTCAGCCTTTGGGGCCAGCAGGGGGCCAGCTAATGATCTCCGGCGTGTCGCTGCAAAGAGAGCGACTGCCGCGGGCGCACAGTTGACGCAGGTGGAATCGTTCCTGCGCCCTGACGCCGTGGTGGGGCGGGTGGGACTCGAACCCACGGCCGACGGATTATGAGTC
>NZ_JBSFTT010000048.1:0-41260 GCF_053591415.1 Streptomyces sp. NPDC003032 | reverse complement strand
CGTTTGAACCAGTCGGGATGCCGGTCCTTGGCGGGAGTGTCCTCGAAGGTGTCCTGCACGGGCTCATTGACGATCATGGTGTGGGTGACCCTCCGCTCTGCCCCGCCTCCGGTCGGACCAGGACGTGCGCGCCACCCGGGCCGAGACGCACGTAGTTGGCCCTGCCCCACTGGTAGGTCTCGCCGCTCAGCTCGTCGTACACCGGAACGGTCGCGTGCCGGTCCAGGCCGAGCCGCGACATGTCGAGGGAGACGGTGCCCTCCTGGGTGTGGTGGGGGTCGAGGTTGGCGACCACCAGGACCAGGTCCTCACCGTCACGCTTGCTGTAGACGATGAGCGCGTCGTTGTCGGCCCGGTGGAAGTGGAGGTTCCTCAGGAGGTGCAGGGCGCGGTGGCGTCGCCGTACGTCGTTGAGCGTGGTGATGAGGGGCGCGATGGTGCGGCCCTCACGCTCGGCCGCCGCCCAGTCGCGCGGGCGCAGTTCGTACTTCTCCGAGTGCAGGTACTCCTCGCTGCCCGGTTCCGCCGCGGTGTTCTCGCACAGCTCGAAGCCGCTGTAGACGCCCCAGCTCGGCGAGAGGGTGGCGGCAAGGACCGCGCGCACCTCGAAGGCCGGGCGCCCGCCCTCCTGGAGGTATCCGTGCAGGATGTCGGGGGTGTTCACAAACAGGTTGGGGCGCAGATACGACGCCGTCTCCACGGAGAGGTCGGTCAGGCAGTCGATGAGTTCCCGCTTGGTGTTGCGCCAGGTGAAGTACGTGTACGACTGCTGGAACCCGGCCCGGGCCAGCGCCCGCATGACCGCGGGGCGGGTGAAGGCCTCGGCGAGGAAGATCACGTCCGGGTCGGTGCCGTTGACCCGGGCGATCACCTCCTCCCAGAACACGACGGGCTTGGTGTGGGGGTTGTCGACGCGGAAGATCCGCACCCCGTGCCCCATCCAGAACCGCAGCAGCCGCACCGTCTCGGTGATCAGCCCCGGCATGTCCCGCTCGAAGGCGATCGGATAGATGTCCTGGTACTTCTTCGGCGGGTTCTCCGCGTACGCGATGGAGCCGTCCGCCCGCTGCCGGAACCACTCCGGGTGCTTGTCCACCCACGGGTGGTCGGGCGAACACTGCAACGCGAAGTCCAGCGCCACCTCCAGACCCAGCTCGCCCGCGCGCCGCACGAACGCGTCGAAGTCGTCGAAGGTCCCCAGGTCCGCGTGTATGGCGTCGTGGCCGCCTTCGGGCGAGCCGATCGCCCACGGCACGCCGACATCCCGCGGGCTGGAGGACAGGGTGTTGTTCGGGCCCTTGCGGAAAGTGGAGCCGATCGGGTGGATCGGCGGCAGGTAGACCACGTCGAAACCCATGCCGGCGACCGCGGGCAGCCGCTCGGCCGCCGTGCGGAACGACCCCGGCACCGGCGCGGCCCCCTCACGGACGACGGCACCCTCCGAGCGCGGGAAGAACTCGTACCAGGACCCGAAAAGCGCCCGCCGCCGCTCCACGAGCAGGGGCAGGGCGTCCGAGCGGGTGATCCGTTCCCGCAGCGGATGGCGGGCGAGCACGGCGTCCACCTGAGGCGTGAGCGCCGCCGCGAGGCGGGCGGGCGGTGGCCGCAGCTCGTCGCGCATCGCGTCCGCGGCGGCCCGCAGCGTCCGGCGAGCCACGCCGTCCGGCACTCCGTCCGCCGCACGCTCGTACAACAACGCCCCCTCTTCGAGCGTCACTTCGGTGTCGACGCCGGCCGGGATCTTGACCTCGGCCGAGCGGCGCCAGCCGGTCACCGGGTCGGTCCACGCCTCCACGGCGTACGTCCAGCGTCCCTCGGCGTCCGGTGTCACCTCCGCGCCCCAGCGGTCGCTGCCCGGGGACAGCTCACGCATGGGGGTCCAGGGCCCGGTCCGGCCCTCGGGGCCGCGCAGTACGACGTTGGCACCGACCGACTCGTCACCCTCGCCGAAGACCGTGGCCGTGACCTGGAAGGACTCACCGGGAACCGCCTTGACCGGGCGTCGGCCGCGGTCGAGGACCGGGCCGACGTCCGACACGGGCACGGCGGGGAAAGCCGGGCTCTTCTCCGCCGATGAGGTCATCGATCTCTCCTCTGCCACGTTCTGGCGCACGGGGCGCAGTGAACAGCCGCGCGGCGCCGACGGCTTGACGGCGGGCGCCGGCGGTGGGCGCCGCACCGGCCGCAGGCCCAGGTAGCTCTCGGCCGCGTCGGCGGCGATCCGCGCCGTGCACTCACCCATCAGTACGCACAGGGTGTACGCGGTGTTCTCGAAGTGCATCCGCACGGCGCGGTCCACCGGGTCCGCGAGCAACAAGCGCTCCCACGCCCGGTATTGGTCCAGATGCCGCGCGACCTCTGCTTTGGTGGGCAGCAGCATCACGCCGGTCACCTTCTCGTTCTCCGGCAGCGGCGTCCGCCGCTGGTCTTCCCGACCCATGGTGCACGTGTGACCACGCAGCGTCCTGTTGGATCTTCAACCACCGGGGCTGACCTGCTCGTGTTGCGCGAACGGAGCAGTGCTCTCACCCTGAGACTGACTCAGAAGCGATCAGTGTTCACGCTTCGTGCTCGGGGCCCGGCTCACGGAGCCGGGAAGACCGGGGCTTCGCCGAGAGGAGCCAAGCGCGATGAAGACTGCAATCCCCTGTTACTACCACCTAGAGGTGGAGATCAGCCCGGAGAGGATCGACCAGGTCAGGCGCATTCTGGCCGCGCATCTCCGGCACTGGGGCCTGGGGATTCTCGCCGAACCCGTGTGCCACTGCGCCGGTGTGCTGCTCCGGGCGGTCGAGGAACACGGAACGGACAAGAACGCCGTGGTGGAGATGTGGTGGAACGGACAGCACCTCATCACCGCCGTGTCGGACAACGAGCGCGACCTCCCCGGCCCGCACTACGGACCACAGGGATGCCTGGCACAGATCGCCGCGCTCAGCGACGGCTGGGGCAACTACCCGGCGACCAAAGGCAAGATCATCTGGTTCTCGCACCGCGCGCGGTGTCCCGAACGCGCCCCGCTGGCCCCCACGGCGCCCGCGCCCACGCTGCGCGTCGCGCGCCCGCTGCCGCGCGAGGTGCCCGTGGCCGCGCTCGCGGCTCCCGCGGAGGAGGAACCGGTGGTCGTCGGCTCCGCCCCGGGCGCCCACGAACGGCGGCCCGACGGATCATGGCCCAGGATGGGGAAGAGATCCACAGCGTCGTCTCCCGAGCCGCGAACGGCGTCACCCGTGTGAGCGCCGTGTTCACGCGGCAGCGCGCCACAGGCCGCGGCGACCCACTGGGACGCCGCGGCCTTTCGGTGCCTTCGGGCGTGCCGCGGGCGCTGCGGACAGACCGAGACCACGCTCATCCGTATGGAGGCAGCAGCGTGCGCACCTGGACCGGACGCCCTTTCCCCCTGGGGGCCACCTACGACGGCGAAGGAACCAACTTCGCCCTGTTCAGCGAGATCGCCGACCGCGTCGACCTCGTCCTCGTCCATGAGGACGGCACGCACCACAGCGTCACTCTCTCCGAGGTCGACGGCTTCGTCTGGCACTGCTACCTGCCCGGAGTCGGTCCGGGCCGGCGCTACGGCTACCGGGTGCACGGCCCCTGGGACCCCGCCGCGGGCCACCGCTGCAATCCCGCGAAGCTGCTCCTCGACCCCTACGCCAAGGCGTTGGAGGGTCAGGTCGACAACCACGGCGCTCTGTACGAGCGCGCGGCGGACGGGCCCGAACCCGCCGACAGCGCCGGCCACACCCTGCTCTCGGTGGTGACCGACCCGTCCTTCGCCTGGGAGGGCGACCGTCCGCCGCGACGGCCCTACGCCGAGACGGTGATCTACGAAGCGCACGTGCGCGGCCTGACGCTCACGCACCCCGGTGTCCCCAGGAAGCTGCGGGGCACTTACGCGGGTCTCGCGACGGACGCGGTCATCAACCACCTCCTCTCGCTGGGGGTGACGGCCGTCGAGCTGATGCCGGTGCACCAGTACGCGCAGGACGGCTTCCTGCTCGACCGCGGCCTGTCCAACTACTGGGGGTACACCTCCATCGGCTTCTTCGCCCCGCACAACGCCTACGCGGCGCGCGGCTCCCGGGGCGAGCAGGTCGACGAGTTCAAGTCGATGGTCAAGAAGCTGCACGCGGCAGGGCTCGAAGTGATCCTCGACGTGGTCTACAACCACACCGCGGAGGGCAATGAGAACGGCCCCACGCTCGCCTTCCGCGGCATCGACAACGCCTCGTACTACCGCCTGGCGGAGGACGACCCGGCGCACTACTTCGACACCACCGGCACCGGCAACAGCCTGCTGATGCGGCACCCCAACGTCCTTCAGCTGGTCATGGACTCGCTGCGGTACTGGGTCACGGAGATGCACGTCGACGGGTTCCGCTTCGATCTGGCCGCCACGCTCGCCCGCCAGTTCTACGACGTGGACCGGCTGTCGGCCTTCTTCGACCTGGTCCAGCAGGATCCGGTGGTCGGCCGCGTGAAGCTGATCGCCGAGCCGTGGGACGTCGGCGAAGGGGGCTACCAGGTGGGCAACTTCCCGCCCCTGTGGTCGGAGTGGAACGGCAAGTACCGGGATTCCGTACGGGACTTCTGGCGCGGCGAGGAGCACTCGCTCGCCGAGTTCGCCTCCCGCCTGGCCGGCTCGTCCGACATCTACCAGCACGACCGCCGCCGACCGCGCGCCAGCGTCAACTTCGTCACCGCGCACGACGGCTTCACGCTGCGCGACCTGGTCTCGTACAACGACAAGCACAACGAGGACAACGGCGAGGACAACCGGGACGGCGAGAGCGTGAACCGCTCGTGGAACTGCGGCGTCGAGGGGCCCACCACCGACGGGGCGGTCCTGGAGCTCCGCGCGCGCCAGCAGCGCAACTTCCTCGCCACCCTCCTGCTCTCGCAGGGCATCCCGATGCTCGCCCACGGCGATGAGCTGGGCCGCACCCAGCAGGGCAACAACAACGCCTACTGCCAGGACAACGAGGTCTCCTGGATCGACTGGGACCTCGACGAGGAACAGCGGGACCTGGTCGAGTTCACCCGGCGGGCCATCGCCCTGCGCGCGGCGCACCCGGTGCTGCGCCGGCGCCGGTTCTTCCGCGGGGAGACCGCGACGCACCGGGGCCAGCCGCTGGCGGACCTGGTGTGGCTGCGGCCCGACGCGCGCGAGATGACGGAGGACGACTGGCAGCGGGGCGACGCCCACGCCGTCGGTGTCTTCCTCAACGGTGACGCGATCGCGGAGCCGGACTCCCGCGGCAGGCCCGTGATGGACGACTCCTTCCTGCTCCTGCTGAACAGCTACCGGGAGCCGGTCGTCTTCCGGCTGCCGGGCCCCGCGTACGGGGAGCGCTGGACGGCGCGGATCGACACCTCGGACCCGCTCGGCCGTTCGGACGAGGCCGAGCACAAGGCGGCCGGCGAGATCACCCTGGAGGGGCACAGCCTCCTCCTGCTCTCCCGGCGGTCCCTGACCGACAGTCGTACGAGCAGGTCGGCGGGGTCGGCGGCGCGAGGAGCCCGCCGAGTGGCGCGGCGCCCGCCCTCTTGCCCACACTGAAGGGCGGCAGGGCGCCGAGCCTCCCGCTGAACCCGAAAGCACAGGTGCCGGAGTGGCTTTCCAGGGCGCCTCGATTTCCAGGACGGGTTGCACATGCACCACGACAACAGGATGCCTCCGGGCCCGGACGGTACGAGCACTACGACGGCCTCGGGCGAAGGCGCCCGACGCGGCAGGACCGGGTCGGTGCTGAGTGAGTCAGCGGTCGGAGCCCCCTGCTGGGTCAGCCTGACGGCACGGGACCTCACCACCGCACAAAGGTTCTATGGCGCCGTGATGGGCTGGGAGTTCCGGCCGGCCAAGCTCGGTGAGCAGTTCTCCGTCGCCACGGCTCACGGCGACCCCGTCGCCGGGGTCGGCGCCATCGCCTCCTCGTTTCAGATCGCGGTGGCCTGGACTCCCTACTTCGCGGTGCTGAGCGCGGACGAGACGGTGAGCCGCGTCCGGGAGCGCGGGGGGACGACAGCGGTGGGGCCGATCCCCTTCCCCAACGGACGCGCGGCCCTGCTCTCCGACCGTGACGGGGCCGTCTTCGGCATCTGGGAGGGCGAGATCCTCACCAGCTGGCGCAGCGAACTCCACTCGGCGCCCGCCTGGGTGCGGCTGCGCACCCGTGACGCGTTCGACGCCGCCATCTTCTACGGCGAGGTCCTCGACTGGGCGTGCGGGCGTCCCGAGTGCTGCGAGGTGCGCTACCAGCAGGACGAGGTGGTGGTCTACAGCTCCGGCCGTCCGGCGGCCCGGCTCAGTTCGGGCGCCGTCGAGGCGGACCCGGATCCGGGCGTCCGGCCGCACTGGCAGGTCCACTTCACGGTCGCGGACGTCGAGGCGTGCGTGCGCGCCACGGCCGAGTCCGGCGGGCAGGTGGTGGACCAGGATCTCGCCGCACAGCCTCCTCGGGCGACGCTGCGCGACCCGGACGGCGCGCAGTTCAGGGTCGCCGCAGTCACCAAGGAGGCGGGCCGGCCGCCGGTCTGAGTCAGAAGTCGCCCTGCTTGCGCCCGGTCCTGCCGCGGCGGCCCAGCGCGCGCTGGGCCGCGAAGACGACACCGGCGCCGAAGCGGGCGCGCAGGGCGGCCCGGGCGGCGTTGGCTCCCGGGGCGCCGTGCACCCCGCCGCCGGGGTGTGCCGACGCGGAGGCGAGATAGAGGCCCGGTACCGGCGTCTCCGGACGGCCCGCGCCGGGGACCGGCCGGAACACGAGCTGCTGATGCATGCTCGTCGTACCGGAGTTGATCGCCCCGTGCCGCAGATTCGCGTCCATCGCCTCCAGTGTGGGCGGTGCCAGGACGCGCCGGGCGATGATCCGGTCGCGGAAGCCGGGCGCGAGCCGCTCGATCTGCGTCTCCACCCGGTCGGCCATCGCCTCGGACTCCCGCTCGTCCCACTTTCCCGTCAGGGCGTCCTGCCCCGCGTCACCCTTGATGCGCTGGGGGGCGTGGGTGTATGCCCAGGCCGACTCGGTCCCCGCCGGTGAGCGTGAGGCGTCCGATGTGGTCATCTGGCCTACCAGGGCGAACGGCCTGTCCGGCACGAGGCCCCGCGCGATCTGCGAGGCGAACCGGGTCAGCTCGTCCACGCCGTCGGCCACATGGACCGTGCCCGCCCCGCGGGCCTGCTCCGCCGACCAGGGGATGGGCCGGGACAGGGCCCAGTCGACCTTGAACGTGGCGAAGTCCCACTGGAAGCGGCGTACGTCCTCGACGAGGCGCGGCGGCAGGTGCGCGTCGTCGACCAGACCTCCGTACAGGTCGGGAGCGGCCACGTCGGCCAGGACCGCCTTGCGCGCCACCACCCCCTCCCCCGACGCGGTGCGCACACCGACCGCGCGGCCGCCACGGACCACCACCTCGGTGACTCGCTCGCCGCAGCGCACGCTCGCCCCGCCGCGCTCCAGGCGCCGGACGAGGGCGTCCGTCAGCGCACCGGCCCCGCCCACCGGCACGGGAAAGCCATAGCTCTGCCCCAGCATGGACATCAGCCAGCCGAAGCCGCCGCTGCCCGCCGCCTCGGGCGCGAGGTCCGCGTGCAGGGCGTTGCCCGCCAGCAGGAGCCGTCCGCCCTCGCCCGCGAACTCCTCCTCGCCGAGCCGCCGCACCGGCAGGATGAGCGAGCGGGCCGCCCGCAGGCCGCCGCCCGCCCTAACCCGCGCGGCCAGGCTCAACCCGGAGCGCACCGGCGGGAACGGCGTGAACAGCGCGTCCACCAGCGGCTCCCGCAAGCGGTCCCACAGCTCGTACAGGCGCTCCCAGCCCTGGCCGTCCCCCGCGGCGAAGGTGTCCAGCGAGTCGCGGGTCAGGGCGCGGTCGCGGCTCAGCACCGCGCAGCGCCCGTCCGTCAGCGGATGAGCCAGGACGTGCTCGGCGTGCGACCACCGCAGGCCGTCGCGTTCCAGGTCCAGGGCCTTGAGCACGGGCGACGCGGCCGCCAGCGGATAGAAGGCGCTGAACATGTCGCTGATGTAGTCCGGGTGCACCCCGCGGTCGCTGCGCACGGCCCCTCCGGGCCGGTCCTGGGCCTCCAGGACCTCGACGCTCCAGCCCGCGTCGGCCAGTACGTTCGCCGCGACGAGCCCGTTGGGCCCCGCGCCGATCACCACTGCGTCCGGCATATGTCCACTCCCCTCAGCCCTCTGCGGCCTGTTGCCGGGCCGCGTGGTCGCTCGGGCTCTGTTCGACCACCTCCGCCAGGCGGTTCAGCATGCGGCGGTGCCGGAGCTGGATGAGGGCGTCGACCCCGGCGTTGTGCAGCGCGCCGCCCGGCCCCTGCAGCGGATGCTCGTCGACGACCACCAGCGTGTGGGCGCCCCACGGCCGTACCGCGATGGCGATACGGGCCGTGCCGAGCAGCCCGCTGTAGGCCTCCAGTTCGATTCGGTCCGGTCTGTCGAGGTGGCGCACCACGGTGTGTCCGGCGGCCCGCCAGGGGCCGAGCCGGACGGTGTACTCGATACGTGAGCCGACCGCCGGCCACTGTGCGTCGAGCGGCCGGGAGTCATGCGTACCGACCACCCAGTCGGCGTACCGGTGTCCGTCTTCCAGCACCTCCCACACCTTGGAGGGCGGCCTCTTGACCAACTGGTGGCGTACGGCCACGTCGTGCCTCCTCGCTCCTTGTTTCGCTGTTCGCTCCTTGCTCACAGCCCACAGCAATCTCGTGCGGCACGCCACACGAGGTCGTACGCGTCCGTCGTGGCCGTCACCTGCCGGTGGCGTCCGCGGCTTCCGGGTTCCCCGCGATGGACGTCAGATCACTCAGAAGTCGTTGCGTGTCGGCGGCCAGGCCGCCGAGGGCGGCGGTGGTCTCCGCGGGACGGCCCCTGAGCAGGAGCATCAGCCGCTCGTGCGCCGCTTTCGCCGTGTCCAGGGCGGCGCGGGCGTCGCTGTCGTCGAGCGCGCACACGTCGCCGGCCGCGCGCAGCAGCTCGGCCAGGATGCCCGGCGCGTCTTTCGGCAGGTCGGCGACCGACGGCCGGTCCTCGCCCGTCTCGGCGAGGGGGCGCACGATCGCCCTGATGTGCTCCGTGATCCGGTCCCAGGTGAAGTCCCAGTCGGGCGCGGGCGGGTTCGGTACGGAACGGCGCAGCTTGCGGCCGGGGTTGAGGCGGTAGCTCTCGTCGGACCAGCGCCGGGCGCTGCGCAGATCCGTCACGAGGTCGGTCAGCCGCTGCGCGCGGTCGTACCAGCCCTGGGCCTTCTTCGGGTCGAAGGGCTCCTCCTCGACGCCGTCCGCCACGGCGTGCAGGAGATCGGCGCTCTCCTGGGCCAGCCTGGCGCGCAGATGCCGTACGTCGCGTCCGTGCACCGGGGGCAGGACCAGGGCGTTCACGGCGATGCCGATGACGGCGCCGAGGAGCGTCTCGAAGACGCGGTGCAGGATGTCGACGGCCGAGTACGTCCCGTACGCGAGGACGAACAGCGCCGCCGTCGGGGCGTACATCCCCTGGGTGCCGAAGCGGGCGTAGGTGCTCAGGAGCACGGTGACGGGCAGGACGAGCGCCATGGCGGCCAGCGAGTTGTCGCCGGTGAGGACCGCCGCGCCCGCGGCTAGCAGGGTGCCCACCACGACCACCGCGAACTGCTGGATCGCCGACCGCACCGAGCGGTAGACGGTGCTCTGTACGAGGAAGAGCGCCGTCCACGGTGCGAGAAGGGCCATCGGCGCGCTCCACCACCATCCGGCCACCGCCCAGGCGAGCACACCGGCGCCCGCCGCCTTGAGCGACTGGACGGTCGTGTCCCGTTCCGGCCCGGAGACCGTCACGGCCCTGCGGGCGGATCGCCACAGGGCCGTGACCTCCCAGGTCAGCGCGTTCCTCCGGATGGTCGCCTCCTTGCGTCGTCACGTCGCTCGCGTCGTTTCAGGGCAGCGGTGTGCCACCCGTGGCGTTCATGATCTCGGCGGTGATGAAGCTCGCGTGATCGGAGGCGAGGAAGACGTAGGCGGGTGCCATCTCGGCGGGCTGCGCGGGCCGGCCCAGTGGCGCCTGCTTGCCGAACTCCTTGGTGTCGGGCAGCGTCGCGGGGATCAGCGGCGTCCACACCGGGCCCGGGGCCACCGCGTTGACGCGGATGCCGTCGTCGGCCAGCATCTGGGCGAGTCCCTGGGTGAAGGTGACGATGGCGCCCTTGGTCATGGCGTAGTCGAGCAGGTGCGGGCTCGGCTTGTATGCCTGCACGGACGTGGTGTTGATGATGGATCCGCCCGGCGGGATGTGCGGTACGGCCATCTTGCAGAGCCAGAACATGCCGTACAGGTTGGTCCGCACCACCTGGTCGAACTGTTCGGTGGAGATGTCACCGATGCCTTCCGGCTGGGACATCTGGTAGGCGGCGTTGTTGACCAGGACGTCGATCCGTCCGAACTCCGTCACGGCTCGCTCGACGAGCCTGCGGCACTGCTCCTCCTCGCGGATGTCGCACGGCACGGCGAACGCCTGCCGTCCGGCCTCCTCGACCAGCCGGGCCGTCTCGCGGGCGTCGCCCGCCTCCGACGGCAGGTGCGTGAAGACGAGGTCCGCGCCCTCGCGTGCGAAGGCGATGGCCACCGCCCGGCCGATGCCGGAGTCACCTCCGGTCAGCAGCACCTTGCGGTCCTTCAGCAGGCCGCTGCCCCGGTACGACTCCTCGCCGTGGTCGGGCGGCGGGTCCATGGCTCCGGTCCAGCCGGGCGGCTCCTGTTCCTGCTGGGGGAAATCAGGCTGGGGGTGGCGCGTGGTCGGGTCCTGTCCGCCCTGTGCGCCGGGGGTGTCGTTCATCAGCTGCGCCTTCCTGCTCGTCCCTTCCCACCCTCCGCTTCAGGGGCGGCCCCCACCACTTGGGGCGTGGCGGGGCCGCGCGTCTGTGCGGGAGGGATCCCTCGGGTGCCCCGGGCGCGCCGCCGTGAAACGGCCGTCGACAGGTGCGGCGGGCAGGTGAAACGGGCAGGTCAGTGGCCGCCGGTGAGTTCGCCGCTGAGCTTCTCGTGGATGTGGGCGCTCGGCTCGTTCAGGCCGATGATCTCGACGGTCTTGCCGCGACGGGCGTACTTGGTCTCGATCGCGTCGAGTGCGGCGACGGAGGAGGCGTCCCAGATGTGGGCGGCGCTGAGGTCGATGACGACCTTGTCGGGGTCGCCCGCGTAGTCGAACTGGCCGACGAGGTCGTTGGAGGAGGCGAAGAACAGCTCGCCGGTGACGGAGTAGACGACGCTGCCGCCCTCCGGGGAGGTGACCGGGGTGACCTGGGCGAGGTGGGCGACGCGCTTGGCGAAGATGACCATGGCGGTGACGGAGCCGACGACGACGCCGATGGCGAGGTTGTGGGTGACGACGACGCAGACGACGGTGACGACCATGACCGTGATCTCACCGGCGGGCATCCGCCTCAGCGTCTTCGGGGCGATGGAGTGCCAGTCGAAGGTCGCGAAGCAGACCATGACCATGACGGCGACCAGGGCGGCCATGGGGATGTCGGAGACGACCGGCCCGAAGACGATGCAGAGGACCATCAGGAACGAACCGGCGACGAAGGTCGAGAGGCGGGTACGGGCACCGGACACCTTTACGTTGATCATCGTCTGGCCGATCATGGCGCAGCCGCCCATGCCGCCGAAGAAGCCGGTGACGATGTTGGCGACGCCCTGGCCGATCGACTCGCGGGTCTTGGACGAGTGGGTGTCGGTGATCTCGTCGACCAGCTTCGCCGTCATCAGGGACTCCATCAGTCCGACCAGCGCCATGGCGAGCGCGTACGGGGCGACGGTCGTCAGGGTGTCCATGGTGAACGGCACGTCGGGCAGCCCCGGCACGGGCAGCGACGAGGGCAGCTCGCCTTTGTCGCCCACGGTCGGCACGGCGATCCCGGCGGCGACCGTGATGGCCGTGAGGATGACGATGGACACGAGCGGCGCCGGGATCACGGTGGTGATCTTCGGGAGGAACACCATGAGCGCGAGGCCGCCGATGATCAGCGGGTAGACGGGCCAGGGCACGTCGTGCATCTCGGGGACCTGCGCCATGAAGATCAGAACGGCGAGGGCGTTGACGAAGCCGACCATCACGCTGCGGGGCACGAACCGCATCAGCTTGGCGACGCCGAGCGCGCCGAGGACGATCTGGAAGACACCGGCCAGGATGACGGCGGCGATCAGATAACCGAGGCCGTGCTCGCGGTTGAGCGGGGCGATGACCAGGGCGACGGCGCCCGTGGCGGCGGAGATCATGGCGCGGCGCCCACCGACGATCGAGATGGTCACGGCCATGGTGAAGGACGCGAACAGGCCGATCGCCGGGTCGACTCCGGCGATGATCGAGAACGAGATCGCCTCGGGGATCAGCGCGAGGGCGACGACGAGGCCGGCCAGGATCTCGGTGCGCCAGACCTTGGGGTCGGACAGCCAGTCGGGGCGCAGACCGCGCAGGCGCGCGGCCGGGGACAGTGCGGGAGAGGACAAGAGAACGGAACCCCGTCGTGCTCGGGCACACCCGGCATCGGAAGGGGCGTGCAACTCGGCGTGCACCTTACTCTACCCTGACGTTAGGGTAGAGATCGGCGTCGGTGTGGTCCGTGCGGGCCTCGGCGACTTGTCGGCGGCGGGGCCGCGGGGCCCGGCCGCGGAAGAAGGAGGGGGCCCGCGTGAGAAGCGAGCACATGCAGATCGGCGAGGTCGCCGCGCGGACCGGGCTGTCGCTGCGCACCATCCGGCACTACGAGGAGACGGGTCTTGTCACGCCCTCCGCCCGCTCCCGGGGCGGCTTCCGTCTCTATACCGAGTCCGACGTCGCCCGCCTGATGGTGATCCGCCGCATGAAGCCGCTCGGCTTCACCCTGGACCAGATGCGGGACCTGCTGGACGTCACCGACCGCCTCGACTCCGGCAGGGCGCTGCCGACGGCCGAGCGGGAGGCTCTGCTGGAACGGGTGCGCGGCTACGAGAGTGACGCGGCCGAACAGGTGGAGAGGCTGCGCGTCCAGCTGGCCCGCGCCGAGGAGTTCGCGGGGACGCTGCGCGAGCGGCTGGACCGGGAGTGACGCACAAAGACGCATAAAACGGCTCGTCACGGGAATCGGGCGGCATACGGCGGCGCGCGAACGGAATCGTCGCGCGTGCTCCACATGATCTCCACGTAAACCCACGCCCAACGGTTTATGTCTGTACCAATTCCCAGGTCAGCGACGCTTATTACTCATTCTTTGGCAAGAATTTGCCCTGTCATCAAAGGTTAATGCGATGGCAAAGTGGGGGTCACCGCAGCCGTCGAGGCTGTGTCCGGGGCGCATCGACGTCCGCTGCGGCAGCGCCGCCGCAGCGGTCCACCGCGCCTCACCGTCACCATCGACCCGACCACACCGCGTCCCGGCACCCTCCGGAGAGACGCAGGAGGCAGGCCACCATGAAGTCACTGATCGACAACGCCCGTTCGTTCGCCGCGACGCACGTCGCGGACCCCCGGAACGCCGCGGCCTTCGAGGCCCTCGGGGCCGGGCAGTCCCCCGAAGCCCTGTTCGTCACATGCTCCGACTCGCGCGTCGTCCCGGCTCTCATCACCGGAGCGCGCCCCGGCGAACTCTTCGAACTCCGTACGGCCGGCAACGTCATACCCCCTTACCCCTTCGACGGTCACCCGGACCGCGACGGCCACCCCATGAGCGAGGCGGCCACCATCGAGTACGCGGTGTGCGTCCTCGGAGTCCGCGACATCGTCGTCTGCGGACACTCGCACTGCGGCGCGGTGGGCGCCCTGGTGCGCGGCGAAGACCTGTCGGCCGTCCCGGCCGTACGCGGCTGGCTGGAGCACTCCGTCGCTCCGGACGACGCCCTGCGCTCCCTCACGCCGACCTCACCGGACGTGGCGGAGGCCGTGCAGACACACGTGCTCGCACAGCTGGAGAGGCTGCGGGCGTACCCCTGTGTGAGCGAGCGGATCACCGACGGCTCGCTCACCCTGCACGGCTGGTACTACGAGGTGCACACCGGCAACGTCTCCGCCCACCGCCCGTCGTCGGACGGCCGCCCGGCGTTCGGCCCCCTGTGAGGGCCCTCGCGACCCTCCGTCCGGCCCGCCTCCACGACAGGACTCCCCACCCTCATGTCCTCCTTCCTCTCCGCTTTCCGCCCGTTGCGTGAGCCCGGCGTCCTGCGCCAGGACATCCTCGCCTCGCTCGTCGTCTTCCTGGTCGCCCTGCCGTTGTGCGTCGGTGTGGCGGTCGCCTCCGGTGTCCCCGCCGAACTGGGCCTGGTCACCGGCATCGTCGGCGGCCTGGTCGTCGGCTTCCTGCCGGGCAGCGCCCTTCAGGTGAGCGGCCCGGCCGCCGGCCTGACCGTGCTCGTCTTCGAGGCGGTACAGGAGTTCGGGCTCGGCATGCTCGGCGCCATCGTGCTGCTCACCGGCGCGCTCCAGATAGCCCTCGGCCTGCTGCGCTGCGGCCGGTGGTTCCGTGCGATCTCCGTCTCCGTCGTCCAGGGCATGCTGGCGGGCATCGGACTCGTACTGATCCTCGGCCAGCTCTACACCATGGCCGAGGCGGAGCAGCCCCGTTCCGGGACCGACAAGATAGCCGGGCTCCCCGGGCTGCTCACCGACACCCTGGGCGACGCCGCGTCGCTGACCGCCGCGGCCGTCGGCCTCGGCACGATCGCCGTGCTCGTGCTGTGGCCCAAGCTGCCCGCTGCCGCGCGTGTGGTGCCCGCGCCGCTGGCCGCCGTCGCGCTGGCCACCGCCGTCGTCGCCGGTTGCGGCCTGGACGTGGCGAACGTGACGGTACGTGGCCTGGTCGACGCCATCCAGCCGCCGGGCCTCGGCGACCTGGCCGACCTGGCCGGTGTGGCCGTGCTCGGCACCGTCCTGGCGTTCACCCTGATCGCCTCCGCCGAGTCGCTGTTCAGCGCCGCGGCCGTGGACCGCATGCACGACGGACCCCGCACGCAGTACGACAAGGAACTCGTCGCCCAGGGCGTCGGCAACACCGTGTGCGGCGTGCTCGGGGCGCTCCCGATGACCGCGGTCATAGTCCGCAGCTCCGCCAACGTCCAGGCCGGCGCCCGCACCTCGCTCTCGCGGATCCTGCACGGCGCGTGGCTGCTGCTCTTCGCCGTGCTGCTGCCCACCGCGCTCGGCATCATCCCGCTGGCGGCACTCGCCGGCGTCCTGGTGCACGCGGGCTGCAAGCTGATCCCCGTCAAGGAGATCGTCCCGCTGGCCCGCGCCCACCGCGGCGAGGCCCTCGTCCTCGTCGCCACGGCGGTCGCCATCGTGGTGACCAACATGTTCGAGGGCGTGGTGCTCGGCCTGATCCTCGCCGTGGCCAAGTCCGCCTGGGACACCTCGCATGTGCACGTCGACGTACGGGAACTGCCCGGCGGCCGGCTGATCGTGACCCTCACCGGCAACGCCACGTTCCTGCGGCTCCCCCGCATCCTGGAGACGCTGGAGGCCATGCCCAAGGACCGGCCCATCGAGCTGGACCTGACCGTGGTGCGCCACCTGGACCACGCCTGCCGTACGACGCTGGAGAACTGGGCGCTGCGGCACAACGACAGCGGCACGGAGGCGGTACGGATGCGGATGCGTCCGGCGACCGCTTCCGAAGGCTCCGAAGACGCCGGGCCCGCGGGACACACCGAGGAGCCCGAGCACGCCGAGGCGCGGGTACGGAGCTGATCCGTCCAACCGCCCCTCCGCATCACATATCAACCAACTATGGAGGTTTCACCATGGAGCAGCTCATCAAGCGCATGACCGAAGAGTCCGTGTGGCAGAAGTGGGTCGCCGCCAACTCGGCCACCGGCGGCGCCACGGGGGCCGCGAAGGACGGCTGCATCAGCGCGATGCCGAAGAGCGGTTGCATCAGCGCCACCGGCAAGACCGGCTGCATCTCCTGAGCCGCTGACCCCGCGGGGCCGCCGCCACGGCCGTCGGCGCCGTGGCGGCGGCCCCGCCCTTGCCCTCGCCCACTCCTTCCCCGCCCCCGCCCCGGAGCCCCCTTGAACCCCGTGCCGAGCGCCGAAGTCCTGGACCAGATCCGGGACATCCCCGTCTACCGCGCGTCCATCGAGCGCGGCGACTTCCCGATCCTGGAGAAGCCGGAGATCGCCCGGGACTTCCCCGCCAACTGGATGACCCCCGAGCTGGCCCGCGCCCTGGAGACGGGCGAGGCCGAGTTCGTGCTCTCCACCGGGACCAACCACGCCCGTATGCAGCTCATCCGGCCGCCGTACTTCCTGCTCCGCTCCTACTACCGGCTGTGGAGCGAGCACCCCGACCTCGGCCCGCTCTGGCACGACGGCGCCCGGCGGATCTCGCTGACCACCGTCCTCGCCACGGAGCACGTCGCCCGCGTCAACTCCCGCAAGCCGGGCGCCACCCCCGGTGAACGCTGGCTCGACGACCGCACGCTGTACCTCAACCGCCGCCTCGACCCCGCCGACTGGGACCGCGCCGACGTCGAGCGGATGCTCGCGGAGATCCGCGAGGTCAGCGCCGCGCACCCGCAGGGCTCGTACCTCCTGGACTGCTCCGGCTACCACCTGGCACATCTGGTCCGCAGAGTCACCGAATGGGACCTGTGGGACAACTTCCCCCGGCCCGCCGGCATCGTCCACGCCTACGAGTACACGCCGTTGAACGTCCGCGCCCAGCTGCGCGCGCACTTCGACTGCCCCGTGATCGACCTCTTCGGCAGCACCGAACTGGGCTACCTCTTCTACAGCGACGCGGACGGCGCCTACCGGCCCTACCTGCACGGGATGAGCGTGGAGCTGATCCCGGTGGAGCCCGGCAGCGGCATCCACAGCCTCATCGTCACCAGCGTCCGCAACCCGTACATGCCGCTGGTCCGCTACCGCTCCGGCGACTGCGTCCGCACCCGCGACGGCAGCGACGACCCTCGGCGGATCGTCTCCTTCTGCGGCCGTGAGAAGGAGCTCCTCGCCACGCCCGACGGGCCCGTCGCCCAGGCCGATCTCGACGCCCGCGTCGCCGCCGTCTGCCCGCGTGTGTTCCTGCACCAACTGCACCTGACCGGTGAGGGCCGGTGCCGGCTGTGGTGTACGACGTTCGACGGCGTGCCGCTCACGGCGCAGGAGGAGGCCGAACTGGCCTCAGCAGTCGGCGCGTTGACGGGTCGCTCATGCCGTGTGGAACACCGTGCCCACGTGCCGATCGGGCGTTCGGGCAAGTACGCCTGGCTGGCCGCCCCGGAACCGGCCGCCTGAACGTCACACCGAAGCCCTGCGCCACCTCACAACCTCACGCCCTCACGCCCCTGACAGGACCCCGCCATGCCCACAACCGCGACACCCGCCCCCACCGCCGAGGAGCTGCTCGGCGCGGCCCTGCACGACGAGGTGGTGCGGCACTTCACCGCGAAGCCCGGCGCGCCGGACGCCGCCCACGTCAGGTATCAGGTCCGCGAATGCCTGCGCTACCTCTACCTGGTCTCCCGTCACCCCGACCGGCTGGGTGGCCTCTTCCTCCCCGTCGAGCAGGACATCGACGAGATCTGGCACTACCTCATCCTCCAGACCCGCGAGTACCGGGAGCTGTGCGAGCAGCGGCTCCCCGGCGGCCACTTCATCCACCATCGGAGCATTTCGTACGACGCCTACCAGGCGGACCCGGGGCGCGAGACGGCCGCCGAGGAGGCGCTGCGGTGGATTCCCCTCTACACCGAGGCGTTCGGGCCGTTCGACGAGGACGCCCTGCCGCACTGGACGGTCGTACGGTTCCTGCACGAGGAACTCGGCCTGTCCCTGGCGGAGATCGCGACGGCGGCCGCGCGGGGCGGGCGTGGCCCGTCGGCCGGGTAGCTCATTTGTGCGTCCGGGCGTCCGTACGCTATGTTTGATCTTGAGCCCGCCGCCGGAAACACGGCGAGAGGGCCCGGCGTTGGTGGTCCAAGGAAAGGCGCCCCACTTCCTGTGGGGAGATGCAGGTGCAAGGCCTGCCCAGCGCTCGCGACAGACCCCGGTCTCCGTCATGGAGACCGGGGTCTTGTGTTTTTCCTCTCCGAGGTCAGAGAGTCAGGATTTCCTGGACGCCTTGCCCGTCCGCGCCGGCGAGGTCGTCGGCGGAGGGTGGCGCGAGCAGGCTCCGCGCCGTGAGCTGGGCGCAGATCTCCTCCGCTATCCGGGTCAGGGAGGAAGGGCCGAGCAGGACTTCGAGCGGGAGGTCCGTGCCGAAGTCGCGCAGCAGGCGGGCGCGGAGGCGGACGGCGCCGAGGGAGTCCACGCCCAGTTGGTTCAGCCTCAGATCGCGCGGGTCGGTTGTCTCCGAGGTGCCCGGGACGTGGGTGAGGAGGTGGCCGACGAGCAGGTCTCGGGCTTCGACCGGGGCGTGCGGGAGGAGGGACGTCACCTCCCGCCGTACCGTCCACGCCGAGGAGGCCGCCGCGGGCAGGTCCGTCGGGGCCTGCGGAGCGTGCGTCAGCCCTTCGACGGTGACCAGGCGTTCGCCGTCCTCGGTCAGGATGTGCAGGTCGATCGGGGCGTCGTCCGGCGACGACTGACCGCCGTGGCGGCGGGCGTGGCACCAGACGCGGGACGGAAGCCGGTCGTAGACGTGCAGATGCGCGACGGCTGTGGGCAGGCGGAGCTGACCGTCGGTCTCGCCGGTGAGCGTGGCCGCGGCCAGCAGGCAGGCGTCCAGGACCAAGGGGTGGAGGAGATGGTGGTCCGCCTCCGTCGCCCCCTTCCCCGGTCCGGTTTCGATCAGCGCGAGGGCTTCCGTGGCCTGCCGCCAGAGCCGTTTGACGCCGCGGGCGTCGGGGCCGTACTCGGCGCCCGCGCGCGCGAGTCGCGTGTAGAGGTCTTCGACGTCCTGCTCCTCCATGGCGGCGCGGAGGTCACGGAAGCCGCGTGGGTCGAGCGGCGCGGGGCGCGGTGGTGTCCCGTGTGTCGTGAGGGAGAGGCGGATGTGCTCGGTCCACGGGTGCGTGTTCCGGCGGTCTTGGGAGGCGTTGGTCGTGGGTTCTTCCGAAGTGCGGGCAAACCCCGTCGCGCCCGGCCTTTCCGTCGTGGTGTCGACTCGTGCCTGCACCGGGAGGCGGCGCCCCTCCGGCAGCGGCAGTACGCGCGGCAGGCTCACCCCTGATGCCGTGTACGGGACACCTGTCGGGCCGTCGTGCCGCGCTGCCGCCAGGCCCCACTCGATGAGGGCGGCGGGAGACACCACGGGGGTGCCGAACAGCAGGGTCTGACCCAGGTACCACGGCTGTTCGGTGGCGAGGGTGTGCGTGTACCAGCGGGTCGTGGGGTCGGGCAGGTCCAAGGGCGTGCCGAGGAGAGGGTGCGGGGAGCGCGCGCCGAGCGGCGGGGTGTCGGTGCGTTCGGCGGAGGTGGCGGACATGGCCCGGCCGTCCAGCCAGTAGTGGCTGCCCTCGAAGGGGTAGGTCGGCAGGTCGACATGTCGGGGTGTCGCCAGCTGCGCGTACGCACCACGCCAGTTGACGTCGACACCCGTCACATACAGCTCGGCGAGCGCGCGGAGGACGGCTTCGGTGGCCGGGCGGCGAGGGCCGGGGCGGTCCGTGGACCCGGTCGGTTCGTGGAGCGCGGCGCCCGGGCCCAGGCCGAACACCGTCCTCGCGCCGCGTGCGGTGACGTGGGCCACCGCCTCTTCGTAGCTCGTCCGCCGCTGCGATGTGTCGTGCGCGAACCCGCGTACGGAGCACTCCTCGGCGGTGCGGGTCCTGCCGGTGGCCGCGTCGACGACCGGGATGCGGGGGCGCCGCGGCCCGGAGCCGGGGTCGGCGGGCGGCGTGGTCGTTTCTTCGTAGGCGGCCGGGGAGGCGGAAGGCTCGCGGGGTGCGAGCAGCTCGCACGCCGCCGCCAGGGACAGCGCGCCGCCCACGTGGGCCGCGGCCAGCTCCCCCACCCCGCATCCGGACACCCAGTCGGGTTCCATGCCGAACGACTCCAGCAGGCGGAACAGCGCGACCTCGAAGGCGAATTGGACGAGCGGTGCGGTGTCGGCGGGCGGGAAGTGTCGCCGTACCTCCTCCCATGTGCGGGCGAACACCGGGAACGCGGACTGTAGTTCTTGTGCCGTCTCCCGCAGCCGGTCGTCGTGGGCGTCGGCCGAGAACACGTACGCGGAGCCGCCCGCCGCCCGGCCCGTCGGGGCGTCCGGCGTGTTCCGCACCAGCGTCGCGTCGGCCTCGCCCCTGCTCAGGGCGTCGAGGCCCTCGGTGAACGCCGTCAGGCTCTCCGCGACGAGCACCGCGCGGTGCGGGAGCGAGGCGCGTGTGGTCGCCAGGGCGTGGCCGATCTCGGCCGGGGTCGCGTCGAGCCCCGCGGTCAGGCGCTCGCGCAGCCGCGCGGCCTGTGCGGCGAGTGCCGTCGGTGTCCTGGCCGACAGGACCCACGGCAGGGGGCCCCCGGCGGCGTCGGCCGTGGGGCGCGCCGGATCGTCCTCGGCGTCGGGGGGCGGCGCCTCTTCGAGGATCACGTGGGCGTTGGTGCCGCTGAAGCCGAACGCGGAGATGCCCGCGCGGCGTGGACGTCCGCCCCGGGGCCAGTCGACGGGTTCCGTGAGGAGCCGTACGGCGCCGGAGTCCCAGTCCACCTTCGGGTCCGGCCGGTCGATGTGCAGCGTGCGCGGCAGCGTTCCGTGGCGCAGGGCCATCACCATTTTGATGACACCCGCGGCTCCGGCGGCGATCTGGGTGTGCCCGAGGTTGGACTTGACCGAGCCGAGCCACAACGGCCGGTTGTCCGCGCGTCCTTGGCCGTACGCGGCGAGTACCGACTGGGCCTCGATGGGGTCGCCCAGGGAGCTGCCGACGCCGTGGCCCTCCACCGCGTCGACCTCGTCGGGGCGCAGCCCCGCGTCGGCGAGCGCCTGGGCGATGACGCGTTCCTGGGCGGGGCCGCTGGGCGCGGTGAGGCCGTTGGTCGTGCCGTCCTGGTTGACGGCGGAGCCGCGCACGACGGCCAGGACGCGGTGGCCGTTGCGGCGCGCGTCGGAGAGCTTCTCCAGCAGCAGGACGCCGACGCCCTCGCCGAATCCCATGCCGTCCGCGGCCGCGGCGAACGGCTTGCAGCGCCCGTCGGCCGCCAGGCCGCCCCTGCGCGCGTACTCCGCGAGGACGGCGGGGGTCGCCATGACGGTCACCCCGCCGGCGAGGGCCAGCGTGCAGTCGCCCGCGCGCAGGGCCTGGCCCGCCAGATGCAGGGTCACCAGCGCGGACGAGCAAGCCGTGTCGACCGTGACGGCGGGGCCCGCCAGGCCGAGGGCGTACGCGATGCGGCCCGACGCGGTGCTGGCGGCACTGCCGGACGCGAGGTGCTGCGCCACGTCTTCGGGGAGTCCCGTGTCGGCCGTGGCGGGCGGCGCGTACTGGCAGTGGGCGAGCCCCGTGTAGACGCCGACGCGGGTCTCGCGCACCCGGGCGGGGTCGATGCCGCCGTGCTCGAAGGCCTCCCAGGAGGTTTCGAGGAGCAGGCGCTGCTGGGGGTCCATGGCGAGGGCTTCCCGCTCGTCGACCGCGAAGAAGGCCGCGTCGAAGCGGGCCACGTCCGCCACGAACCCGCCGCGGACGTCCGGCCCGATCCCGGCCCAGCCCCGGTCGTCCGGGGCCGGGGTGACGGCGTCCGTGCCGTCGGCCACCAGGCGCCACAGGTCCTCGGGGCCGCGTACGCCGCCGGGGAACCGGCAGCTCATGCCGACGACGGCGATGGCGTCGCCCTCGTCCCGCCGTCCGGAGCGCGCCTCGCCGAGCTGTCGGCGTGCCTTCTGGAGCTCGGCCGTCGCCTTCTTCAGGTAGTTCCGCAGTACGTCTTCGTCCGCCATGGCCACATCCGCGACTGATAGGGACCATCGCAGGATGGTCGTCCTGGGCAGGAAACGGGCTCGACGCTAGGCGCGGGCCGGTCGGCCGCGTCACCCCTAGGGTGCCCCTAGGCCGGACACTGCCTAGCCGAGCGCCGCCTTGCTCGGCAGTTCCGAGCGGTGGCTCACCGAGAGTTTGCGGTAGACGCGGGTGAGGTGCTGCTCGACCGTGCTCACCGTGATGTACAGGCGGTTGGCGATCTGCTGGTTGGTGAAGCCCTCGGACGCGAGGACGGCGACGCGGTTCTCCGCGTCGCTGAGCAGGGCCAGGGAGCTGCTGAGCACCTGCCCGTCGGCGTTGTTCTCCGACGCGGCGAAGGTCTGGTGGTACGAGGCGAGGGTCGACCTCAGCGGTTCGGCGTGACATCGCTCCGCCAGCGTGAGCGCCTTGCGCATCGCCCCGTGCGCCTTGCGGTACTCGCCGAGGGCCTCATGGGTGCGGCTCAGGTCGGCGAGCGCGTAGGCGAGGCTGAGTTCGTCGCGGCACATGCGGAAGTTGTCCACCGCCTCCCACAAAAGGGTGCCCCGCTTGCTCACCTCCAGGGTGGCCGCCTGGGCGCGCAGGGTGATGCCGCGCGTGCGAGAGGTGCCGGGGGCGAGCCGTGCGAGCTGCTCCGTGACCAGTTCGGCGGCCCGGTCGGCGGCGCCCGTGCAGACCAGCGCCTGGGCGGCGTCGCTGCGCCAGGGGACGACCTGCGGGGTGTCGAAGCCCCACTTCGTCAGGGCGGCGCCGCAGGCCTCGAAGTCCCGCAGGGCGGCGACGAAGCGGCCGGTCGCCAGGTGGAAGTGGCCGCGTGCGCGCAGGTAGAGCGGCCCGGCGAGGGTGTCGAAGGTCGCCGCGGGCAGCTGGAAGTCGAGGTAGGCGGCGGCTTCCTGGTACTTGCCCATCGCCGTCAGGTTCATGACGAGCAGGGCGAGGGGGACGCCGACGGCTACGCCCCACGCGTCCGGCGAGACCACCGTCAGGGCGCGCAGCGCCTGCTCCTCGGCCGCCTTGGGCGCGCCGGCCCGCTCGTGGACGACGGCCTGGACGAGGGCGAACACGGCGCTCCTGATCGGCGCCCGGTGGTCGTCCGTGTCCGCGCACAGGGCCTCGCACAGTTCGGTGGCCCGCGGCGGCCGGTCCGCGTACACGAGGGTGAGCAGGGAGGCGACGATCGGCAGCAGAGTCGTGTCGTCGAGCCGCGTGCCGTGCAGGATCTGCTGGGCGGCCGCGGTGGCCTCGGCGTCGGGGCCCTTGCTGAGCACGGTGTTGAGGGCGGCGGCGGCCCTGCGGTGGGGTGCCCACACCGAGGCGATGGGGATCTTCACGGAGGCGGGTGAGGGGTGGTTCAGCGACGTCAGGCCGGCGAAGCCGGGGTAGAGGGTCGGCAGCCAGAGCAGTGCGCTGTCGAGCGAGGGCGAGCCGTAGCCGTGCTGGACGTGGTCGCTGTCCTCGCTTCTGAGGATGTCCAGGACCTCGCAGGCGTCGTCGGTCTGCCCGTACCACATGAGGTAGCCGAGCGTCAGCGCGCCATGACGACCCGTCAGGTGGCCTTGTCGCACCGCCTGCATCAGCTCGGGGACGTAGCGCTTGGCGGCCGTGAGGTTCACTCCGCCCATGGCGTCGCAGAGCGTCGCGGTCACCAGCGCCCGTTCGCGGGGGTCCGTACAGGCGGCGCGGGCCAGCCGCAGCCGGCCGACCGCCCGGCCGAGGTCTCCGTCGGCGAGCGCGCTCCCCGCTGCTTCCCGGAGGATCGGCACGCCCCAGGCCCGCACGTCTCCGGAGGCGACGAGGTGTCCGGCGACGGCGGGTGCGGGGGCGCCCTCCTCGTGCAGGATCCGGGCCGCTCGGGAGTGCGTCACCCGGCACTGCTCGGCGCTCATCGCGCCGAGTACGACCGTGCGGGCGCCGCCCCGCTGGTATCGGTCGGCGGGCAGGCCGGAGGACTCCAGCTCCTGGATGGCCGTCGCCGCCTCTTCGGGGCCGGTGCCGAGGAGCCTGCCGAGCACGGACGGGGTGGTGTTCTCGCCGAGTACGGCGAGGGCCCGCGCGGCTTCCAGGACGCGGGGTTCGCTCTGGAAGAGCCTGCCGAGAAGGGCCTGCGCGAAGGAGGGGCCGATCAGCAGGCGGCCCCCGGAGCGGCCGTGCTCCGCCTGGTCGGCCACCAGCGCGCGGGCGAGGAGCGGGCTTCCGCCGCTCTCCTTGTGGCACTCCCCGGCGAGGCGGCGCGCGGTGTCCGCGTCGAGGGCGCGGCCGAGCAGCGTGGCGACGGCGTCGACGGTGAGCGGGCGCAGCCGCACTCGGCGGCAGTTGGACAGGCGGAGCATCTCGGACTGGAGGCGGCAGTGCCAGGGGCCGGGGGCGAGGCAGCCGCTGAGTACGGCGAGGATCCGCGAGGACCGCAGGCGTCGTATGAGGTGCAGGAGGTACTGGAGCGAAGCGCGGTCGGTGAACTGCACGTCGCCCACCGCGAGGACCACCGGCTGCCGGGTGCTCATGTCCTGGAGCGTCTCGTACAGTTCGCCGAGGACGGCGGGCGCCAGCTGTCCGGCGGCGGGCGGGGGCGCGCCGGGCCCGTCGTACGTGTGGTGGCCGATCTCGTCGCCGACAAGGAGCCGGTTCACACGCTCGGCGTCGAGGAGCGGCAGCGCGGTCCCTTGGAAGAGCTGTTCGACCAGGCTCAGCGGGATGGTGCTCTCCGTCCGCGAGGCGCCGGCGTGCAGCAGCAGGGCGCCCGCGGCCTCGGCCCGCTCGGTGAACGCCCTGACCAGTGCCGTCTTTCCGCTGCCGGGCGCTCCGTCGATGACGACGACCCTGCTCCGTCCGCGCAGACACTGCTCGAATTCCTCGCCCAATAAAGCGAGTTCGGCATCGCGTTCCAAGAGATCCATCCAGTCCCCCCTCGTATGTATCACCGGTCCACGACGTGCCCGCCACGCGAACGGGCGGACTACCTCTTGCGATGGCAGTCCTGGGTGTCGAGAAGCTCCCATTTCCCGTTCTTCTCGATGTGCTCCTCGATGGTGAAATGGTCCTCGTCGATGCGGGTGATGTCGCTCTTGATGACCACGTGCTGCGCCAACTCGCCGAGCACGAACGAACCGGTGAGGACGAAATGCCCGTCCCGCCATCCCGGGGAGGTCGAGGTGCCCTGCATCCCCGCGTCATCGAAGTAGTACGAGACGAACCTGGTGTCGACCCGGTCCCAGCCGAGCACCCAGCTGCCCCTGACCCTTTCCTTCTTCTGCGGCCGTACGTGCGTCAGATCCAGCTGGTAGTAATGGCCGCCGAGAATGGGGCGGACGCGGGCCGTGAGGATGGAGCCCGTGTTGAACAGGCAGCGCAAGGACCCGAGCAGGAAATCGAGTTCGTGCATGCGCTCGGAAGGCGGCGGTCCGCCGGTCGGCATGGTCCGGGTCGCGGCCCTGGTCGAGGTCGCGCCCAGCAGGACGGCGCCCGCCGCCGTGGCGGCCGCGCCGAACGCCGCACGCCGGCTCCACGCGGGGGAGCCGGCCCGCCACCGCCCCGAGGAGAATCCCCGCGAGGCAAAGAAACGCCTGTTCTCTGCAGCCATCATTCCCGCCCATCCAGAAGTAGACCCGGAAGTTGATATCGGTACAGGTGGCACATCGGAAAAAAGGATCACTGGTCCATGACCGCTTGTGGCGCCATTTCGATCAAGAAAGGGCCATCTGCGGCAGCGGTTCGACCCTAAAGTAGTCAAGGTCCGCAAGCCATGGCGCGCCAAGGTCGCCGACGTCGTTCCAGCCACCGCGTCGGCCGAGGGAATTCCGGCCCTCTTCGGCCGGAGCCCCTTTCGCATAGTGGGAGTCCGCTCCGACAAACCCGCGAGACGTTCGACAGACGGACGCAAACGTCCGAAAATCGGCGTTACGATCCGGGCGCACATGTCCGAAACCCGGCGAAGGTGCGCCAACACCCGCTGGTGGGTGGGGCATTAGAACACTTCGGGCGCCCGGGTCCAGCTCCGCGCCCGTGATGGCCCCTCCCCTGCGCGCCCCCTACCGCCGACGCCGCACGCCACCCCCTAAGCCGCCCCGCCCACTCAGGGGTTGCCCCGTCGGATACCCCTCCTTAGCTTCCGAAGCGTGGCAGAAATCATCAGCGCATTCCATCCGGAAGAGCGCCCGGCCCAGAAATTCTCGGGTCCGCGCCTTATTCCCCGCCCTTGCTGAATATCCGCTGCCACCGCCAACCGCTTCCGCGCCATGAGGGGACCGCACGAATGACGGCAGGAATGACACGGCAGGTGAGTACGGTCGGCGTCGTCGGCCTCGGCGTGGTGGGGGAAGCCCTCCTGGGCATGCTCCTCGACGCGGGCCACGAGGTGATCGGTGTGGACAGCGACGTGAGCGTGCTGGCCCGCGTCCGCAAACGCCTCCCCGCCGCCGAGAGCGCCCTGACGACCGAGACGGCGGCGCTGCGCCGCGCGTCGCTCGTCATCGAGGCGGTGCCCGAGGACGAGCGGGCCAAGCGCACCGCGCTGAGCGCGACAGCCGCGGTCTGCCCTGAGGGCACCGTCCTGGTCACCACCGGTTCCGCGGTGCCGCTCCACCGCCTCGCCACCGCCGTCGGACGTCCCGCCGACACCGTCGGTCTGCGCTTCCTCGCGCCACCCGCGCCCGGGGGCTTCGTGGAACGCACGCGCACCACGCTGACCGCCGCGCCGAGCGTCGAGGCCCTCGACGCCGTGCTGTCGGCGATCGGGCTCTCCCGTACGAGCGTGACCCACCAGGCCGCCGACGACGCCACCGCCGTGGTGTACGGCTACCTCAACCGGGCGGTGCGGCTGCACGAGCGGGACCGGGTGCACCGGGCGGACATCGACACCGCCATGCGGCTGGGCTGCGGACTGCCGCTGGGTCCCTTCCAGTTGCTCGACCGGATCGGCCTCGACAGCGCGGCGGCCGTGCTCGACGACCTCGCCGCCCGCACCGGGGACGCCTCCTTCGCGCCCGCTCCCCTGCTGGGCACGATGATCGCGCGGGACCGCCTGGGCCGGAAGACCGGGCGCGGCTTCTACACCTACGACGAGTCGGGCGCCCCGCTCGACACCGCCCCGGCCCGCCCGGCCGCCGCCCGGCCGCCCGCCGGGGGCACCGCCGCCGTGCGCCGCATCGGTGTGGTGGGTTCGGGCGTGATGGCCCGCGGCATCGCCGAGACCACGGCCGCCGCGGGGTTCCGTACGGCGCTGGTGGCCCGCAGTGACGCCAAGGCCGACGAGGCGCTGGCGGCGGTCGCGGGTTCGCTGACCCGCTCCGTACGGCGCGGCAGGATCCACGCCCGTACGAAGGCGGCGACACTGGAGGCGCTGAGCGTCACCGGGGACTTCAGCGCGCTCGGCGACTGCGACCTCGTGATCGAGGCGGTCGCCGAGGACCTGGCGGTGAAGCGGGAGCTGTTCGCGCGGCTGGGCGCCGTGTGCGCGCCGCACGCGGTCCTCGCCACCACGACGTCCAGCCTGCCGGTGGCCGTGTGCGCCGAGGCATCGGGCGTCGCGGCGCGGGTGATCGGCACGCACTTCTTCAATCCGGCCCCGCTGATGCAGCTGGTGGAGGTGGCCCGGGCCGACACCACCGACGACGCGACCGTGCGGATCGCCGAGGCCGTCTGCGCGCGCCTTGGCAAGACGACCGTGCGGTGCGCGGACCGCACGGGCTTCCTCGTCAACTATCTGCTCTTCCCCTACCTCGGGCACGCCATGAGGCTGCTCGACCGGCCTGGGGCGAGCGCCGACGAGATCGACACGGCCGTGCGCGAGGGCTTCGGCCATCCGCTCGGTCCCTTCGCCCTGCTCGACGCCATCGGTCTGGACGTGTCGCTCGCCATCCAGCGCCGGCTGTACGCGGACTTCGGTGATCCCGCGCAGGAGCCTCCGGCGATCCTGGAGCAGTTGGTGTCGAGCGGGTGGCTCGGCCGCAAGAACGGGCGGGGCTTCGTCACCGCCGTGCGCTGAGAGGACGGAGCCGAGAAGAAGGACAGGCGCGCTGGGAGGAAGGACGTACGCCCGCCCCGACCGGGGGATGGCGGGGGCGGGCGTACGCGTACGGGTCCGCGTCCACGCTGGCCGCGGCGGTGGCTACTCGCGCCGTGCCTCGGGCAGTGGTTCGCGGGGTGCGGCGACGGCGTCGCTCTTCGGCGGCTCGTCGAACCCGCGCAGCCGCTCGCCCTCCACGTCCACGTCGGGCAGCACCTTATCCAGTACGGCGGGCAGCCACCAGCCGGCCCTGCCCAGCAGGGACATGACGGCGGGCACCACCGTCATCCGCATCACGAACGCGTCGAAGAACACGGCCGCGGCCAGGGCGTACCCCACCGCCTGGATCATCGTCGAGTCCGCGAGGACGAAGCCTCCGAAGACGCTCATCATGATGACCGCCGCGGCGGTCACCACCCGGGCGCTCTGCGCGAAGCCGACGACGACGGCGTCCTTGGGCGAGGCCCCGTGGACGTACGCCTCGCGCATCCTGGTCACGAGGAAGACCTGGTAGTCCATGGCGAGGCCGAACACGACGCCGATCAGGAAGATGGGCAGCAGATTGACGATGACGCCCAGGCGGTCCACGCCGAGCACGTCGGTGAGCCAGCCCCACTGGAAGACGGCGACGACCGCGCCGAACGTCGCGCCGACGCTGAGCAGGAAGCCGAGTGCGGCGGTCAGCGGGACGAGGAGCGAGCGGAAGACGATCATCAGCAGGAGGAAGGCCAGGCCCACCACGAGGATGAGGTAGGGCAGCAGGGCGTCCGAGAGCTTCTTCGACATGTCGATGTTGAGGGCGGTCTGCCCGGTGACCGCGACCTGTGCGCCGGTCGCCTCGTGGATCTGCGACTTCTTGTCGCGGATGGCGTCCACCAGGTCGTTGGTGGACTCGCTGGTCGGGCCGCCGGTCGATACGACGGTCAACAGGCCCGTGTCACCCGCCTCGTTCATGACCGCGGGGTTCACCGCGGCCACTCCGTCGAGCCCCTTCACCTGGTCGTAGGTGCGCTGGGACGCCTCCTTGGCGCTCTCGCCCTCGGCGCTCTCGACGGCGACGAGGAGCGGGCCGTTGAAGCCGGGCCCGAAGCCCTCGCTGAGCAGGTCGTATGCCTTGCGCTGGGTGGTGTGCGTGGGGTCGGTGCCCTCGTCCGGCAGACCGAGCCGCATGTCCTGCACGGGCAGGGCGACGACGGCCAGGGCGGCGAGGGTCGCCACGAGGGTCGGGATGGGATGCCGGGTGATCAGGCGGCAGAAGCGCTGCCCGAGCGGCGGGTCGAGCTTCAGCAGGGTGCCCTCGTTCGGCGCCCCTTCGACGCCCGTGCCGGGGGCGTCGCCGCCGGGCCGCGCCACCGCCCGGCGGCCGCGCACGGCGCGCGGGCCCACGAAGCCGAGCACCGCGGGCAGCAGGGTGAGCGCGACGCACACGGTGACGGCCACGGCGAGGGCGGCGGCGACCGCGATCTGGGTGAGCGGCGGCAGCCGCACCACCGAGAGGCCGAGCAGGGCGATGAGCACGGTCAGGCCCGCGAAGACCACGGCCGTTCCCGCGGTGCCGACGGCGCGTCCGGCGGCGTCCTCCAGGCTCCGTCCGGCTCGGGCCTCCTGCCGGTAGCGGAAGATGACGAAGAGGGAGTAGTCGATGGCGAGCGCCAGGCCGATCATCACGGCCAGGACGACGGTGTCCTCGGTCAGGTCGAAGAATCCCGTCGCGGCGTAGACGGCGCACACGCTGATGCCGAGGCCCACGAAGGCGAGCAGCAGCGGCAGGCCGGCGGCGACGACCGAGCCGAGCGCGACCAGCAGGGCCACGGCGGCGACGACGACGCCGATCAGCTCGGCGGCCCCGGTGGCCGACGCCTTGATGGCGTCGCCGCCCGTCTCGACGGTGAGCCCGGCGTCGCGGGCGGGGCCGAGGGCGTCGCGCAGCGCCTCGCGGTCGCCGTCGGTGATGTCACCCGCGGGAACCTTGTAGCTCACCTCGGCGAACGTGATCCGCCCGTCCTTCGAGACCGCCTTGGGCGAGTACTCGACCTTGGCGACCTCGGGCGCGTCGCGCAGCTCGTCGATGGTCTTGTCGATCGCGGACTGCGTGCCGGGCTCCTGGAGCTTCTCCCCGGGGGGCGCGGCGAACACCACGCGGGCGGTGGCGCCGCCGGTGCCGGCCTCCGGGAAGCGTTCCTTGAGCACGTCGTTGGCCTGCTGCGACTCCGTACCGGGGACGCGGAACTCCTCCGACGTCGCGCCCGACAGCGTGACCGCCCCGGCGACGGCGGCGATCAGCAGCCCCAGCCACAGCAGGCCGACGAGCCTGCGCCGCCGGAACGAGAACCGGCCCAGCCGGTAGAGGTAGGTAGACACAGCTCACTCCACACTTCGCTAGTGGGCAGTCAAGTGGGAGGCTACTCTCATAATCGGCTTGCGTTAAGCATCCGGAACGCGGGACCACCACTCTGACGCGATGTCACCCGCCGCCCCAGGACGGTCAGCCGAGCAGCGGCCGGACCTTCTCGGCGAACAGCCGCAGGCTGCGCTCCATGTTGGCGTAGGGCTGGCCGCCGAAGTCGACCTGCCACAGGATCGTGTCCATCCGCAGGGCCTCGCGCATCTCCGTGACACGGCGGGCCGCCGTCTCCGGGGAGCCGATGACGCCGTTGGCGCCCGTACCGCCGCCACCGGCCTCGACCGACTTGGCGAAGACCTGCGCGTAGTTCTGGTAGTCGGGCGAGTCGATGGTGGCCACCGAGGCGGCGGCCTCCTTCCACACCGCGACGTACTCGTCGAGGTGCGGCCGCGCCGCCGCCATGGCCTCCTCGTCGGTGTCGGCGAGGACCAGCGGCACCACCATGCCCACCTGCGGCCTGCGGCCCGAGGCGCCGTGGTGCTTGTCGAACTCCTCGCGGTAGACGTTCAGCAGGGCGTTGACGTGCTGGAAGGTCTCCGGCCGCGGGGACGCCGTCACCAGCAGGTTGTGGCCCTTCTCGCCGGCCCAGCGGAAGCTGCTCTCGGACATCACCGCGCAGACCCAGACCGGCGGGTGCGGGCGCTGGATCACGCCGGGCCACGAAGTGGCGTTGCGGTAGCTGTAGTACGGGGTCTCGTCCGTGACCTCCTTCTCGGTCCACAGGCGTACGACGGAGTCGACCGTGGCGCGGAACCGGGCGACGCTCTCGTCCATGCTGACGCCGAACGCGTCGAACTCGTACGGCAGGAAGGCGCGGGCGAAGCCGACGTCGAGCCGGCCGCCGCTCATCACGTCGACCTGGGCGGTCTCGGCGGCGATCTGCACGGGGTGGTGGAAGGAGGCCTGGATGCCGCCGGTCAGGAGCCGGATGTTCCGGGTCCGCGCGGCCACGGCGGCGAGGAACGCCAGCGGGCTCGGGCAGTAGCCGCCCGCGCTGTGGAGGTAGTGCTCGGTCATCTTGACGTGGGTGTAGCCGAGCTGGTCACCCAGCTCGGCGACGCGCAGCACGTCGGCGAAGTAGTCCTCCGCCGAACGCACCTCCGGGCGGCAGTCGGGCAGCAGCGAGATGCCGAAGTTCATCGGACCCTCCAGGGGGCACGGGGCGTCGGATCGGTGAGCCGCACCTCGGTGGTGCGCGGGCGGACGGCTTCGCCACGTGACGCTAAGCGGGCCCGGCGGCCACGTCAGCCCCCGGGCCACCCCTAGGGAACCGGCCGCACCGCCTAGGGGGGAGCTACGGGTGTGGGCGGCGTCGGCGGCGCCCGGATACTCGGACGGCCGTCACCGGGGACTTACCGGGGACTCACCGGGGACCTAAGGAGCCGCATGAAGCACATCCTCGATGCCGTCCTGGCCGAGTCGACGACGGAGCGGGTGGGTTCGCCCGCCCGCCGGACCGCGTGAGGACCCCCACCATGGCGTATGAACTGCTCAGCGAACTGCACCGCCTTGGCGTACGGCTCCGCCTGTCCGACGGCCGCCTCGACGTGCTCGCCCCCGCGGGCACCCTCACCGACGAGCTGCGCGCGCGGCTGCGCGGGCACCGGGACGAGCTGATCGAGCTGCTGCGCCGGGCCGGTCACGGCGGCGCCCCAGAGGAGATCGTGCCCCGGCCCGGCGAGCGGTACGAGCCGTTCCCGCTGACCGACATCCAGCACGCGTACTGGGTGGGCCGCAACCCGGCGATCGACATGGGCGGCACCGCCACCCACACGTACGCCGAACTGGCCAGTGACGGCCTGGACCTGGACCGGCTCGGCGCGGCGCTGCGCAAGGTCATCGACCGGCACGACATGCTGCGCGCCGTCGTCGAACCGTCCGGCCTGCAGCGCGTCCTGCGCGAGGTGCCGCCGTACGAGATACGGGTGCACGATCTGCGGGAGCTCGACGAGGCCGGCCGCGAGGAACAACTGGCCCTCGTGCGGGGCGAGATGAGCCACCAGGTGCTCCCGGCCGACCAGTGGCCGCTCTTCGACATCCGCGCGAGCCGCCTGGACGGGACGCGGCTGCGGGTGCATCTGAGCCTGGACATGCTGATCATGGACGGGTTCAGTGTGGACCTGTTCTTCCAGGAGTGGCGCCGCTTCTACGAGGACCCCCACTTCTCCCCCGCGCCGCTCGCGCTCTCCTACCGCGACTGCGTCCTGGCGGAGCTGGCGCGGCGCGAGGGCCCGGAGTACGCGCGCGCCAAGGAGTACTGGCTGGACCGACTGGACGAGCTGCCCCCGGCGCCCGAGCTGCCGCTGCGCGCGGCCCGGGCGCCGGGTGCCGGGCCGGTCCCCTTCCGGCGCCGGCACGCCGTGGTGCCCGCCGAGCGCTGGACCGCCGCCAAGGACATCGCGCGGCGCCGGGGTCTGACGCCCTCCGCGGCCCTGGTCACGGCGTTCGGCGAGGTGCTGCGCACCTGGTCCAGGGGGTCGGCCTGCACGCTCAACCTCACGCTGTTCAACCGGCCTCCGCTGCACCCCCAGGTCGACGCCGTCGTCGGTGACTTCACGTCGCTGACCCTGCTCGCGCTCGACGCGGCGCCGGACACGGCCTTCGGCCCCCGCGCCCAGGCCGTGCACCAGCGGCTCACGCGGGACCTGGAGCATCTCGCGTACAGCGGTGTGCAGGTCCTTCGGGAGCGGGCCAGGCGGCGCGGCGGGATGCCGGGCGCGGCGATGCCGGTGGTCTTCACCAGCCTGCTCGGGGCCTCGTCGGAGGACGGGGTGGTGGGCGGTCTGCGCTTCCTCGGCGACGTCGTGCACGGCGTCAGCCAGACGCCGCAGGTCTGGCTCGACCACCAGGTCACCGAGGAGGACGGGGCCCTGCACCTCAACTGGGACGTGGCGGAGGAGCTGTTCCCCGAGGGGATGCTCGACGACATGTTCACCTCGTACGGGGATCTGGTCGGCCGCCTCGCCGACGAGGCGTTCTGGGACGATCCCGACGCGGCGCTCCCCCTGCCCGCGTGGCAGGAGCGCGAGCGCCTGGCCGCCAACTCCACGGCCGCGCAGATCCCGGAACGCACCCTGTGCTCCCTGGTGGAGGACCAGGCCGGGCGCACTCCGGACGCCGTCGCCGTCATCGCCGACGACGGCGGTTACACCTACCGCGAACTGGTCGCCCAGGCCCACCGCCTGGCGCACCGGCTCATCGAACTCGGCTCGCGCACGGATGAGTTGACGGCCGTGGTGATGGGCAAGGGCCGCGAGCAGGTCGCCGCCGTGCTGGGGGTGACGCGCTCCGGCGCCGCGTATCTGCCGATCGACCCGGAGTGGCCGCGGGCCCGCCGCGACCAGCTCCTCGATCGGTGCCGCGTGCGGACCGTGGTCACCACGCCCGCGCTGCGCGACCGCCTCGACTGGCCGGCCGGCGCCCACGTGGTGACGTGCGCCGACGCGCGGGTGCGCGAGGCTCCCGACGGGCCGCCCGCCACCGCTCCGGCGCCCGGCGACCTCGCGTACACCATCTTCACCTCGGGCTCGACCGGGCAGCCCAAGGGCGTGGTGATCGACCACCGGTGCGCGGCGAACACCGTGCAGGACATCAACCAGCGCTTCGGTGTCGGTCCGCGCGACCGGGTCCTCGCGCTCTCCTCGCTCAGCTTCGACCTCTCGGTGTACGACGTCTTCGGCACCCTGGCGGCCGGCGCGGCCGTCGTCGTACCGGCCGCCGCGCACGCCCACGACCCGGGCCACTGGACGGACTTGATGCGACGTCACGGGGTGACGGTGTGGAACTCGGTGCCCGCCCTGATGCAGGCGTGGGTGGACGGCCTCAAGAACGACCCGGACTCGGGCGCCTCGCGGGACGCCTCACGGGACGCCTCGCGGGACGGGGCCGGGCTGCGGCTGGCGCTGCTCAGCGGCGACTGGATCCCGGTGGCGCTGCCCGGTGCCGTCCGCTCGCACTGTCCGGACGCCCGGGTGATCAGCCTGGGCGGGGCCACGGAGGCGTCCATCTGGTCGGTGGCGTACCCGATCGGCGAGGTGCCCGCGGCGTGGACCCGCATCCCGTACGGCAAGCCCCTCGCCAACCAGACGCTCCATGTGTACGACGAGCGGCTGCGCCCCTGCCCGGTGTGGGCCACCGGGGAGATCTGGATCGGCGGCTCCGGGGTGGCCAAGGGGTACTGGGGCGACGAGGAGCGGACCGCCGAGCGGTTCGTACGTCACCCTCGCACCGGTGAACGCCTGTACCGGACCGGTGACTTGGGGCGCTACCTGCCCGGCGGCGACATCGACTTCCTCGGCCGCGAGGACGCGCAGATCAAGCTGAACGGCTACCGGATCGAGCTGGGCGAGGTCGAGGCGGCACTGGCGCGGCAGGAGGGCGTGGCCGAGGCGGTGGCCGCCATCGGCACCAACCCGAGGACGGGCCGCCGCCAGCTCGTCGGCTACGTCGTCCCCACGGCGGACCGCGCCGTGCGGGCCGACGCGCCGGGCGCGGCCGAGCGGCTGCGCCGGACCGCCGAGGAGGCCGGGGCGCGGCTCGGCCGGGAGCTGACGGAGCGCTCCGGGGAGCTGCGGGAGGAGGAGCACACCCTGGCCGTCGCGGACGCGCTGTGCCCCATGGTGATCGCGCGCGCCCTCGCCCGGCTCGGGTTCTTCCGGACGGCGGGTGCGAGCGCCCGCCTGGAGTCCATCGTCGCCTGCGGAATCAAGCCCGTGTACCGGGAGTTGATGGAACGTCAGCTCGCGGAGCTGGTCGCGCGCGGTTGGCTGAGCGCGGCCGACGACGGGACCTACCGCTGCGCCCGCCCCTTCGAGCCGGACGCCCTGGACGAGGAGATCCGCAGGACGCTCGACGGTGTCAGCACCGCGGGGTCCCACGGGGTGCTGCGCGAGTACTTCACCAGCTGCGCCGAGAACCAAGTGGCGCTGCTGCGGGGCGAGGTGAGCCCCCTGGAGTTCCTGATGCCGGACGGCGACTGGCGCGTCACGCGCGCCCTGTACGCGGACAACGCCGTCGCCGGGGTGCAGAACCGCACCACGGCGCAGGCCGTACGGGCCTTCGTCGACGCCTGGCCTGGCGGCCGGCCGGTGCGTGTCCTGGAGGTCGGGGCGGGCACCGGGGCGACGACGGAGTGCGTCCTGCCGGAGCTGCCCCGCGACGGGGTCCGGTACTGCTTCACCGACATCTCCAGCTACTTCACGGCGCGGGCCGCCCGGCGTTTCGGCGCCGCCCACCCCTTCCTCGAACACCGGGTCCTCGACATCGACGGGGACCTCGCCGAGCAGGGCTTCGGGCCGGGCTGCGCGGACGTGGTGATCGCCTCGAACGTGCTGCACGACGCCAAGGACATCGGCGCGACCCTGGAGGGCCTGCGCTCGCTGCTGGCCCCCGGCGGAATGCTGGTGGCGCTGGAGAGCACGGAGAACATGCCGTCGGCGCTCATCACCGTCGCGTACATCGAGGGTCTGGCCCAGGAGCGCGGGGAGGACGAGCGGCTGCCCCTGCTCAGCGTGGCGCAGTGGCGGGCGCACCTCGCGGCGGCGGGCTTCGAGCACGTCACCGCGCTCCCCGGCGAGGAGGCGTCCCCGGGCGTCCTCTATATGCGGGTGCTCCTTGCGGTGGCGCCCGGCGGCGAACCGGCCGCCGTGGACGTGGAGGCGCTGCGCACGGCCGCCGAGGAGACCTTGCCGGAGTACATGGTTCCGCGGCAGCTCATCGTCCTCGACCGGCTGCCGCTGAGCGCCAACGGCAAGGTGGACCGCGGGGCGCTGCCCTCTCCCTGGGAGGAGGCGCCGGGGGCCGAGCGGGTGGCGCCGCGCGGCGCCGTCGAGCGGCGGCTGTTCGAGCTGTGGTGCGAGGCGTTGGGCCGTGACGACTTCGGCGTGGAGGACAACTTCTTCGACCTCGGCGGCGATTCACTCCATGTGGTGACCATGCTGGGGCCGCTGCGCGCGGAGTTCGGGCTGCGCAGCAGCGCGCAGGACATTCTGGAGAAGCTCCTGGAGCGCCCCACGGTCGCCGCGCTGGCCGCGGCGCTGTCCGAGGAGTCGGCGCTGTCCGAGGAGTCGGCGCTGGCCGACGAGGTGGCGGGGTAGCGAGGTCCCGGGGCAGGGAGGCCGTGGCCGGCCGGGAGCTGTCAGGGCGGATGAGGCGCGGGCGGCGCTGGCTATCATGAGCCGGTCGGCAGGGCCCGCGCCTCGTCGAGCCCGTGACCGAGTCGCACCGGAGGTGACGCATGACTTCGCTGCCGAACGGTGGCCGGAAACCGCTCACCGAGACCGCCGCTCCGCCCGCCCCCCGGTCCCCGCGGCCCTCGGGGCTCCGCGAGCGCAAGAAGGCCAGGACGCGCTCGGCGATCCAGCGGGAGGCGCTGCGGCTCTTCCGGACGCGCGGCTACCACGTCACCACGGTCGAGCAGATCGCCGAGGCCGCGGAGGTCGCCCCCAGCACGGTCTTCCGGTACTTCGCGACCAAGGAGGACCTGGTCAGGCTCGACGACGACTACGTCGAGCTCAGGAACGCCTTCCAGGCGCAGCCGCCGGGCCTGAGCCCCACGCAGGCGCTGCGCCGGGCGTTCCGCGCGGTGTTCGCCGGGCAGACGGCTCAGGAGCTGCGGGAGAACCTGGAGCGGGAGATGGTGGTGCTCTCGGTGCCCGAACTGTGGGCGGCGAACTTCACGAACATCACCGGCATCCTGCCCAAACTGGCGGCGCTCCTCGCCGAGCGCACCGACCGGGCGCCGGACGACCCGGAGCTGCGCACCCTCTCGGGAGCGGTGTGCGGTGTGGTCCTCACCGTATGGCTGGACTGGGCGAAGGACCCGTCGCTGGACGGGCCCGCCGCCCTTGACGAGGCCCTGGCGCATCTGGAGGCCGGGCTGCCTGTCGGGCGGGGCGTCATCGAGCCGCCGGACCCGGCGGGTCCGCGGGCCTGAGCGTGGGCCTGAGCGCGCGGCGCACGCACGCGCCGAGGGCGTCGATGGCCTCGGCCGGGCCGCGCGCCAAGGAGCCCCAGCCCAGGTAGCCGTGGTCGAGCCCGGCGCCGTCCAGGAGCGTCGTCGCGACCCCGGCCGCGCTCAGCCGGGCCGCGAACTCCCGTATCTGCGGGCGCAGGAAGTCGAACTCCCCCGTGCCGATCACCGTGGGCGGCAGCCCGCTCAGGTCGGGGGCGAGCAGCGGGGACACCTCCGGGTCGGTGCGGTCGGCGTCGCCCAGGTACAGGTCGAGCATGCCGCGCAGGTCGGCGGAGTGGGCGCCGGTGGGCGGGTCGGGGCGCAGGTCGACGATCGGGTAGGCGAGGAGTTGCAGGGCCAGTGCGGGGGCGGCCGGGTCCCGGTGGCCCACGGCCGGCCGGGTGGTCAGACGCAGGGCCGCCGCGAGGGCGATCTGTCCTCCGCCGCTCTCGGCGGCGATGCCGAGCCGGGCCGCGTCGAGGCCCAGTTCCATGGCGTGCGCGGCCACCCAGCGCACCGCCGCCTCCGCGTCGTCGACGGCGGCGGGGTGGGGGTGCTCGGGCGGGCGCCGGTAGCCCACCGACACGAACGCGACCCGGCAGGCGCGGGTCAGCGCGCGCACGACCGGGTCGTACGACTCGACGCCGCCCAGCGCCCAGCCGCTGCCGTGGAAGAAGACCAGGGCGGGCTGGGGCAGGGCGCCGTCGGGCCGGTAGAGGCGGGCGGGCCGTCCCGCGACGGTGAGGTCGACGGCCTCGTGCACCTCGGGCCGGGGGAGCTTCGCCATCTGCCGGTCGTGCATCGCCCGCAGCTCCGCCACGGTGTGCAGGTCCAGCATCGTGGCGCCCGCGGGCCGGGGGGCGCGCCGCTCCTCCGTCATCGCGCCCCCTCGCGGCTGTTCCGGTCGCGGATGTGCGGGCGCAGGGTGTCGGCGAGAACACCGGCGACGGCGTCGCGGTGCTCCTCGATGAAGAAGTGGCCGCCGGTGAAGGTGCGCAGCGCGAACTCCCCCGAGCCGTGGCCGCGCCAGGCGCGGGCCTCGTCCAGGGTCACCTTCGGGTCGGCGGTGCCGGTGAGCACCGTGACCGGGCAGGTCAGCGGCGGTCCAGGGCGGTAGGTGTACGTCTCGACGGCGCGGTAGTCGCTGCGTACCGCCGGCAGCACGGACGCGAGGAACTCCGCGTCCTCGGTGAGCCGCCGGTCGGTGCCGCCCGCGGCGACCAGCTCCTTGATCAGGCCCGCGTCGTCCTGGAGGTGCGTGGTCTCGTGGCGGTGCCGGGACGGGGCGCGCCGCCCGGAGACGACGAGGTGGGCGGGCCAGAGCCGCGCCCCGCCTTCGCAGCGGCGCGCCACCTCGAAGGCGAGCACGGCTCCCATGCTGTGTCCGTAGAACACGAACGGCCGGTCCAGACAGGGGGCCAGGACCTCGTGGAGGTGGTCGGTGAGGCGGTGGAGGTCGTCGACGCACGGCTCGCGGTGGCGGTCCTGGCGGCCGGGGTACTGGATCACCAGGACGTCGATCTCGGGCGCGAGCGCCGCGGCGAGCGGGTAGTAGTAGGTCGCGCTGCCGCCGGCGTGCGGGAAGCAGACGAGCCGCGGCGCGTCGGTGGCGGCCGGTCGGCAGCGCCTCACCCAGAGGTCGGCATCGGTGTGCAGGCCTGACATCGTCTCCCTTTCGCGGTGTCGTCCCGGCGCCTCGGAGGTCAGGCGTCGTCGATGATGGCGAACAGTTCGTCGTCGGTGGCGGCCATGACGGCCCGGTCGCTGCTGTCGTCCGCGTCGGCGGCGGCAGGTGCGTCGACCGTCGTGACGGGGTCCGTGCGGCCCGGCGACGCGGTGCCGGTGATCCGCTCCCGCAGGGAACGGGCGAGCGCCCCCGGTGTGGGGTGGTCGAAGACCAGCGTGGCGGGCAGCCGCAGCCCGGTCACGGAGTTGAGGCGGTTGCGCAGTTCGACGCCGGTGAGGGAGTCCAGGCCGATCTCCCGGAAGGGCCGGTCGGGCTGGATGTTGTCCGGGTCGTGGCCGAGGACGGCGGTGATGCCTTCGCGTACGACGTCCAGGAGCACCCGTTCGCACTGGCCGGACGTCAACCCGTCGAGCCGGGAGGCCAGTTCGGGCGTACCGCTGTCCGCGGCGGGTCCGCTCACGGCCGTCGCCGCGTCCCTCACCTCCGGCAGGTCGCGGACGAGGGGGCGGGGCCGGGAGACGCTGAACGCGGTGAAGCGTTCCCAGTCGATGTCGGCGATGGCGACGAGAGTGTCGCCGAGGTCCAGGGCCCGGCCCATCGCGGCCGTCGCCTCGCGGGGGTCCATGAGCTGGACGCCGCCCAGCCGCAGCCAGGCGTCGAGGGTGTCGTTGTTCATGCCGCCCCCGGCCCACGCGCCCCAGGCCACCGAGGTCGCGGGCAGCCCCTGGGAGGCGCGGAACTCGGCGAGTCCGTCGAGGTAGGCGTTGGCCGCCGCGTAGTTGGCGAGGCCGACGGTGGGGAGGATGTTGCCGCAGGAGGAGAAGAGGACGAAGGCGGTCAGGTCCTGGTCCGCGGTGAGTTCGTGGAGGTGCAGCGCGGCCTGGGCCTTGGCGCGCAGCACGGAGTCGAGTTGGGGCACGGTCATGGCGGCGAGCGGGCCGTCGTCCACGACGCCCGCGGTGTGGAAGACGGCGGTCAGCGGGCACTCCCGGGGGATGCGTGCCAGCACTCCGGCGAGGGCTTCGCGGTCGGCGACGTCGCATGCCTCGACCACCACGTCCGCCGGTCCCAATGTGCCCGACCCCGCCGTTCCTGATGTTCCTGATGTTCCTGATGTTCCTGACGGTCCCGACCGGGCGAGTTCGTCGAGCAGTTCGCTCGCGCCCGGCGCGTCCTTGCCACGCCTGCTCGCCAGCACGACCCGCTCCACGCCCGCGTCCACCAGCCACCGGGCCACGTGGGAGCCGAGGCCGCCGGTGCCGCCCGTCACCAGCACGGTGCCGCCCTTGTACCAGCCGCCCCCGGCCGTCCCGGCCGTCGGGCCGTCCGGCAGCGGGGCGCGGGAGAGCCGCCGGACCCAGGTCTCCTGGCCGCGCAGGGCGATCTGGTCCTCGTCCCCGAGCGCGCCGGACAGCACGGCACGGAGCCCGGCGCGTACGTCACTTCGTACGTCATCACGCACGTCACCACGCACGTCCACCTGGCCGCCCCACCGCTCGGGCTGCTCCACCGCGATGGACTGGCCGAGGCCCCACAGATGTGCCTGGGTGGGGTGGGTGACGGGGTCGTCGCCGCCCACGGACACCGCGCCGCCGGTCACGCACCAGAGCCGTCCGGCGACACCCGCGTCGTCGAGTGCCTGGGCGAGGACGACCGTACCGGCCACCGAGGCGGGGACGGCTGGCGCTTCTTCGCAGGGTGCCTCGTCGAGGGCGAGCAGAGAGACGATGCCGGCGACGTCGTCCACCTCGCCCAAGTCGGCTCGTACTTCACGCAGTTGCTCGGCCATCTCCTCGCGGTCGGCCCAGCGGGCGTCGACCACGACTTCCCGCACCACGGCTCCGCCCTCGCCCAGGGCCGCCAGGCACTGCGTCACCTCGTCGGCGTCCAGACACTGGGCGGGGATCACGACCAGCCACGCCCCTGCCGGTCCCGTCACAGCGTGCGGTGGGGTCACCCGGCGCCAGCCCACGTGGTAGCGCCAGGCCGAGGCCGGGTCGGCCACGGGGTGCGGAGCCTTGCGTTCCAGCCAGTAGTGGCGGCGCTGGAAGGCGTACGTAGGAAGGTCGACCCGGGTGTTCGTCGACGGGCACAGGGCGTCCAGGTCCACGTCGACACCGGCGGCGTAGGCGCGCATGAGGGAGTGCAGGGCGCGGCGGGGCCCGCCGTCGTCGCGGCGGAGCGTGCCGAGGACGGCAGGGTCCACGCCCATGTCCTCGGCGGTCTCTTCCAGGCCGAGGGTGAGGATCGGGTGGGGGCTGCATTCGATGAAGGCGGTGTGTCCGAGGTCGAGGAGGGTGCGGGTGGCCTGCTCGAACTCCACCGTCTCCCGCAGATTCCGATACCAGTACTCCCCGCCCAACT
>NZ_JBSFTT010000047.1:0-42445 GCF_053591415.1 Streptomyces sp. NPDC003032 | reverse complement strand
GTGACCCCGGCCTCGTACGCCGACCGGTCCGCGTCCGGCGCCACGGTCGCCGCCGGGCCGCGCTGGGCGGGCGTGGCAGGCTCCTGCGCGGCTCCCGTGCCGTGCGCCGACCGGTTCGGGTCTGCGGAGATCGGCGGCTGCGACGCGACGGGCGGTGCCGACGGGGTCTGACGGTCCGTGGCGCCGGCGGCGTGCGTCGGCCGGTCGGGGTTTACGGGGGGCAGGGGCTCCGCCGCGACGGGCCGTGCGGGCGGCGTGTGCGGCTCCGTGGCCTCGGCGTCGTACGCCGACCGGTCCGCACCCGGCATCACGGGCCCCACCCGACCAGGCTCCACGGGCGACGCCGACTCCTGCGCGGCTCCCGCGCCATGCGTGGAAGTCACTGGATCCGACCCGGCGGATTCTGCGTACAGCCCCATGCCCCCAGGGCGGGTCGCCGCCACGTCCAGGGCGGTGAGTTGGAGGGTCGCGCCAGCCTGGGTGAGCAGGGTGCGGCGGCGCTCCTCGGGGGCGCGGGTGTCGACGGGGACGTAGGCGCCGCCGGCCAGGAGTACCGCGAGCTGGGCTACGACCAGTTCGGCGGAGCGGTCGAGCAGCAACGCCACCCGACCCTCCGGGGCCAGGCCGTCGGATCGCAGGCGGTCGGCCAGCGAGCCGGCCCAGTCGTGGAGTTGACGGTATGACAGTCGGCGTTCGCCGTCGTCGATCGCGGGCGCGTCCGGGGTGCGCCGGGTCTGCTCGGTGAACAGGTCGACGGGGCTGCGCGGCGCGGTCCGGCGGGCGGTGGTGTTCCAGGCGGCCAGCAGCTCGCGGTCGGCCGGGGCGAGCCCGTCCAGGTCGGTCAGGTCGGTGTCGAACCCGTCGGCGAGTGCGATGAGCAGTCCGGCCAGTCGGGCTGCTGCTCGCTCGGCGGTGGCGGTGTCGAACAGGTCGGGGTCGTAGGCCAGGTCGAAACCGAGCCGTTCGGCCAGGTGGGCGCGGAGGCACCAGGGGAAGGTGGTGGCGTCGTCGGCTCGGACCTCCTCGACCCGGATCCCGGTGCGGGCCGTCGCCGACTCGTCCACCGGGTAGTTCTCGAACACCACCATGCTGTCGAACAGCGCCTCACCGGGCGGGACTTCGCTCACGGCCTGGATGCGGGACAGGGCGAGGAAGTCGAAGCGGCGGGCGTCGCTCTGCCGTTCCTGGAGGTCGCGCAGCCACCGCAGCACCGGCCCGGCGGGTATGCGGACCCGGGTCGGCACCGTGTTGATGAACATGCCGATCATGCCCTCGACACCGGGCAGTTCGGCCGGGCGGCCGGAGACGGTGGTGCCGAAGACCACGTCGTCGCGCCCGCCGGAGCGGGCGAGGAGCAGCGCCCAGGCGCCCTCGACCACCGTGTTCACGGTCACTCCGGCGCGGGCGGCGGTCTCCCGCAGTCGCCGCGAGACCCCGGCGTCCAGCTCGTGGTGGACGGCCGCGGCGGAACGGGCGCGGTGGGCCTCGGCGGGCGTACGGTCGTACGGCAGTGGGGTCCGGGCGGTGAACCCGGCGAGGGCGTCGGCCCAGTGCCGCTCCGCCGCCGTCTCGTCCTGTTCCCGCAGCCAGTGCAGGAAGTCCGCGAAGGGCCGCCGCAGCGGGGGCGCTTGGTCGGGGCCGCCGGTGAGCGCGGCGTAGCGTTCGCACACCTCGGTGAGCAGCTGCCCGGTGCTCCAGCCGTCGAGGACGATGTGGTGGGTGGACCACACGAGGAGCACCTCGTCGCCGGGCAGGGCGGCCAGGGTGAGCCGGGTGAGTGGCGCCGTGCCGAGGTCCATGCCGGCGGCGCGGTCCTCGGCGAGCAGCCGCTCGGTGGCCTCGGCGCGCTCGGCGGGTGTGAGCGTACGCCAGTCGAGGTGGCGGACGGGCAGTTCCGCCTGGCGATGGACCACCTGGACCGGGTGCGGCAGGCCGTGCCAGTGGACGCTGGTGCGCAGCGCCGGGGTGCGGTCGGCGACCTGCTGCCAGGCGGCGGCGAAGGCCCGCGGGTCGGCCACGCCGGACAGCCGTACGGCGGTGCGGTCGAAGTAGGCGTGCTCGGTGTCCACCAGGCCGTGGAAGAGCATGCCGGACTGGAGCGGGGTGAGCGGCAGGACGTCCTCGACGTGCCGGCCGGTGCCCAGGAGCCGGTCGAGCTGCTCCTGGGCGAGGCCGGCGAAGGGGAAGTCGGAGGGGGTGCGGCCGCCCGCCTCGGGGCGGGCGCAGTGCGCGGCGATCTCCCGCAGGGCCGCGAGCATGTCCTCGGCGAGCCGCTCGACCGTGGCCTGGTCGTAGATGGAGGCCGGGTAGGTCCAGCCGAGTTCGAGCCGCCCGTCCTGGACCACACCGGTGATGTCCAGGAGGTAGGGCCGGGGTTCGTCCGGGTCGGTGTCCCGGCCGGCCGGGGACAGGGCGCCGCGCAGCAGGCCACCGGCGGTGTCCGTGTCCCATTGGCCGTGGTAGTTGAAGCCGACCTGCGGGGCGGGGGCCGTGGCGAGCGGGCTGCCGGGCACGAGGTGGCGCAGGGCGCCGTGGCTCAGGCCGTGCAGCGGCACCGCGCGCAGTTGTTCCTTCACCGAGCGGAGGGTGTCGTGCCAGCCGGCGTCCTGGGCGACGCTCAGGGCGAGCGGGAACTCGGCGGTGAACCAGCCGACGGTCCGCGACAGGTCCACGTCCGCGAACAGCTCCTCCCGGCCATGGCCCTCGATGCCCAGGAGGACGGTGTCGCGTCCGCACCAGCGGGCCAGGGTGCGGCCGAGGGCGCCGAGCAGGACGTCGTTGACCTGGGTGCGGTAGGTCGGGGGGACCTTGCGCAGCAAGGCGTCGGTGGTCCGCGCGTCCAGGGTGACCGTGAGGGTGGCGGCGGTGCCGTGGGTGTTCGGGCCGGGACGGCCTGCGGGCAGGGCGGCCGGTGGCGTGCCGGTGCGTGTCCAGTACGGCAGGTCGGCGTCGAGTGCGCCGGAGCGGGTGTGCCGGTCGAGCCGGGTGGCCCAGTGGCCGTAGGACGTGCCGGTCGGGGGCAGCTCCACGGGCCGACCGGCCGCCGCCGCCCGCTGGGCGGTCTCCAGGTCCGCGAGCAGGATGCGCCAGGAGACGCCGTCGATGACCAGGTGGTGGGCGGTGAAGACCAGTTGTCCGGGCCGTCCCGGACCACGGTCGAAGAACAGCACGCGGACGACCCGGCCGGCGGTGGGGTCGAGGGCGGCCTGCGCCTCGTCCGTGAGCCGCTGGACGGCGTACTCCAAGGCCGTGTCGTCCAGGCCAACCGCTTCGTGCCGGGTGAAGACGCCGTCCGGTGCCTCGGTCAGGACGTCCTGGCGCCAGCCGTCGGCGGTGCGGCGAAACCGCGTACGCAGGACGGCGTGGTGGCGTACGAGGGCGTCGGTGGCGGCCCGCAGCGCCGGACCGGTGGCGTCCGGGGCGAGTTCGAGGCGCTGGGTCATGGTGAACCGGAGCCGCTGCCCGGGTTCGCGGCCGTCCAGGTACCAGCGCTGGATCGGAGTGAGCGGCGCTTCGGCCGGTTCCTCGGCGGCGTCCTGCTTCGGGGCGGACTCCCGTACGCACAGGGAGAGTTCGGCGACCGTCTGGTGGCGGAAGACGTCCTTGGTGGCGAGGACGAGTCCGGCCTGCCGGGCACGGGAGACGATCTGGATGCTCAGGATGGAGTCGCCGCCGAGCGCGAAGAAGTTGTCCCGGGCGCCCACGCGTTCGACGCCGAGCACCTCCGCCCAGATCGCGGCCAGACGCTCCTCCGTGCCGGCCCGGGGAGCGACGTAGGGCGTGCCGCTGTCGGGCTGCGCGGGCGGGGCGGGCAGGGCGCGCCGGTCCGTCTTGCCGCTGGTGGTGCGCGGGATGCGGGCCAGCGGGACGAACGCGGCGGGCACCATGTGGTCGGGCAGGGTGCGGCGCAGCGCGAGGCGTAGGGTGTCGGCGGAGGGGACGTGGTCGGCGGCGGGCACGACGTAGCCGACGAGCATGAGGCGGCCTGCGTTCTCGCGGGCGGCGACGGCGGCGTCGGTGATGTCCGGGTGGTCCAGGAGGGCGGCCTCCACCTCGCCGGGTTCGATGCGGAACCCGCGGATCTTGACCTGCTCGTCGGTCCGGCCCAGGAACTCAAGGAGTCCGTCCCGGTCCCAGCGGGCCCGGTCGCCGGTGCGGTACATCCGCTCGCCGGGTGCCCCGAACGGGTCGGCGAGGAAACGGGCGGCGGTGAGGCCGGGCCGGTTCAGATAGCCGCGGGCCACCTGCGCCCCCGCCAGGTACAGCTCGCCGGGCGTGCCGGGCGGCACCGGACGCAGTGCGGCGTCGAGGACGTACGCGCGCAGGTTGCCGCCGGGGCGGCCGATGACCGGGCGGTGCGGCTGGTCGGCGCAGCGGCCGTAGACGGCGTCGACGGTGGTCTCGGTGGGCCCGTACATGTTGTACACCGCCACGCCCAGGTCCTGTTCGGCGCGCGCGAGGTCGCGCCAGCCGGCCGGGGTGACGGCCTCGCCGCCGACGAGCAGCAGGCGCGGGTGGTGGCGGCCGGCGGCGAGCAGTCCGGCGGCGGTGAGTTCGCGCAGGTAGGAGGGGGTGACGTTGACCAGGTCGAGGCGGTGTTCGGCGATGTGGGCGCAGAACGCCCGCGGGTCCAGGCGTACGTCCTCGTCGATGAGGTGGACCTCGTGGCCGAGGGCGAGGAGCAGCGGTCCTTCCCAGGAGGTGTCGAAGGAGAAGGAGGCGCTGAGCGCGGCCCGCAGCCGCCGTCCGTCGGCGGTGTGCGGGGCGAGCAGGCCCGCGCGGTGATCGTGGCAGAGGTTGACCAGGTTGCGGTGCTCGACGGCGACGCCCTTGGGGCGGCCGGTGGAGCCGGAGGTGTAGATGATGTAGGCGGTGTTGCTTGGCAGCAGGGGCCGGACGCGGTCGGTGTCGGTCGGGTCGTGGGCGGGCAGCCGGTCCCAGGGCACCGTGTCGAGGCCGGTCAGCAGGGTGTGCGGGCGGGCGTCGGCGAGGAGGAAGTCCTGCCGTTCGGCGGGGAGTGCGGGGTCCAGGCAGAGCAGGGTGGCGCCCGCCTTGAGGACGGCGAGCACCGCCACCATCAGGTCGGAGGTGCGCGGCAGCCGGACGGCGACCACGTCTTCGGGTCCCGCGCCCTGGGCGATGAGGTGGTGGGCGAGCCGGTTGGCGCGCTGGTTCAGCGCGGCGAAGTCAAGCGTGGTGTCGCGGGCGGCCAGGGCGGTGTGCTCCGGGGTGCGGGCGGCCTGGGCCTCGAACAGGGCGGGGAAGGTGGTGTCCGGCTCGGGCAGGCGCATGCCCTCCCCGTGGCGCAGTACTTGGCGCCGCTCGTCGTCGCTCATCAGCGGCAGCCGGTCCGCGCTCCGCCCGGGGTCCGCGGCGACGGCCTCAAGCAGGATGCGCAGCCGGGCGGCCAGGCGTTCGGCGGTGTCGGTGTCGAAAAGACCGGTGTTGTACTCCAGGTGGCCGGTGAGTCCGTCGTCGCCCTCCACGAAGTCGAAGGCGAGGTCGTAGGTGGCGACGCGCACCGGCGGGGTCACCGGCTCCGCCGTCAGGCCGGGCAGCCGGAGCGGCTCGGCGCCGAGGTTGTGCAGGGCGACCATGACCTGGAACAGCGGGGTGCGGCTGGTGTCCCGCTCGGGCTGGAGGGCGTCCACCACACGCTCGAAGGGCACCTCCTGGTGGGCGAACGCCTCCAGGACGGTGTCGCGCACCTCGGCGAGCAGTTCCCGGAAAGGCACACCGGGGCGGACCCGGGCGCGCAGCACCAGGGTGTTCACGAACATGCCGACCAGGTCGTGCAATTCCGCCCGCTCGCGTCCGGCGGTGACGGTGCCGACGGTGACGTCCTCCTGGCCCGCCCACCGGGCGAGCAGGGTCTGGCAGGCCGTCACCAGGGTCATGTAGAGGGTGGCGTCGGCCTCCCGTGCCCGTGCGCGCAGCCGCTCGGTGAGCGCGGCGGGCAGAGTGAAGGTCAGCAGGGCGCCGTCGCGGGTGCGGATGGCCGGGCGCGGCCGGTCGGTGGGCAGCTCCAGCGGGCTCACGCCATCCAATTCGCGGCGCCAGTAGGCGAGTTCGGCCTCGGAGCGGTCGGCGCGGGAACGCTGCCAGGCCGCGTAGTCGCTGTAGCGGACGGGCAGCGTGGGCAGCTGCGGGCGGCGGTCCTCAAGGGCGGCCGCGTACAGCTCGCCCAGGTCCCGGGCCAGTACGCCGACGGACCAGCCGTCGGTGACGATGTGGTGCACGGCCAGGACGAGGACGTGCTCGTGCACGGTGAAGCGCGCCAGGTGGGCCCGCAGCAGGGGGCCGACGGCCAGGTCGAACGGGGTGGCGGCGACCCGGTCCACGAGTACGTCGAGAGCGGCATCGTCCGGGAGGTCCGTCACCAGGAGGTCCACGGGCCGGGGCGGGTGGACGATCTGCCGGGCCTGGCCGTCGTGCTCGGCGAACGTGGTGCGCAGCGCCTCATGCCGGGCGACCAGGCCGTCCAGGGCGGTGCGCAGGGCGGCATGGTCCAGCGGGCCGCGCAGCCGCAGCACGGACAGGGTCGTGAACTCCGTGCTGCCCGGCTCGAACCGGTCGAGGAACCACAGGCGCTGCTGGGCGTACGACAGGGGCGCCGGGGTGTCCGGGTCGGCGGCCGGCATGACGTCGGCGGTGTCCGCGCCGCCCGGCTCGCCCAGGGCGGCGGCGAGGTCGCGGAGCGTGGGGTGGGTGAACAGCAGCCGGGGCGAGACGTCCGTGCCGAAGGCGGCGCGCAGCCGGGAGGTGACGCGGACGGCGAGGATGGAGTCGCCGCCGAGGGCGAAGAAGTCGTCGTCGGCGCCGACCTCGCCGGTGTCCAGTACGTCCGTCCAGGCGGCGGCGACGAGCCGTTCGGCCGGGGTGCGCGGCGGGGTCCGCGTGCCGTCGGTGGCGAAGCCGTCGGGGCCGGGCGCGGGCAGGGCACGTCGGTCGAGCTTGCCGTTGGCGGTGAGCGGCAGCGCGACCATCGGCACGTAGGCGGCCGGCACCATGTGCGCGGGCAGCAGCGCTTCGAGGTACGCGCGGAGTTCGGCGGCGGACGGCGCCGTGACACGCTCCCCGGCGCGGGCGCGGGCGCGGGCGCCGGTGCCGGTGCCGGTGCCAGTGCCGGTGCCAGTGCCGGTGCCGGTGCCGGTGCCGGTGCCAGTGCCGGTACCAGTGCCGGTTCCCGTGCCGGTGCCGGTGCTGATGGCTATGCCGGTGCCTATGCCTGTGCCCATGCCGGCGCCGGTGCCCGTGCCCGTGCCCGTACCGACAACATGGGCCACCAGTCGGCGGGTCCCCGCGGTGTCCTCGTACACGCCGACGGCGGCCGCGCCGACGCCGGGGTGGCCGTGCAGGGCGGCCTCGATCTCGCCGGGTTCGATGCGGTAGCCGCGGATCTTGACCTGCTGGTCGGCGCGGCCCAGGTACTCCAGGGTGCCGTCGGTCCGCCGGCGGGCCCGGTCCCCGGTGCGGTACATGCGGGTGCCCGGCCGGCCGAAGGGGTCGGCGAGGAAGCGAGTCGCGGTCAGCCCGGGCCGGTTCAGGTAACCGCGCGCCAAACCCTCACCCGCCACGAACAGTTCGCCCACGGCCCCCGGCGGCACCGGCTGGAGCGAGTCGTCGAGGACGTAGAGCCGCAGGTCGGGTATCCCGGTGCCGATGGGGCTGGCGACGGCACCGGGGCGGGCGGTGGAGCTGTCGAGACCCGCGTAGGTGACGTGCACGGTGGTCTCGGTGATGCCGTACATGTTCACCAGGCGGGGCGCGGTGTCCGGGTGGCGGGCGTACCAGTCGGCGAGCCTGCCCACGTCCAGCGCCTCACCGCCGAAGATGACGGTGCGCAGCGCCAACCGGTCTCCCACGGTCGGCAGTTCGGCGTCCGCGCGGATCAGCGGGTAGAACGCGGACGGCGTCTGGTTGAGGACGGTGACCCGCTCGTCGGCGAGCAGGCGCAGGAAGTCCTCAGGGGAGCGGGCGGTGTCCTCGGGGACGATCACGAGCCGGCCGCCGTGCAGCAGCGGCCCCCACAGCTCCCACACCGAGAAGTCGAAGGCGTACGAGTGGAACAGCGTCCACACGTCATCGGCTCCGAAGCCGAACCAGTGCCGGGTACGGGTGAACAGCCGGACCACGTTGGCGTGCGGGACGACCACGCCCTTGGGACGGCCGGTGGAACCGGAGGTGTAGATGGCGTAGGCGGGGCTCTCGGGCAGCGCGCGCCCGGCCGGTCCTGCGGCCGGGCGGCGGGCCAGGTCGGCGCGCACCTCCGGGTCGTCGAGGAGCACACGGGGTACGTCCGGGCCGACCACCGCGGTCTGCCGGGTGGTGACCAGGGCGACCGGCCCGGCGTCGGCGAGCATCTGCCGGACGCGCTCCGCGGGCAGACGGGGGTCGATGGGCAGGTACGCGGCGCCGGTCTTGAGGACGGCGAGGACGGCCACGACGAGGTCGGCGGAGCGGGGCAGCGCGAGGGCGACGAACGTCTCGGGCCCGGCGCCCAGTTCGGCGAGACGGTGGGCGAGACGGCCCGCCCGCGCGTCCAGGGTGGCGTAGTCGAGCCGTTCGTCACCGCAGGTGAGCGCCTCGGCGTCGGGGGTGCGGGCGGCCTGGGCGGCGAACAGCGCGTCCAGCGTGTCGGCGGGCCTGCCCTCCTCGGTGCCGTTCCAGTCGACGAGCATCCGCCGCCGTTCCTCGGCGGTGGTCCAGGCGAGGGAGCGCACGGGCCGGTCCGGGTCGTCGGCCAGCTCCGCGAGCAGCAAGCAGAGCCGGTCGGCGAGGGCGCGTACGGTCGTGGCGTCGAACAGTGCCGGGTCGTAGGCGAGGTCGAAGCCGAACCGCTCCCCCTGGTACGCCCGCAGCACCAGCGGGAAGTTGGTGGCGTCGCGGGAGGAGACGTCGGCCAGGCGAATCCCGGTCGTGGCCGAGCGCGCCTCGTCGAAGGGGTAGTTCTCGAAGGCCACCATGCTGTCGAAGAGGGAGCTGCCGGCCGGCACGTCGCTCAGCGAGGTCAGTTCGGCGAGGGACACCGCCGCGAACCGCCGTGCCTGCGCCTGTTCCTCCTGGAGGTCCCTGAGCCAGGCGGCGGCCGTGCGGCCGCCGTCCACGCGGACGCGGGTGGGCAGGGTGTTGATGAACATGCCCACCGTCGACTCGGCGCCGGGCAGGTCGTCGGGCCGTCCGGAGACGGTGGTCCCGAACAGCACGTCCCGCTCGGCGCTGTAGCGGGAAAGGAGCAGCGCCCAGGCGCCCTGCACCACGGTGCCGAGGGTGAGCCCGGCCGTCCGGGCGGTGTGGGCAAGGCGGGCGGAGACCTCGTCGGACAGCGCGCACGTGTGCACGTCGGCGGACCGGGTCTCGTGGCCGGGGCGCCGGACGCGGTCAACGGGCAGGGGGGTGGGGGTGGCGAACCCGTCGAGGACGGTCCGCCAGTGCGCGTGGGCGGCGCCGGAGTCCTGGTCGGCCAGCCAGCGCACGTAGTCGCCGAACGGCCGGCGCGCGGGCGGCCGGGGCTCGGCGCCGGTGGTGAGTGCCGCGTACTCCTCGGACACGTCGGTGAGCACCTGGGCGAGGCTCCAGCCGTCCAGGATCAGGTGGTGGGAGGTCCAAAGGAGGTGCAGCCGGGCGTCGGGGAGCCGGACGAGGGTGAGCCGCATCAAGGGTGCCGTGCCGAGGTCGAGGCCGCGGGCGAGGTCGTCGACGCGCAGCCGGTCGAGGCGCTCGGCCCGCTCCGCCGCGTCCAGTTCGCGCCAGTCAAGGCGGACGACGGGAACCTCGACCCGTCGGTGCACGACCTGGAGCGGCACCGGGACGCCCTCCCACACCACCGAGGTGCGCAGGGCGGGGGTGCGGTCGGTGACCCGCTGCCAGGCCAGGGCGAGGGCGTCCGGATCGCTCACGCCCTCAAGCAGCAGCACGGCCTGGTCGACGTACACGTCGTCGTCTTCGCCGACCAGCCGGTGGAAGAGCATGCCTTCCTGGAGCGGGGTGAGCGGCAGCAGGTCCTCGACGTCGCGGCCGTCGCCGGCGAGCCGGTCGACACCGGCCTGGTCCAGGCGGGCCAGCGGGAAGTCGGAGGGCGTACGCCCGCCCGTGCCGGGTCGGGCGCAGTGGTCGGCGATGGCGGCGAGCGCCCGCACCATGCCCGTGGCCAGGTCCCGGACGGTGTCCTCGCGGTGTACCTGGTCGCTGTAGTGCCAGGTGATCTCCAGTTGGCCGTCGGTCACCAGGGCGGAGACGTCGAGGAGGTGGTCCAGTGGCGCGTCGGGGTCCATGTCCCGGCCGGGTACGTCGGCGACGGGAGCGAAGTCGCCCCCGGCAGGCGCCTCCCACTGCCCGTGGTAGGTGAAGCACACATCAGGCAGCGGCAGTCGACCGAGCGCGCGGGCCTCGGGCCGGGGTGAGCCGAGGTGGCCGAGCGCCTGGTGACCGAGGCCGCGGCGGGGCACGGCGCGCAGCCGTTCCTTGACGGACTTGAGGGTGGTCCCCCAGTCGTCCGGTCCGGCCGGGGTCAGGGTGACCGGGTACTGGGTGGTGAACCAGCCGACCGTGCGGGACAGGTCGGCGCCCTCGTCCAGTTCCTCCTCGCGGCCATGGCCCTCCAGGGCGACGGTCACCCGGTCGGTGCCCGTCCAGTCGGCCAGTACGCGGCTGAGCGCGCTCAGCAGCACGTCGTTGACCTGGGTGCGGTACGCGCCCGGCACCCGCCGCAGCAGCGCCTCGGTGGTCTCCCGGTCCACTCGCGTGCGGACGGTGCGCACGGATCCGGCGAGCGGGGTGCCGGGCAGGTCGACGGGGAGCGGGGTGCGCGGCGCCTGCGCCTCCTGCGTCCAGTGGGGCAGGTCGTCGTCGAGGTCGCCGGCCCGGACCCGTTCGGTCAGGGTCCGCGCCCAGTCGGCGAACGGTGTGTGCTCGGGCTCCGGCCGGGGTTCCTCGCCGGCCGCCGCCTGCCGGTAGGCGTGCTCCAGGTCGGCGAGCAGGACCCGCCAGGAGACGCTGTCGACCGCCAGGTGGTGGGCGGTGAGGAACAGCTGCGGCCGTTCCCCGCCGGGCAGCAGGGCCGCGCGCAGCAAGGTCCCGGTGGCCGGGTCCAGGGCCGCGCGGGCCGCGTCCGCGGCCTCGGCGGGCGGGGTCGTGGGGTCGTGGCGGGTGAGCAGTCCGGTCGCCGGGCCGGTACCGGGATGCTGCCGCCAGGTGCCGTCGGCGCCGTCGGCGCGGGTGAAGCGGGTGCGCAGGGCCGGGTGGCGGGCCACCACGGCGTGCAGCGCCCGGTCCAAAGCCCGTTCGTCGAGGTCGCGGGGCAGGTCGAGCAGCATCGACATGGCGAAGTGCCGCAGCGGCCCGTGCGTGGCGAGGAACCACTCCTGTACGGGGGTGAGCGGGGCGGGCCCGTCCTCGTGCGGGCGGCGGGGCGCGGGCACGGCGGCGGTACGGCGGGACGCGGCGGCGGCCAGGTCGGCGACCGTCTGGTGGCGGAAGACGTCCTGCGAGCCGATGTGCAGGCCCGCCGCGCGGGCGCGGGAGACGGCCTGGATGCTCAGGATCGAGTCGCCGCCCAGCTCGAAGAAGTTGTCCGTGACACCCACTCGGGCCACACCGAGCACCTCGGCCCAGATTCCGGCGAGAGCCTCTTCACCAGGGGTGCGCGGGGCGACGAACTCCCGCTCCTCCGGGGTGCTTTCCGGCGTCGGCAGTGCGCGGCGGTCCAGCTTGCCGCTGGTGGTCAGCGGCAGCGCGTCCAGCGAGGTGAAGGAGGACGGCACCAGCGCGTCGGGCAGCACCTCGCGCAGGGCTGTGCGCAGGTCGGCGGGGGCGGGCCGGGGCACACCGGGCGCGGGGACGACGTAGGCGGCCAGACGTGCGTGGCCGTGCGGGTCGGGCACGGCGACGACCGCGGCGGCGGCGACGGCGGGCAGCGCGAGCAGGGCGGCCTCGATCTCGCCGGGCTCGATGCGGTGGCCGCGCACCTTGACCTGGTCGTCGGCGCGCCCGAGGTAGTCCAGGCGGCCGTCGGCGGTCCAGCGGGCCAGGTCTCCGGTGCGGTACATCCGCTCCCCCGGCCCGCCGAACGGGTCGGGCAGGAAGCGGGCCGCGGTCAGGCCCGGCCGTCCGGCGTAGCCCCGGGCGAGCTGTGCGCCCGCGAGGTACAGCTCGCCGCCGACACCGGGCGGCACCGGCCGGAGCCGGTCGTCCAGTACGTAGGCCCGTACTCCGGGCAGGGGGCGGCCCACCAGCGGGCGGTCCCCGCCGTCGATACGGCAGGACAGCGCGTCGACCGTGCACTCGGTGGGGCCGTAGAAGTTGTGGGCGGCCACGTCCGGGTGGGCGGCCAGCTCGCGCCAGAGCGCGGGGCCGACCGCCTCGCCGCCGAGCATGAGGACACGGGGGCGGTGCCGAGGGTCGGTGAGCAGTCCGGCGGGCAGCAGTTGCCGCAGGTAGGACGGGGTGACGTCGAGGAAGTCGACGCGGTGCTCGACGACGTACTCGACCAGCGCGGCCGGGTCCATCCGGGTGGTCTCGTCGACCAGGTGCAGCGGGTGGCCGTCGGCCATCAGGAGCACGCCTTCTAGGGAAGTGTCGAAGGAGAAGGACGCGGTGAGCGCGACCCGCAGCGGACCGCCGCCCGCCTCGGCGACGAAGCCGGCCCGGTGCGCGGCCAACAGGTGCGCCGCTGCGCGGTGGGTGACGGTCACGCCCTTGGGGCGGCCGGTGGAGCCGGAGGTGTAGATGACGTACGCGGTGTGGTCCGCCGCCAGCGGGGCGCGCCGGTCGGCGTCGGTGGGGTCGGTGTCGGGGGCGGTCGTGGGCACGTCGCGCAGGGCCGGTTCGTCAAGGACCAGGGCCGGGCGGGCGTCGTCCAGCAGGAACCGGACCCGTTCCTCGGGCAGGGCCGGGTCCAGAGGGAGATAACCCGCGCCGGACTTCCACACGGCGAGAATCGCGACGATCATGTCGGCGGTGCGCGGCAGCCGCAGTGCGACCAGGCGTTCGGGTCCTGCGCCGCGGGCGATGAGGTGGTGGGCGAGCCGGTTGGCGCGGGCGTTGAGCGCGGCGTAGTCCAGCCGTTCGCCGCCCGCGACGAGCGCGAGGGCGTCGGGGGTCTGGGCCGCCCGGCGTTCGAACAACTCGGGGTAGGTGGTGTCCGTGACGGGGAGCGGGGCGGGGTTCCAGTCGTGGACGAGGCGCCGGGTCTCCTCATCGGACAGCAGGGGCAGGCTGCCCAGCGCCCGGTCCGGCGCGGCGCAGGCGCCCTCAAGGAGGCGTATGAGCTGTCCGGTCATCCGCTGGGCCGTGGCCGGGTCGAACAGGTCGGTGCGGTACTCGAGGAGGCCGGTCAGGCCGTCCCCGTCCGGCACGAACTCGACGCTCAGGTCGAAGGTGGCCGCCTGCCGGGGCACGGTGACCGGGCTGGTGGCGAGCCCGCGCGGGGCGGTCGCGGCGGGCGGCTCGGGGTGCAGCAGGACCAGCACGTCGAACAGCGGGTTGCGGCCGGCCTCGCGGGGCGCGCCCACCGCCTCCACGATCCGCTCGAACGGAGTGTCGCCGTGGGCGAAGGCGTCGCCCACCGTCTCGGCCGCCTGTGCAAGGAGTTCGCGGAAGCTCCCGGACGCGTCCACCGGGGTGCGCAGTACGACGGTGTTCACGAAGAACCCGACGGTCCGTTCCAGGTCGGTGCGGGAGCGGCCGGGGGTGAGGGAGCCGACGGTGATGTCGTCCTGCCCCGACCAGCGGGCCAGTAGCGCCTGGACGGCGGCGACCAGGGCGGTGTGCAGGGTGGTGTGCTGCTCTCTCGCGAGGTCGCGCAGACGCGCGGTCAGCGGGGCCGGGACGGCGAAGGCGCTCACGGCGCCCTCGCCCGGCTCCTCGCCGCGCCGCGGCCGGTCCAGGGGCAGCTCGGGCGCCACCGCCCCGGCCAGTCGCTGCTTCCAGTGGGCGAGCTCACTTTCCAGGCGGGCGCCCGAGAGCCGGGCACGCTGCCACACCGCGAAGTCCGGGTACTGCGTGGCCACCGGCGGGAGGCCGGGCGTGCCGCCCTGCGCGAGGGCGTCGTAGGCGGTGCACAGCTCGTCCAGGACGATGCCCATCGACCAGCCGTCCGTAACGATGTGATGGGCCGTCAGCAACAGGACGTGTGAGGTCGCGGACTCACGCAACAGCAGGGCGCGCAGCAGCGGGCCGTTGCGCAGGTCGAAGGGCCGGGAGTACTCCGACAGGAGGTCCTTGTCCAGGTCGCCGGCGTCCCGGACGGGCAGCGGCACCGGGCCCGCCGGGTGCACGCGCTGCACCGGGCGGCCGTCGGTCTCCTCGAAGGTGGTGCGCAGCGCCTCGTGCCGGGCCACGACGGCGGTCAGGGCCGAGGCGAGGGCCTCCTGGTCCGGCGCACCGGTGAGGCGGAGCGCTACCGCGCTGTTGTAGCGGGCATCGCCGGGCCGCAACTGGTCCAGGAACCACAGCCGCTGCTGAGCGAAGGACAGTGGGAGGGGGTGCTCCCGGTCGGCGCGCGGGATGCCTTGCCGGGCGGTGGGGGCGGCACCACCGGCCGCCCGGCCGGCGAGCCGTCGTCGCAGCGCCTCCCGCATTTCCTGGGGCAGGGCCTCGGCACGGTCCCGCCGGGAGGGGCGGGAGGGCTGGGAGGGCCGTGCGGAGTCGGCGGGGTCCGAAGCAGAGTTCGAAGCGGGGTTCGAAGCGGGGTTCGAAGGGGTCGAAGACGTCATGGTCGTCGGATCCTCACCGTTCGTGGTCGTGGTCGTGGCCGCCGGACGCGGCGTCTTCGGTGTCGGGGCCGCCGGACGCGGCGTCTTCGGTGTCGTGGCCGCCATACGCGGCATCTCCGTCGTACGCGCTCTGTTCGAGTTCGCTCAGCACCTGCTCCTCCACCAGCTCCGCCAGGGCGGCGACGGTGCGGGAGACCAGGACGTCGCGGGGGGTGAGCGTGATGGCGAACGCGTCGTTGGCGCGGGAGGCGATGAGCAGGGCGCGCAGCGAGTCGCCGCCGAGCAGGAAGTAGTCGTCCTCGGCGCCCACGGCCGTCTGGAGGGTCTCCTCCCAGATGGCCGCCACCGCCTCCTCGGTGGGGGTGCGGGGTGCCACGTACTCGGGCCGTCCCCGCTCGTCGGCCGGTGCCGGGGCGGGCAGGGCGGCCCGGTCGGTCTTGCCGTTCTCGGTGAGCGGGAAGCGGTCGAGGACCACGAACGCGGACGGCACCATGTATCCAGGGAGCGAGCGTGCGGCCAGTTCCCGCAGTTCCGCAGGGGTTGGCGGTTCCGCGTCGGAGGCCGTGAGCAGGTGGGCGACCAGGCGCGGCAGGCCCGGTTCGTCCTCGCGTACGGTCACCACGGCGTCAAGGACGCCCGGATGGCGGACCAGGGTCGTCTCGACCTCGCCCGCCTCGATGCGGTGGCCGCGCAGCTTGAGCTGGTGGTCCGTGCGGCCCAGGTAGTGCAGTTCGCCGACGCTGTCGCGGCGCACCAGGTCGCCGGTGCGGTACATGCGGGTGCCGGGCGGCCCGAACGGGTCGGCGGTGAAGCGGGACGCGGTCAGACCGGGTCGGCCCAGGTAGCCGCGGGCCAGTGCCGGCCCGCTCAGCCACAGTTCGCCGGTGACGCCGTCGGGAACGGGCCGCAGGCGGGCGTCGAGGACGTAGGCGCCGGTGGCGGGCAGTGGGCGGCCGATCGGCGGTGCGCTGCCGTCCGCGGCCAGTGGTGCTGACCAGGTGGCGACGACGGTGGCCTCGGTGGGGCCGTAGGAGTTGACCATGCGGTGGTGCGGCGCCCAGCGTGCGACGAGTTCGGGGCCGCACGCGTCGGCGCCGACGATCAGAGTCTTCAGGTCCGGCAGCGTGCCGGGGGTGTCGGGCGGCAGCGTGGCGAGCGCGGCCGGCGGAAGCAGGGTGTGCGTGATGCGCCCGGCCCGCAGGACGTCGGCGAGTTCGGCGCCGAGCAGCGGCCCCGGCCGGGGTACGACGAGACGGGCACCGTGCGGCAGTGACGCGCACAGCTCAAGGACGCAGGCGTCGAAGCTGGGCGTGGCGAAGGCCAGCACCCGGTCACCCGGGGCTACTTGGTAGTGGGCGGCTTCGGCGGCGCTGAACGCGGCGAGCCCGCGGTGGGTGACGACGACACCCTTGGGCGTGCCGGTGGAGCCGGAGGTGTAGATGACGTACGCCGGGTCGTCCAGGTCGAGCGGGCGGGTCCGGTCGGCGTCGGTGGGCCGGTGTCCGGGGACGCCGTCCGGCGCGGCGGCGAGCAGGTCGGCGACCTCCTGGGCGTCGAGGGTGAGGGCGGGGGCGGCGTCGCTCAGCATCAGGGCGATCCGCTCCTTCGGGTAGGCCGGGTCGACGGGCAGGAACGCGGCGCCGGCCTTCGCCACCGCCAGCTGTGCGAGCACCATGTCCGTGGAGCGGGGCAGCAGGAGTGCGACGAGGTCGCCGGGTCCGGTGCCCCGTGCGATGAGCCGGTGCGCGAGGCGGTTGGCCCGGTCCTCGGCCTTCGTGAAGCTCAGCGGCGCGCCGCCCGAGCCGCCCGAGCCGCCCGCTTCGAGCGCTTCGAGCGCGGTTGCGTTCGGCCACCGGTCGACGGCGGCCTCGACGAGGGCGGGCAAGGTGGTGGCGGCCACCGGGCCGGTCGCAGGGCGGGCCGGGCCGCGCAGCAGCCGGTCGCGCTGTGCGGGCGGCAGGACGTCGAGGTCGTCCAGGCGGGTGGTGCCGTCCGAGGCGGCCAGGACGTCCAGGGTGTGCAGCAGCTGCCCGGCCAGCGATGCGGCGCTGGACTCTTCGAAGTACCGCGGGTCGTAGCCGAGTTCCACGGTCAGTCGGTCGCCGGGCGAGACGACCACGGTGAGCGGGTAGTTGGTGGCCTCCCGGGCGTCCAGGTCACGCAGGGCGAGTCCGTGCGCGCCCGCGGTCGCGTCGCCGACGGGGTAGTTCTCGAAGACCACCAGGCTGTCGAACAGGGCGGTCCCCGGGGGTAGTTCGCCCAGGGCGTTCAGCGTGGTGAGGGGCAGGTGGTCGTGGCGACGGTCCTCGGCGCGGGCCTCCTGGAAGGCACGCAGCCAGGCGCCGCAGCCGGTACCACCGTCGACCTCGGTGCGGGCGGGCAGGGTGGTGATGAACAGGCCGGTGATGGTGTCGGCGCCGGGCAGATCGGCGGGCCGTCCGGAGACGGTGGTGCCGAAGCAGACCTCCCGTTCCCCGCTCCACCGTGCGAGGAGCAGCGCCCAGGCGCCCTGTACCAGGGTGTTGAGGGTGAGGCGCTGGCGACGGGCGAACTCCTGGATCCGGCTGGTCCGTTCGGTGTCGAGCCGCTGGGACAGCCAGGTGCCGGAGCGTGCCGTGGCGTCCGGGGCGGGACGCCGGTCGTACGGCAGCGGGGTCGGGCCGCGCAGGCCGGCCAGGGCGGTGCGCCAGTGCGCCTCCGCCTGGCCGGTGTCCTGGGCGGCGAGCCAGCCGGCGTAGTCCGCGAACGGCCTGCGTTCGGGCAGGTGGGGCCGCTCGCCGCGGGTGAGGGCGGCGTGCGCGGCCGTGACGTCGGACAGGACGTGGAAGACGCTCCAGCCGTCCAGCAGGACGTGGTGGAAGGTCCACACCACGCGGACCGCGTCCTGGCCGAGCCGGACCAGGGCGAGCCGCAGCAGCGGGGCGCGGTCCAGGGCGATCCCCCGGGCCCGCTCGTCGGCGAGCAGCCGTTCCAGCTCCGCGTCGTGCCGGTCCGCCGGGACCGCGCTCCAGTCGTGCTCGGCGACCGGCAGCGTCACGTCCCGGTGGACCACCTGGAGCGGCACGGGTACGCCGCGCAGCGCGACGGAGGTGCGCAGCACGGGGGTGCGGTCGACGACGTGCTGCCAGGCGGCGGCCAGGGTCCGCGGGTCGTGGGCGCCGTCCGCCACGAACGTGATCTGCTCGACGTACAGGCCGTGTTCGGCCTCGTCCAGGCCGTGCATCACCATGCCGGTCTGGGTGGGCGTGAGCGGGTAGATGTCCACCACGTCCGCCACACCCGCTCCCTCGCCGACGAGCCGGTCGACGCCCGCCTGGTCCAGCGGGGCGAGCGGGAAGTCGGCGGGGGTGCGGCCGCCGGCACCGGGCTCGGCGCAGTGCCGGACGATCGCGCGCAGTTCGTCGGTCAGCTCGTCCGCAAGGCGGGCAACGGTCTCCCGGTCGTGCACGTCGCGGGAGTACGACCAGGTGAACTCCAGCCGTTCCGCGCCGACTTGACCGAGGACGTCGAGGAGGTACGGCCGCTGCGCCGAGCGGTCCATGCCGCCGGACAGACCGCCGTAGGGCGCGTGGAGCAGGCCGCCCGGCGTGCCGGTACGGTCCTGCCGGCCCAGGTAGTTGAAGCAGACCGGCGGCAGGGCGGGCAGTTCGCGCCCTGCCGTGGGGTGCAGGAAGCGCAGCGCGCCGTAGCCGAGTCCGCCGTGCGGCACGGCCCGCAGGTTCTCCTTGACGGCCTTCAGCACGGTGCCGGTGTCCGCGGCGCGGGGCACGTCCAGGGCGACGGGGTACATGGCGGTGAACCAGCCCACGGTCCGGGCGAGGTCGGTGTCCTCGAACAGTTCCTCGCGGCCGTGTCCCTCCAGGGTCACCGCCACCCGGTCCTGTCCGGTCCAGCGGGCCAGGACCCGGCCAAGGGCGCACAGCAGGACGTCGTTGACGCGGGTGCGGTACGCGTCCGGCACGTCCTGGAGCAGGCGGCGGGTCTCCTCGGCGTCGAGGCCGACGGTCACACTCTCCTCGTCGGCGACGGTGTTCGCGCCGCCGGGACGGTCGGCGGGCAGCGCGGCGGCGTCGTCGTCGAGGCTGCGCCAGTGGGCGAGTTCGCCGTCAAAGCCACCCGCCTCGGTGTGCTCGGCGAGCCGCCGCGCCCACGTCCGCAGCGACGTGCTCTTCGGGGCGAGGGCGGGCCGTGCGCCGTCCCGCAGCGCGTGGTAGGCGGCGTCCAGGTCCTCCAGGATCAGGCGCCAGGACACGGCGTCCACGACCAGGTGGTGGGCGGCGAGCAGCAGTACCGGCCGCCCGCCGTCGCCCGGCCGGCACAGCGCGGCCCGCAGCAGCGGTCCGCCGGCCAGGTCGAAGTCGGCGCCCAGCGCGCCGGCGACCTCGTCCGGGGCCGTCCGCTCGTGCACCTCCAGGTGTACGTCGTGGTCGCCGGGCGGAGTGCCGTACTGCCGCCACCGTCCGTCGCCGAGCTGCTCGAAGCGCATCCGCAGGGCGTCGTGGTGCTCCAGTACGACGGACAGGGCCGCGCGCAGCAGTGCCTCGTCGGGGTCCGCGGCCAGCTCGAAGGAGACCGTCTGGCTGAAGTGGGCGGGGTCGCCCGTGAGGGTGTCCAGGAGCCAGTGCTGTACGGGAGTGAGCGGGGCGTCGCCGGTCACCGGCCCCTGCTCGGCGGCGGCTCCGGCGGTGTCGGCCACCCGCTCGGCCACGGCGGCGAGTTCGGCGAGCGTCTGGTGGGTGAACAGGTGCCGCGGGGTCAGGGCGAGCCCGGCCCGCCGGGCGGCGGAGACGATCTGGATGCCGAGGACGGAGTCGCCGCCGAGCGTGAAGTAGTTGTCGTCGGCGCCGACTTCGGGTACGCCGAGCACCTCGCACCAGATGGCCGCGAGGGTCTGCTCGGCCTCGGTACGCGGCGGCCTGCCACCCGTGCCGGCGGTCGGCGCCGCCCACTCGGGTACGGGCAGCGCCCGCCGGTCGAGCTTCCCGGTGGCGCCGAGCGGCAGCCGCTCCAGCGGGACGACGAGGGCGGGCAGCAGGTGGTCCGGGAGGCTCCGGGCGAGGAAGGCGCGGAGTTCACCGGTGTCGGGGAGGGCGGCCGGGGGATGCGCCGCGTGACCGGCGGGGGCCGGGTGGTCCGTGGGGCGCGCCTGCGGGTTGCCGGCCGGCCGGGCGGCTCCCGCATCGCCGACGGGTGCGGGCAGGGCCGCCGTGCCGCCGACGACTCCCGCATCGCCAGCGGGCACGGGCAAGACCGCCGTATCGCCGACGGCTCCTGCGTCCTCGGAGGAGCCGGGCAGAGCCGCCGCACCTCCAGCAGTACCTGCCCTGTCGGAGGAGCCGGGCGGAGCCGCCGTACCTCCGGCAGTACCTGCCCTGTCGGAGGAGCCGGGCAGAGCCTTCGCGTTGCCAACGGCCCCCGCTTCGTCGGCGGACACCGGCAGAGCCATCGCATCGCCAACGGCTCCCCCCTCGTCGGCGGACACCGGCAGAGCCGCCGCGTCACCATCGGCCCCCGCCGCATCGGCGGACACCGGCAGAGCCCGCGCGTGGGGCACCACGTACCCGATCAGGCGGCGGTGCCCACCGTGTTCGACGACGCGGGCCGCTGCCGCCGCCACCCCCGGGTGGCGGGCCAGCGCCGCTTCCACCTCGCCGAGTTCGATGCGGAAGCCGCGGACCTTGACCTGGTCGTCGCCGCGGCCGAGATAGACGAGGTCGCCGTCGGCCGTCCAGCGGACCAGGTCGCCGGTGCGGTACATGCGGCTGCCGGGCGGGCCGAAGGGGTCGGGCAGGAACCGGGCGGCGGTCAGGCCGGGGCGGCGCAGGTAGCCGCGGGCGACACCGGTTCCGGCGAGGAAAAGCTCGCCCGGCGCGCCCGCGGGCACCGGGCGCATGCGCTCGTCCAAGGCGTAGGCGCGGGCGCCGCCGAGCGGTCGGCCGATCGGCGGGTCACGGTCGGGGTCGGCGGGGTCGCAGGTGAAGGCGGTGGCGTAGACGGTGGCCTCGGTGGGGCCGTAGATGTTGTGCACCTGGCTTCCGGGGACAGCCGCGCGGACCCGGCCGACGGTCCGGGCGGGCAGCCCCTCCCCCGCGAGGACGACGGTGTCCGCGGTGAGGTGGACGGCGTCCTCGGCGAGCAGCCGGTCCAGGGCCGAGGGCACCGCGCTGAGAAGTCCGGCCCGCCAGGGTCCTGGGCGTTCGGCGAGGGCCAGCAGGTCGCGGACGATCTCCACGCAGCCGCCCGCCAGGAGCGGCGAGAAGATCTCGAAGACCGACACGTCGAAGTTGAGCGAGGTGGACGCCACCACGTGCTCAAGGCCGCGCCCGGTGAACTCCGCCGCCGCCCAGTCGGTCAGGGCGCGCACGGACGCGTGGCTGACGACCACTCCTTTGGGGCGGCCGGTCGAGCCGGAGGTGTGGATGACGTAGGCCGGGTGCGCGGGCAGCAGGGTGGTGTGGCGTTCGGCGTCGCCGACGGGGGTGTCCGGCAGGTCGGTGCCGGGCTGCTCGTCGAGGAAGATTCGGGTGTACGGCCCTGCGGGCAGTCGGCCCGCGGTCTCGGCGACGGTGATGACGGCGTCCGGCCGTACGTCCTCGAAGAGGAACGCGACGCGCTCGGCGGGGTACTGCGGGTCGACCGGCAGGTACCCGGCGCCGCTCTTGAGCACCGCGAGGAGCGCCACGACCAGGTCGGCGGTGCGGGGCAGGCAGAGTGCGACGAAGCGCTCGGGTCCGGCACCGGCGGCGATGAGCAGCCGGGCCAGCCTGCTGGAGCGGGCGTCGAGTTCGCGGTAGCTGAGGCAGGTGTCGGCGTGGCGGACGGCCGGGGCGTCGGGAGTGCGCTCGGCCTGCCGCCGGAACGCCTCGGGCAGGGTGTCGTACGGCGCCTCGGCCACCCGTCCACCGAACCGGGTCACCAGATCGCGGCCCTCGGCCGGGTCGAGGAGGGCCAGGTCGGCCAGGCGGCGGTCCGGCGCGTCGGCCATTCCGGTCAGCAGGGTGCGCAGGCTCTCGCCGAGCGCCTCCACCGTGCCGGCGTCGAAGGCGGCCGGGTCGTAGTCCAGGTTCACGGCCAGGTTCTCACCGGGCGCGACGACCACGCTGAGCGGGTAGTTCGTCGGCTCCAGGTCCCGCTCCGCCTCCATCGCCAGACCGTGCCGGGCCATGGCGCCTTCGTCGAAGGGGTAGTTCTCGAAGACCACGATGGAGTCGAACAGGCTGGTACCGCCGGGCACGTCGCTCCACGACTGCACCTGCGCCAGCGACACGAAGTCGTGGCGCCGGGCCTCCGCCTGGGCGTCCTGGAGTTCGCGCAGCCAGTCGAGGAGCGCGCGCCGCCCGTCGACGCGGGCCCGGGTGGGCAGGGTGTTGATGAACAGGCCGACCATCGAGGTGACGCCGGGCATGTCGGCGGGCCGGCCGGAGACGGTCGTACCGAACACCACGTCCTCGCCACCGCCGTAACGGGACAGCAGCAGCGCCCACGCGCCCTGGACGACCGTGTTGAGGGTCAGTCCGGCCCGCTGGGCGGTCTCCCGCAGCCGTGCCGAGGCGTCCGCGCCGAGGGCCAGCCGCACGGACCCGGAGGAGGAAGCGCGGTGGGCCTCGGCGGGCCGCCGGTCGCGGGGCAGTTCGGTGGGCGCCTGGAAGCCCGCGAGGGTGGTGCGCCAGTACCGTTCGGCGCGGTCGGTGTCCTGCTCGGACAGCCAGCGCAGGTAGTCGGCGAAGGGCCGCCGGTCGGGCAGTTGGGGGCGGTGCCCCGCGGTCAGGGCAGCGTACCGCTCGCATACTTCTTCGAAGACCTGGGCCGCGCTCCAGCCGTCGAGCAGGACGTGGTGGAAAGTCCACACCAGCCGGACCCGGTCCGCCGCCAGCCGGATCAGCGTCAGCCGCATCAGGGGCGCGGTGCCCAGATCGACGCCGGCCTCCCGGTCCTCGGCGAGCAGACGGTCCAGCTCCCGTGCGCCGCGCTCGGCGGACCATCCGGACCAGTCGTGGTGAGTGACGGGCACGGTGGCCCGGCGCCGGACCACCTGGAGGGGTTCCGCGGTCTCCTGCCACACCAGGTGGGTGCGCAGCACCGGGTTGGCGTCGGCGGTGTGCTGCCACGCCTCGGCGAGCGCGTGCGGATCGGTGACGCCGGACAGCACGAGCTGCACCTGGTTGACGTACGTGCGGTTGTCGGCGTCGATCAGGCTGTGGAAGAGCATGCCGGCCTGCATCGGCGTCAGCGGGTAGATGTCCGCGACGTCCCGGCCGTCCCCGACGATACGGTCCACGGCGGCCTGGTCGAGGCGGGCCAGCGGGAAGTCCGACGGGGTACGGCCGCCCGCGTCCGGCAGGGCGCAGTGCGCGACGATGTCGCCGAGCGCCCGCAGCATGTTCTCGGCCAGCGCGGTGACGGTCTCCTCGCGGTGCCGTCCGGCGCTGTAGTACCAGGTGATCTCAAGGCGGTCGTCCTCGACCCGGGCCACGATGTCCATCAGGTGCGGCCGTTCGGTGTCCGGTGCCTCGGCTCCGCCCAGGCCGCCGGGCACCGCCGCGACGAGGGTGCCTTCGTCGGCGGACCAGTCGAAGCGGCCCAGGTAGTTGAAGCTGATGCCGGGTTCGGGCGCGCCGGTGAGCCGTTCCTCGCGTCCCTCGCGTTCCTCGCGGGCGAGGTGGCGCAGCACGCCGTAGCCGATTCCGCGGTCGGGTACGGCCCGCAGCTGCTCCTTCACCGATTTCAGCGCGGTGCCCCAGGAGCCGGCCGGGACGGACAGGGCGAGGGGGAAGAGCGAGGTGAACCAGCCGACCGTTCGGGACAGGTCGACGTCCTCGAACAGCTGGTCCTCGCGGCCGTGCCCCTCCAGGCCGACGGCGACGGTGTCGCGTCCGGTCCAGTCGCCGAGGACCCGGCCCAGCGCGGTGAGCAGGATGTCGTCGACGCGGGTGCGGTAGACGCCGGGGACGCGGCGCAGAAGGCCGTCGGTGTGTGCGCGGTCGAGGCGGACGGTGACCTCGCGGACGTCGGCCGTGGTGTTGCCGCCGTCGAGATCCACCGGCAGCGGGTCGGCGCAGGCCCGGACGGTGCGCTCCCAGCGGCCGAGCTGCGCTGCGAAGCGGTCGTCGTCGCGCAGCCGATCGGCCCACTCCCGTACGGAGGTGGTGCGCGCGGGCAGCTGTACGGGTTCGCCGGAGGCGGCCTGCCGGTAGGCGGTCTCCAGGTCCTCAAGGAGGATCCGCCAGGAGACGCCGTCGACCACCAGGTGGTGGGCGACGAGCAGCAGCCGGGCGGGCCGGGTGCCGTCGGCGGTGAACAGGCGGGCGGTGAACAACGGCCCGGTGTCCAGGCGGAGTCCGCTGTGCGCCGCCGCGGTGGCGCGCTCCTCGTCCGCCATGTCGTGCACCTGGAGCAGGTCGGGCACCGGACCGTCGGCGGCGGCGATGTCTTGGCGCCAGGCGCCCTCGTCGTCGAGGTGGAACCGGGCGCGCAGAGCGTCGTGGTGCGTCCACAGGGCGGTCAGCGCGGTGCGCAGGGCGTCCTGGTCGACGGCGCCGGGCGTCTCGATGACGACGGACTGGTTGAAGAAGGCGGGGTGCGCCGGGCGCGGGTCGAGGAACCAGTGCTGGATCGGGAGGAGGCCCGCCGCTCCGGTGACGGGTCCGGTACCGGCGACGGCGCGCGACGCGCCCTCGGTGGCGGCGGCCAGTTCGGCCACGGTGGGGTGCCGGAAGAGGTCACGGGGGCTGAGCGCGAGTCCTGCGGCGCGGGCCCGGGAGACCACCTGGATGCTGAGGATGGAGTCGCCGCCCAGCATGAAGAAGTTGTCGTGCACGCCGACTTGTGCCACGCCGAGCAGCTCGGCCCAGACCCCGGCGAGGACGCGCTCCGCCTCGGTGCGCGGGGCGCGGTGGGCCTGTTCGCCGCCCGCCGCCCAGTCGGGCGCGGGCAGCCGCCGCCGGTCGACCTTGCCGTTGGCCGTCAGGGGCAGCTCGGGCACGGCGACGAACGCGGCGGGCAGCATGTAGTCGGGCAGTCCGGCCGCCAGGTGAGTGCGCAACCCGGCGGCGGAGGGCAGTTCGGCGGCGCCGGCCGGCACGAGGTGGGCGGCAAGCCGTTTGCGTCCGCCGTCCTCGTACAGGGATACGACGGCCTCGGCGACGGCCGGGTGGGCGGTGAGCCGCGCCTCGATCTCGGCGGGTTCGACGCGGAAGCCGCGGATCTTGATCTGGTCGTCCGCGCGGCCGACGAAGTGCAGCTCGCCGTCGGCGCTCCAGCGCACGATGTCGCCGGTGCGGTACATGCGGGTGCCGGGCGGGCCGTAGGGGTCGGCGAGGTAGCGGGCGGCGGTCGCGCCGGGCCGCCCCGCGTAGCCCCGGGCCAGGCCGGCGCCGGCGATGTACAGCTCGCCGGGGATGCCGGGCGGCTGCGGCTGAAGGGTGCCGTCGAGGACGTACACGCGGGTGTTGTCGAGCGGGCGTCCGATGGGCAGCACCGCGGGCAGCGGGTCGCCGGAGCGGAAGGCGCGGCGGGTGGCGAAGGTGGTGGTCTCGGTGGGGCCGTATCCGTCGACGACGGTCAGTCCGGGGCAGGCGTCGAGGACCCGGCGCACCACCGCGCCCGGCACGGCCTCACCGCCCGTCCACACCTCGCGGGCACCGCGCAGACAGCCGGGGTCCTCCTGGGCGAGCAGGCGGAACAGTCCCGCGGTCAGCCACAGGCAGCTCACCCGCTGCTTGGTGACGGCGTGCCGGACCTGGGCGGCGTCCAGGTCGGCGGGCGGGGCGAGGACGGCCGTACCGCCGCGCAGCAGCGGCACCCACACCTCGTAGGTGGCGGCGTCGAAGGCGTGCGGCGAGTGCACGAGGACCCGGTCGTGCCCGGCGAAGGCCCGGTCGAGGGCGAGCGCGGCGACGTCCCGCTGGCGTACCGCGACACCCTTGGGCGTGCCGGTGGAGCCCGAGGTGAACATCAGGTACTGGATGTTGTCGGGGTGCAAGGTCCGGTCGGGCGCGGAGCCGGTGAGGCCGGTGAGGTCGGCGAGGCCGGTGGACCTGGCGGACCGGGCGGACCGGGCGGACCCGAAGGCGGCGTCGGCGCGCAGCACGTTGTCGCCGGGCAGTACCTCGCGGGCCGTCGCCTCCCAGGCGGCGTCGGTGAGCAGCAGGCCCGCCCCGGCCTCGGCCAGGGTCCGACGCAGCCGCTCGGCCGGTGCCCTGCCGTCCAGCGGCACGTACACGCCGCCGGTGCGCACGAGCGCCAGCTGGGTGACGACCAGTTCGACGGAGCGGTCCATGAGGACGCCGACCGGGTGTTCCGGACGTACGCCCGCCCCGGCAAGCCGTGCCGCCAACTGGTTGGCACGGGCGTCGAGTTCGCGGTAAGTGAGGTGCTCGTCCCCGGCTTCCAGGGCCACGGCGTCGGGAGTGCGGCGCACCTGGGCGGCGAAGAGGTCGGCGACGGTGCTGTCGGGGAGGTCGGTGGCGGTGTCGTTCCAGGTGCGCAGGACCTGTTCGCGGCGGTCCGGGCCGAGCAGCGGCAGCCGGGCGGGCGGGCGCGGTGAACCGGTGGGCATGCCGGTGAGCAGGACGGTGAGGTACTCGGCCATGCGCCCGGCCGTGTCGGCGTCGAACAGCTCGGGGTCGTAGCCGAGGCGCAGGCCCAGCTCCGCGCCCGGGTAAGCGGTGAGGCTCAGCGGGTAGTTGGTGGTCTCGACGCCTTCCAGGCCGCTCAGGCGCAGTCCGTGGGTGGCGGCGAGGTCGTCGTCCACCGGATAGTTCTCGAAGACGACGATGCTGTCGAAAAGCCCGACACGCTCCGGGAGTTCGGTGTACGTCTTCAGCCGGGTGAGCGGCAGATGGTCGAAGCGCCGGTCCTCGCTCTGGTCGTGCTGGAGCGCGCGCAGCCAGTCGAGCAGGGAGCCGTGGCCGGGGACGGTGACCCGGGTGGGCAGGGTGGTGATGAACAGACCGGTCATGGCCTCGGCGCCGGGCAGCTCGGCCGGCCGGCCGGACACGGTGGTGCCGAACACCACCTCGTCGCGGCCCGCCTGCCGGGCGAGGAGCAGCGCCCAGGCGCCCTGTACCAGGGTGTTCAGGGTGAGGCCCGAGGTGCGGGCCAGCTCTTCCAGCGCCCGGGTGGCGGCCGCGGGCAGCGTGCCGTGGACCGCGTGCGTGGACTCGGCGCGGTGGGCCTCGCGCGGCTCGCGGTCGTACGGCAGCGGCGTGGCCTCGGTCAGGCCGGACAGCCTGCGCCGCCAGTGCCGTTCGGCCGCTTCCCGGTCGCGCCGCCGCAGCCAGGACACGTACTCCCGGTAGGACGGGCGGTGCGGGAGGGCGGCGGCGTCGGGTCCGGCGTGGTGGGCGAAGACGTCCGAGAGCACCTGGAACATGCTCCAGCCGTCAAGCAGCAGATGGTGGAAGGACCACACCACGCGCACGGCGGTGGCGGAGACGCGGGCGAACAGGAGGCGCTGGAGCGGGGCCCGTTCGAGATCGATGCCCTCGGCGCGGTCCCGGACCAGCAGGTCGTCGAGGCGGGCACGGCGCTCGTCCTCCGTGAGGTCGCGCCAGTCCAGGTGGGTGACGGGCACGGCCGCGTGGCGCTCCACCACAAGGAGCGGTTCGGGTACGTCCTGCCAGACGACCCGGCCGCGCAGCACCTCGGTGCGGCCGGTGACGTGCTGCCAGGCCTCGGCAAGGGCCGCCGGGTCGGGCACGCCGTCCAGGACGAACGTCAACTGCTGGACGTAGACGCCGCGGTCGTCCTGGGACAGGCCGTGGAAGAGCATGCCCGCCTGGGTGGGCGTCAGCGGCAGGACGTCGGCCACCGCGGCCGGGTCCGCACCGGTGATCCGGTCCACGGCGGCCTGGTCGAGCCGGGCCAGCGGGAAGTCGGACGGGGTACGCCCTGCGGCGCCCGGCCGGGTGGCGTGCCGGGCCAGGTCGGTGAGCGCGTCGGTGAAGCGCCCGGCGAGGCCCGCGACCGTGTCCTCGCGGCCCGGCTGGTCGGCGTAGAACCAGGTGAACTCCAGTGAGTCGCCCACAAGTTGGCCGACGACCTCAAGGGCGTGCGGCCGCTCGGTCGCCGGGTCGGCGTCCAGTTCCAACGGGCGTACGGTGCCCCGGTAGAGGCTGTCGGAGCCCTCCGGCGTGTCCATGCGGCCCAGGTAGTTGAAGCTGATCTGCGCGGCCGCGGTGCGCGGCGACGCCCCGGGACCGGCCGACCGGAGCAGCACGTCATGGCCGAGGCCGTTGCGCGGCACGGCGCGCAACTGCTCCTTGACCTGTTTCAGTACGGTGTCCCAGCCGGCGTCCTCGGGGACGGCGAGCGCGACGGGATGCCGGGTCGTGAACCAGCCGACCGTGCGGCTGATGTCCAGTTCGTCGAAGAGCTCCTCGCGGCCGTGCCCCTCGACGTCGACCACCACCCGCTCCCGGCCGCTCCAGCCGCACAGCGCCCGGCCGAGCGCGCCGAGCAGGACGTCGTTGGCCTGGGTGCGGTAGGTGTCGGGCAGGGTGCGCAGCAGGGCAGAGGTCTCCTCGGCGCCGAGACGCACGGTGAGCGACCTCTGCTCGGCGTAGGTGCCGGGGCCGCCCGTCAGTTCGGCGGGCAGGGCGGGCCCGGCGGCGGGGACCGCCTCGGCCCAGTACGCGCGCTCGTCGTCGAAACCGCCGTCCACCGCGTGGGCGTTCAGCCTGCGGGCCCACTGGCGCAGCGGTGAGGACTTCGCGGGCAGTGCCTCGGCGCCGTCCTCGCCCGCGCGGCGGGCCCGGTAGGCGCGGTCCAGGTCTTCGAGCAGCAGCCGCCAGGAGACTCCGTCGACCACCAGGTGGTGCACGGCGAGGTGCAGCACGCGGGACGCGTCGGTGCCGGGTTCGGTGCCTGGGTCGTGCAGCACGGCCCGCAGCAGCGGTCCCCGGGCGAGATCGAACGGGCCGAGGTGCGGGGTGTCCGTCTCCGGACCGGTGTGGTGGGCCAGTCGGAGGCGGGGTGTCCGCTCGTCGATGTGCCAGCCCGCCGACTCGTCGCCGGTGAAGCGGGAGCGCAGGGCGTCGTGGTGGGCGACCAGGTCGTTCAGCGCGTCCTCCAGCGCCGCCGGGTCCAGATCGGCGGGCATCCGGAGGGACAGCGCCTGGGAGAAGTGGCCGGCGCGTTCGCCGACGGCGTCGTACAGCCAGTGCTGGATGGGGGTCAGGGGGGCCGTGCCGGTGGCCGCCTGCGGTGCGGGCGCTGCTTCGCGCGGGCCCACCGCGGAGTCCGCGCAGTGCGCGAGGGCGGCCACGGTCTGGTGCTGGTAGAGGTCCCGTGAGGTGAGCGGCAGGCCCTCCTGCCGGGCGCGGGCCACCACCTGGATGCTGAGGATCGAGTCGCCGCCGAGTTCGAAGAAGTTGTCGTCGACGCCGATGCGTTCCTCCCGCAGCACCTCCGCCCAGATCCCGGCGAGGGTGGCCTCGGTGGGTGTGCGGGGCGCGACGTGGCGGACCGCGCGCACGGCGGGGCCGGGGCCGGGGAGCCGGCCGCGGTCGAGCTTGCCGTTGGGGTTGAGCGGCAGGGCGTCCAGTACGACGACGGTCGTCGGGACCATGTAGTCGGGCAGCGTACGGCCGAGGTCCCGGCGCACCGCATCGGGTTCGGTGTGCTGCCCGGCGGCCGGGACGACGTAGCCGATCAGGCGCCGGTTGCCGTCGCCGTCGGTGGCGGCGAGGGCGGCCGCCTCGGCCACGCCCGCGCAGCCGCGCAGCGCCTCCTCCACCTCGCCCAGTTCGATGCGGAAGCCGCGCACCTTGACCTGCTGGTCCGTCCGGCCCACGTATTCGAGTACGCCGTCGGAGCGGCGGCGCACCAGGTCGCCGGTGCGGTACATGCGCTCTCCCGGCGCGCCGAACGGGTCGGCGACGAACCGGGCGGCGGTCAGTCCGGGCCGGTTCAGATAGCCGCGGGCCAGGCCGCCGCCCCCGAGGTACAGCTCGCCGGGGACGCCGATGGGCTGCGGCCGCAGGGAGGTGTCCAGTACGTAGGCGCGAGTGAGCGCCACCGGGTCGCCGATGGGCGGGGCCTGCTCCGGCAGCCGGTCACCGGCGAACCAGGCGGTGGCGTACACGGTGGCCTCGGTGGGGCCGTAGACGTTGGCGATCCGGCAGCCGGGCATGGCGGCCCGCACATCCTGCGCGGTCTGCGCGGACAGGGCCTCGCCGGCGAGGACGACTGTGTCGGCGGTCAGGGGTGCCGTACCGCCCGCGACGAGCCGGGAGACGACGGACGGCACGCCGCTGAGCAGTGTGGCGCGCCGGGGCCCGGTGCCGTCGGCGAGGGCCGGCAGGTCGGCGACCACCTCGACGGTGCCGCCGGCCACCAGGGGGCAGATCAGTTCGAACACCGAGACGTCGAAGTTGAGGGAGGTGGAGGCGATCACATGGGCCAGGCCCTCGGGCCCGAACCGCTCCCCCGTCCACTCGGCCAGCGCGGCGACACTGCGATGGCTGACCACCACGCCCTTGGGGCGGCCCGTGGAACCAGAGGTGTAGATGACGTACGCGGGATGGTCCGGCAACAGCGGCCGGAGCCGGTCGGCGTCCGTCAGTTCGGCGTCGGTCGGCTGGGCGTCGGGCGCGTTCGGGGTGGCGTGGTCCTCCAGGAGCAGCGGTACGCACTCCGGGGGCAGCGCGGCGGCGGTCTCCCGGGTGGCGAGGACGAGGGCGGGCCGGGCGTCGTCGAGCATGAGGCGGACCCGCTCGGCGGGATAGGCCGGGTCGACCGGGAGGTAGCCGGCGCCCGAGGCGAGCACCGCCCACAGCACGGGCACGAGGTCGGCGGAGCGCGGCAGGCAGAGCGCGACCAACGTCTCGGGTCCAGCGCCGCGCGCGACGAGCAGTCGGGCAAGGCGGGACGCGCGCCGGGCGACTTCGGCGTAGTCGAGCCGGACCTCGCCGCAGACGACGGCGGTACGGTCCGAGGTCCGGGCCGCTTGGGCGTGGAGCAGTGCGGGCAGCGTGCCGTACTCGTTCTGCCGCGCCGCGCGGGTGGGCGGATTCCAGCTCTCCACCAGCGCGCGCTGTTCCTCGGCCGCGAGCATGGGCAGTTCGGCCAGCGTGCGGCCCGGGCCGTCCGCCATGCCCTCGAGGAGCCGATGCAGGTGACCGGTCATCCGGGTCACGGTCGCCGCGTCGAACAGGTCCTTGTTGAACTCCACGGTCAGCGCACAGCCGCCGTCCGCCTCCGGCGCGAACTCCAGGACCAGGTCGAAGCGGGCGGCCGGGCGAGGCAGCGGGTGTTCGGTGACGCGCAGACCACCGGCGAGCGGTGGTGCGGTAAAGGCGGTCTGCTGTACGACGAGCACCTGCACCAGCGGGGTGCGGCTCGGGTCGCGGGGCGGGGCCAGCTCCTCCACCACCCGGTCGAACGGAACCCCGTCATGGGCGAAGGCGTCAAGCACCGTCGACCGCATCGTCTCCACGAACCGGTCCACGGTCGCGCGTTCGTCCACTTCGCCGCGGAGCACCACGGTGTTGGCGAAGAAGCCCGGTACGTCCTCCAGGTCCTGGCGACCGCGCCCGTTGGTGACGGTGCCGAGCGCGATGTCGCGCTGTCCCGAGTAGCGGGAGAACAGCAGCGCGGCGGCGCCCGCGAACAGGGTGAACGCCGTGGTGCCGCGGCCCGCGGCCAGTTGCCGCAGCCGGGACGTCAACTCCTCGGGCAGCACGTGCCGGTGGGTCGCGCCGACGGTGGTGCGCTCGGCGGGACGCGGCCGGTCCGTGGGCAGCTCCAGGTGCTGGAGGCCCGCCAGGTGCCGCTTCCAGTAGGCCAGGTCGGCGGTGTCCGCGTCACCGGCCCGCTGTCGGCGCTCCCACACCGCGAAGTCCGGGTACTGGACACCGGGTCGCGTCAGTCCGTCCGGCTCACCTGTGGCCTCCGCGTGGTAGAGGGCGGCGAGTTCGCGGGTGAGGATGCCGACCGACCAGCCGTCGGTGACGATGTGGTGCTGGGCCAGGAGCAGCAGGTGGTCCTCGGCGGCGAGCCGTAGGAGCAGCGCACGGGTGAGCGGCCCGGCCGCCAGGTCGAACGGGTGGCCGAGTTCCTCGGTGAGCAGCTTCTCGGCGGCCTCGGCGCGCCGTGCGTCGGGTACGCCGGTGAGATCGGCCGTCCGCAGGGGTACGTCCGGCTCCGGCGCGACACGCTGGACGCCCTGGCCGTCGACCGTGGGGAACGTGGTGCGCAGGGAGTCGTGCCGGGCCGCGAGACGGAGCAGGGAGCGGTGCAGCGCGTCCGGGTCCAGGGCGCCGCGCAGCCTGAGGGAGACGCCGGTGTTGTACTCGGTGCCGCCCGCGGTGAGGTCGTCCAGGTACCACAGCCGCCGCTGCGCGCTGGACAGCGGCAGTCCGGCCTCGCGGGGGGCCGGCGGGATCGGCTCCGGCGGCGCGGCGGCCGACGGGTCGGCGAGCAGGGGCGCGAGCGCGGCGATCGTCCGCGCGGTGAACACGTCCCGCACGGTCAGCCGGACGCCCAGGTCGTCCCGGACGCGGGCGAGCACACGGGCGGCGAGGATCGACTCACCGCCCAATTCGAAGAAGTCGTCGGTGATCCCGACCGCGTCGACGCCCAGGACATCCGCCCAGATCCCGGCGAGGGCGCGCTCCTGGGCCGACCGCGGCGGCACATGACCGGCCGCCACCGACCGCTCCGGCGCGGGCAGGGCCCGCCGGTCGATCTTGTGCTGCGGGGTGAGCGGCATCCGGTCGAGCACCACGATGGCGGACGGCACCATGTGCCCGGGCAGCATGGCCCCGATGGCGGCGCGCAGGACGACCGGGTCGATGGGGTGCGCGGCGGAGGCGGTCGAGGCGACGATGGGGCCGTCAGTGCCGCTTGGGCCGACGGGGCCGGCAGGGCTGACGGGACTGACGGAGCTGGCGGGGCTGACGGGGCTGACGGGGCTGACGGGGCCAGCCTGGGTGGCGCGGCCGGGCCCAGCCTGGGGGGCGGGCGCAGCCTGCGTGGCGGGGCTGCTGGCGGGGCTGCTGGCGGGCGCAGCCTGCGTGGTTGCGGTGACGTAGGCGACGAGGCGCTGATGGCCCGGCACGTCCTCGCGTACCACGACCACGGCCTCGCCGACGGCGCCGTCGCCGGCCCGGCGCAACGCCGCCTCGATCTCGCCCGGCTCGATCCGGAAGCCGCGGATCTTCACCTGCCGGTCAAGGCGGCCCAGGAACTCCAGCTCGCCCTCGGCGGTCCACCGCACCCGGTCACCGGTGCGGTACAGACGCGCTCCGGGCGCGCCGAAGGGATCGGCGACGAAGCGCGCCGCCGTCAGCCCGGGGCGGCCCAGGTAGCCGCGGGCCACCGCGTCACCGCCCACGAACAACTCGCCGTCGGCGCCGGGCGGCACGGGCCGCATCGCGGCGTCCAGGACGTACACCCGGGTGTGCGGCAGAGCGCCGCCGATCGTCGGCGTACCGCTGCCCGCGGTGAGCGGTCCGGTCCACGTGGCGACGATGGTGGTTTCGGTCGGGCCATAGGAGTTGATCATCCGGCGGCCGGGTGCCCAGCGGTCCACGAGCCCGGCCGGGCAGGCCTCGGCCCCCACGATCAGCGTGCGCAGGTGGCGGGCGGTGCCCAGCGCGGGGTCAGGCAGAGAGGCCAGCGCGGCGGGCGGGATGAGGGCGTGGGTGATGCGGTGCTCGTCCAGGACCGCGGCGAGTTCGTCGCCCAGCCAGGGCCCGTTCGGCGGTACGACGAGCGTGGCACCGGACAGGACGGAGACGAACAGCTCCAGGACGGAGGCGTCGAAGCTCGGCGAGGAGAACTGGAGTACCCGGTCGCCGGGACCCACCGTGTACCGCTCGGCGGCGGCCGAGGTGAAGCCGCCGATGCCGCGGTGGGTCACCGTCACGCCCTTGGGGGTGCCGGTGGAACCGGAGGTGTAGATGACGTACGCCGCGTGGTCCGCGTCCACGCCGGGGCCATCCGTGTGTCCCGCTACCTCTCCGGTCTCCAGCAGTTCGCGCACCTGGCGCGGATCGTCCAGGGTGAGCGCGGGCGCGGCGTCGGCGAGCATCAGCGCACGGCGCTCAGCGGGGTACGCCGGGTCCACGGGCAGGAAGGCGGCGCCCGCCCGAGCGACGGCCAGCTCCGCCGCGATCAGCTCCATGGAGCGCGGCAGGACCAGGGCCACCACCCGGTCCGGCCCCGCTTCCCGGCCTATCAGGTGCGCGGCCAACCGGTCGGTACGGTCGGCCAGTTCACGGTAGGTCCAGGTCCGTCGGCCGTCGGTGAGGGCCGGTGCGTCCGGGGTTCGGGTCACCCAGGCGGTGAAGAGCTCGCCGAGCGTCGGATACGCCGAAGCCGCCGCGTTCTCCGGCGCGTCGGCGGTGGGGCCGCCCTGCGGCAGGGAGGACGCCGGTGCGGGCTTGTCGTGCAGGTCCGTCATGGGTGAAGTCCTTCTGGAGAGCGGGGCGATGCGACGCGGGCCACGCGGACGATCCCGGCCTCGCCTCGTGGACGGTGCGCTGGATCGGACGTGACACACCGGGTGTGCGCGGTGATGCGGTGATGCAGTGGAACGGGGTGGTGCGACGGTGCGGTGGAACGGGATGGTGACCTGGTGCGGAGCGGACGGCGTACGGCGGGGTGGTGCGTTGACCGACGGGCGTGGGCCGGCGATTGAGCCGTGCCTCCGACGAACGGCTCACCAGTCCCGGTGGTGGGCCACCCTGGCGAGCGCCCCACCACCGGGACCGCCGGGCGAGCCAAGGCATCCGCTGACCGCTCGACCGCGACCACCGGCGACGCCCGAGCCCACCGGGCCCCACAACCGGACCACCGAGCCGGTTGGCCGAACCGCCAAGCCCGGAGGCCGAACCACCGAACCCGAAGGTCGAACCGTCGATCAGTGGTCCAGCGACGGGGCCCCGCCGGTCCGGACCGGCCACGTCGAACCGCCACCGGAACCGGTGCCACACGGCAAGGCGGCTACACGTACCAGCCCCCAGGCGACGAGTGCTGGGCCCGCGGCCGGCCCCCGAGGCAACCGGAACCGACGCGCCATCAGTCCTCGACCGAACCGAACCGGACCGAATCGGACCGAACCGGATCGTGCGAAACCGGATCGTGCGAAACCGGATCGTGCGAAACCGGACTGAACCAGATCGAACCGAACCGGACGGAACCGGTGCCGACCAAGGCCGAAGACCGGCGGCGGCCGGCAACCCGCCCCCGGCCGGAAGCCGTGCCCGTCGGAGCCCGGGGCGGCGATGACCGTACTCAGCCGTCGTCGGCGCGGCGCGCGGTGCGCCCGGATATCTGCACCCGGTCGATCGTGCCGGTGGCCGGATCGCGGTGGAACCGGCCACCGGGTTCGACACGCCCGGTGGCCGGATCTCGCAGATCGCAGGACAGGTCGGCGTAGCAGACCAGCGGAAGGGGCAGGTCTCCGTCGACGGACAGGGCCGGCGTACCGTCCGGTCCGGGCACGACGCGGTAGGTCATGGTGCCGTTGCGATAGGTGCCCGCGCAGTCGGGCAGGCCGACGGGACGGCCGCGGTCCGTGGTGAGCGCCTCGGCGGGCACCCGGATGCCGGTGAGCTGGTCCAGGTACTCGGCGAGGTCGCGCCAGAGAGCGGTGGCGCCCCCGGCGTTGCCCGTGAAGGCCACCACGACTCCGCTCTCCGGGTCGGCCCGCAGGTGGCAGGACGTGCCCTGGGCGTTGCCGTCGTGGCCGCACCACGCCCGGCCGTCCCGCTGGTACAGGGCGAGTCCGGCACCCCAGCCGTCGGCGAGCGTCCCCGGATCGGCGGCGGTCTCGGCCCGGCGCATCTCCTTGGCGACGGCGGGCGGCAGCAGATCCGAGCGGCCGGTCAGCGCGTTGCCGAACGCGACCAGGTCCAGGGCGCTCACGAGCAGCGCGCCGGCCGGTGCCTCCAGCGACGCCAGGTTCTGCCGGGCGGCGACGGCCTGCCCAGTGACGGTGTTGACGGCGTGCCCCGCGGCCACCGGACGCACGGGCGCGGCGTCGCCGACGAACGCGGGCAGGACACCGAGGGGTTCGAGAAGCAACGCCCGCACGGCCTCGTGCCACGGCATGCCGGTGACCGTCTCCACCAGCCGTCCGGCGGCGACGTAGCCGGCGTTGGAGTAGGAGAAGTCGGTCCCGGGCGTGAACAGCAGATCGCGGGCGGTGCAGACGGCCGTCAAATAGCGCGCGGGGGTGGTCGCGGCGGCGGTGTCGGAGTCGGGCCCTGTGGGCAAGCCGCCGGTATGGGAAAGGAGTTGGCGGATCGTCACTTCTGGGGTGTCGGCCAGCTCGACCAGGTGCTCGGCGGCCGGCTCGTCCAGGTCGAGGTCTCCGTCGTCGGCCAGGAGCATGACGAGCGCGGCGGTGAAGGGCTTGGTCAGTGATCCCAGAGGGACCGCGGTGTCCGCGGTGAAGGGGCTGCCGGTGGTGACGTCGGCGGTACCGGTGTGCACGGCGACGACGTCGCTGCCGGTGTCCAGGGCCAGTTGGGCGCCGGGCACCCGGTGGGTCCGGGCCAGGTCATCGAGACGGTCTTGCAGCTCACGGCGTAATACGGACGGTGCCCGTAAGGCGACCGGGGCGGGGGGGATGGTGTACGGCATGAGAAGGGGACTCCCGTTGGATGGGTCTCATGTGCGGGGTGTGCCGATCCAGCCCGGGAACGAGCGGTGCGGGCCGGCCGGGGGGCGCTGCGTGCGCCGGGGACTACGGTCTGCCGACCTCTACAGGCAGATGTCGTACGCCGATGAGGACGGCCGGGTTCTGGTAGACGATGTCCTCGTAGGAGGGGATCACCAGTTTGCGGAATCGTTCATGCAACATGTGAAGAGCGATCCGCGCTTCCAGCCGGGCCAGCGGCGCGCCGAAACAGAAGTGGATGCCGTGCCCGAAAGTCAAGTGGGGGTTGGGGTTTCGGGCCGCGTCGAAGACGTCGGGGGCGGTGAACCGGGCGGGATCCCGGTTGGCGGCGCCGAGATGAGCCATCAGCATCGTGTCGGCCGGGATCTCGTGTCCGCCGAGGACCACGGGCCGGGTGACCCTGCGGCCCAGTTCGGGGAAGGGCGGCAGCCAGCGCAGGACCTCCTCGACGGCGGCCGGGACGCGCGTGGGGTCGGCGCGCAGCGCGGCATCCGTGTCGGGGTACCGGTCGAAGGTGACGATCGTGTTGCCCAGCAGCGCGGTCGTGGTGATGTGCCCGGCCACCAGCAGCAAGGCTACGAAGCCGACCATCTCCTGGTCGCCGAGGCGGACACCGTCCACCTCGGCGGCTATGAGTCTGCTGGTGAGGTCGTCACCGGGGTCGGCGCGGCGGGCGCGGATGTGCTCCAGCATGTAACCGTTCATCTCGCGCACGGTGGGAGCGATGGCTTCCAGCGCCCGCTCCAGGTCGGCCATGTCGGGCGCTTCGCCGAGCTGGTCGCCGCCGAACAGCACGCTGGCCCACTCCTGGAAGAGCCGGTGTTCCTCCGCGGGGATGCCAAGGAGTTCGGCGATGACGATGATCGGCAGCGGATAGGCCAGCGCGTCGACCAGGTCGAACCGGTCGCGATCGCCCACGGCGTCCAGCAACCGGGCACAGACGGCCTCGATGCGGGGTTCGAGTCCTTGTACGACGCGCGGAGTGAACGCCTGGCTCACCAAGGCGCGGAGCTTCCGGTGCTCCGGCGGGTCCATGCCGACGAAGTTGCCCTGGGTGAAGGTCTCGAAGTCGGACTGGGTGGGTGCGAGAGTGGAGAGCTCCGAGGAGTACGTCGCCGGGTCGGCGAGCACGGCGGAGACGGTCTCGTGGTCAAGCACCTGCCAGACGCGCTGGGTCTCGTCGTACCGCACCGGCCCGGTCTCGCGTAAGCCCCGCCAGCGGTCGGGTAACTCCTCCAAGAGGGGTCGCTCGCCCGTCGGTTGCTTGCTGATCACCTTGTCTCCCTTGCTAGCGGCTTGGCGCGTGCGGGCACGGTGGAGTCACGCGCACAGGGGTGTGGTGGACCGGGTCGGCCGGGGCGGCACAGCCCTGGACACGGCTGTGTCACTGTCGCCTGGACATGACCAAGAACGGCACGTGCCCCGCGGGGTCCTCGTACGTCCTCGTACGTCCTCGTACGTCGGGGCGGTCAATCGGCGTCAGTCCGACACCGAAACGGACTCCCGGGCCTCAGCACATGCGGTGCAGGATGCCGCCGCGGCTGCACGGTCGACCACGGCCCCGCAGTCTGCCCCGTCGTGCGGCGTGCCAACCCGACATAACCATCCCCCTCGGCGATACCTCCCGCGCACCGGATACGCGCGGGCCCCTCCCGGCTCCTGGACGGACAGCGGACCTCCAGTCCCGGCCGTTCGAAACGGGTGTGCGGGAGTACGCAATCGCAGCGCGTGCCGTGCCACGATTGGCATGATGCGCCCCCCTCGGAACATCTTCGTTTCGATAGAACTCGGCCACAGTCTTCACGGCGAGTCACGTGCAAGCAACCCCCTGAGGTTGCACGGAGAGTGCTCCGCCGGTGCTTTTGCGTCACCGCTCGCCATTTCGCTCCGCCGACCGCGCATCAAGGCCGACCGCCAAATGCCGCAACGGCGCGTGTGCCCCGGCAACTCCGCCGCAAACCGGACTGTGCGGAAAAGAACGCGGCCAGTGCGCGTACGGGCACGCCGAACACGCCCGGTCCGGACCGGATCGACGCTCCACCGCACCGTCGGCATCTCGGCCGAGATCTCCCCCGATCTGGGGTGATGATTCAGCCAGCGGACACTGCGGGCGCCGCGGACGGGACGGTGGCTCAACACGCCGTGGGCGTATCCGATCCACGGCCGACGCGCCCCGGTCGGTTACGCGCCACCGCCGCATCGCTCGCCCACTCCACGACTGACCGGAACACCACCCCCCTCTCTCTCAACACACAGATCCGGCCAATCGGCGTGCGCCTGCCCAACGGACCAACGGAAGTGCTGGTTGACGCCTGGGCAGGGCCGCCCCATGCGCTGCCGCGACTCCCAGGTTCTGCCAACCGTCGGCCAAGGCCATGTGCGCGACACCGTGACGAAATACGGCCATCACGCCACACCGGAGACCGAACTCGTGTCCTCCAGCGTGTGGTGGAGATCTTGCGAGCAAGACCGCGTGGATATTTGCTACCGCGAAGAAGGCGAAAATGGCCCCGTAGGGTTCAGCACCTACTATCACTCTGGTGACGAGGTCCTCCTCTGCTGGGCCGGTTTCGACAGCGACCGCCTGGCGGGCATGCAGGAATACTTCAACCTGCTCTACTAAAGGTTTCCCGTAGCGATCTTTAACCGCGTGGGTTACGTCGGGCCGTGAGGTTGGTATCGGCCGCGCTACGCCGGAGGGATGCCGGGAGGTGGCCGGCGTCGAGTACACCCCGGCCCGCAAGCCGGCGAGCGGGATGAGTCGAAGATCGCTGCCTGGAAGGACGATTTGGGGCGTCGAGGAGAGCCCACTTAAAAGGCGCCTCGCGTAGCTACTGTTCGTCGTCTCCTACTCGCTCGTGGACCGTGCGACATTAAAGGGCATCCCGCGACTTCCGTTAGCGTGCATTGCGGATGCACTGGAAGAGCGGACAGCTGTCGAACTCTTTGGCCCCGTGAAAAGCGACCCGGATTATCCCGATTTCGGGGATGTTCAGGAGATCTGGTTGATTTCAACCAAGGTGACTCCTGTGCAGGCACTCTGTTGGGGCCGTCTGACGAACGTTGCCACGGAAACGCTGGCCAAGATTCTTACGCAGAAGGGTAAGGAGTGCACCGCGGCGGAACTATCGAGCAAGGCCCTGCGTCGGCCACCGGGGTCACCAAGGACTCGTTCGCCTGGGTCCGCGGCGCGGGAGGCCACTGGCCCGGCGGAGCTCAAGACCTTCGCGAACACGTCCTGGCGGACTACCGACGCCTGGAGAACGAACTGCCCCATGTCACCGTCCGCCGGACCGGCTCGCTGTCCTGGGCCGACACCCCGGCGCAGGACTCACGGCCGGGCCCAGGCCAGTTGCGCATCGGACGAAGCGACATCGCAGCCCTGGAGCCCAACCTCCGGCACCCACCCGACCACGCCATCCACACCCCGAGCGACGCAGGCGTCGACCCAACGGCCATGACCCACGCACTCGTGGCAGCCGCCGGCGCCCACGGAGCAACCGTGCTCCACAACACCGCGGTCACCTCCTTGCACGTGACCAACGGACGCGTCGAGGGAGTGCTGTCCTCGACCGGAGTCCACGCCGCCGCAACCGTCGTACTCGCTGCCGGAACAGGAGTCCCCAAGCTCTGCGAGCCGCTATCGGCCGACCTGGCCATCGCCGCCTCCCCGGCCACCCTCGCGCGGGTCACAGCACCGCCTGGCCTGGTCAAGACCATCGTGGCAAATCCTGATTTCGAGGTCCGAGAGGTACGGGACGGCGACCTCTTGCTGGTCGTGCCCCACGCCGAAGGCACAGCAACATCATCAGCACAGGCCGCTCAAGACGCGCTCCAGCACCTGAAAGCGGCCTTCCAAGGAAGCGACCAGTGCCGCCTGCTGGGCTACCGCACCGGCGCACGCCCAACGCCCGCGCACGGACCCGCCATCGGGTACGCGACACACGATCGATCTGTCTACGTCGCCGTCATGCACTCCGCCATCACCCTGGCGCCCACCGTCGGACGACTCATCGCAGACGAACTCGTGACCGGCAGGCCGACCCCCGAGCTACGCCATTGTCGCCCGCGCGCCCGCACAGTCGATGGCGGTGGGCCAGGCGCTGCACCTGGGCGACGAACGCCAGGGTGAACAGCGCTGCGCCGACAGCTGGTGCGTAGGGCACTGGACTCGCAGTGGCCCGAGCCGGGCCAGCAGCAGCACAGTACGTACGGCAGTGGTTCGACCGTTGTGAGCCGGACCCTCCGATGAGGGATCCCCCCGTTGACGAGTGCTCGCCGCAGCCGGGGCGGTTGGGGAATAAGGTCGCCCTGTGGCGTGACTGCCCAGGGACGATGTCGCGTACCGATGTAGCACGGGATGGGGGACGCGACGGATGAGGTACTGGCGGCGTGGGCTGTGGGTGGGCGCGGTGATCGCCACGGGTGCCGTCGCCGCGGTCGCTGCACGCGGTGGTCTCAATGCGACGGGACCGCTCGTGTCCCTCCTGGGTTTCTTCGTCGCACTCGCGGGCCTTGTCCACAGCACGGCTTCTCCCCCGGCTTGACCCCGCCCGACGAGCAATTGGACCGGGCGGCCGACGCTCTCGCCAGGGCCGTGAGAGAGCAGTGGCAGTCGGAGTGGCGGCTGCGTCGGCTCCAGGACCCCGAGTCCCTCCCGATTCACTGGGCCCCAGCCGCTGCGTGGCTGTCCGACCTCGACGACACCATCGGCCGACCGCCCGAGGACGACGCCCGACGCCCCGACTTGTTCGGGCGACTCCCCGAGATCGTCCAGCTGTACGAGCTTGTGCCCTCCCGCCGCCTTGTCGTCCTCGGCGCTCCCGGCAGCGGGAAGACCGTGTTCGCCATGTGCTTTACCCTCGACCTGCTCGAACGCCGCGGCACCGGTGATCCCGTCCCTGTTCTCTTCCAGGCGTCCACGTGGCAGCCCGACCGCCAGAGCCTGCGTGAATGGCTCGCGGACGACCTCATCGCCGCCTACCCCACACTGGGGACCGAGGGAACCTCGGGTTCCGTGCCCGCCCGGGATCTCGTGGCCACCGGCCGCATCCTTCCCGTCGTCGACGGACTCGACGAAATGCCACCGCCCCTGCGCGCCAAGGCCGTCTGGCGCCTGAACACCGAACTCGACGCGGACTCCCCGCTCCTGCTGACCTGCCGCAGCGCCGTGTGTACGGCGAGGTCGTCGAGGCCGGCGACGTACTCACTTCGGCCGCGGTCATCGAGATCCAGCCGCTCGGTTTCGAGGAGGCCGCCCGCTTCGTCGTCCGCACCGCCCGCCCCGTACGCGGCCCCGGAGGCCGGCGCGCCACAGCCTGGGAGCCCGTACTCGATCAGGTGCGCCGCAGCACGGGCTCGACATCGTCGTCGTCCAGGTCGTTGTTGTTGAGGCAGAGCAGCCAGGCCAGGTAGAGCAGACGCAGGTCCCCGGCCGCGACGTCGAGGCGCGCTTCGGCTATCGAGGGAAGCCATTGCTCTTCGCGGCCGGTGTCTGCGTAGTCGCCGAAGTCGAAGAGGTCGTTGAAGTCGTCGAACTCCCCGTCCTCGTCATCGGAGACCAGCGTGATGAGGACGTGTCCGCCGTGCTGGCGGGCGTCAGCTGATGCGCCGGTGCAGTACCGCTCGGCGATATGCAAGGGGAGCTGCTCGGCGGGCCATCGCAGGATGACCTTGCGGTAGCCCCAGTTCGCGAAATAGAGGTGGGCGTCGTAGTACTTCTCCATGAGCTGGTCGCAGCTGCCCTTGAAGTCACCCCACTGATAGCTGTTCACAAACGTGGTGCGGGTGAGAGCAGCGCGGGAGGTCAACTCGCGGACCTCAGCGACCTGCTCGTCGGACAACGGCCGGTCGACGGCAAGGAACTGATAGTGCTGGTACTCGGACATCTCGGCCTCCGCGTGTGCGTACGCTCCGGGTTCCATTCAACACAGCCGGGCGTCCATGTTCAGCTCGGAGTGTCGTGCACGCCCAGCGCCGCCTTGGCGGCCTCTGAACGCGCGTCGGCCTAAAGGGTGTTGCAGAAGGCCGTGGTCACCCAGCGCGAAGTGGGCGGCTGGTCTGCTGGTTCATGCGGCGAGGGCGAGGTTGTGCATGGTGG
>NZ_JBSFTT010000046.1:0-48514 GCF_053591415.1 Streptomyces sp. NPDC003032 | reverse complement strand
ATCTCGACCCGGTCGATCTGCACGCCCCAGCCGATGGCCGGGCTGTCGATCATCAGCTCCAGGCCCTGGTTGAGCTTCTCGCGGTTGGAGAGCAGGTCGTCGAGGTCGCTCTTGCCGATGATGGAGCGCAGGGACGTCTGCGCCATCTGCGAGACGGCGAAGCGGTAGTCCTCCACCTGCACGACGGCCTCGGCGGCGTCGACGACCTTGAAGTAGATGACCGCGTCGACCCGGACCGTGACGTTGTCGCGCGTGATGCCGTCCTGCGCGGGCACCGGCATCGTCACGATCTGCATGTTGACCTTACGGAGCCGGTCCACGAAGGGCACGATCATGGTGAACCCCGGGCCGCGCACCGCGCGCTGCAGCTTCCCGAGCCGCAGCACCACACCCCGCTCGTACTGCTTGACGACGCGCGCCGCCGCCAGCACATAGACCGCTCCGGCAGACCCCGCGGTCACTCCCGCCGCCACCAGCTCCTCGACCATGCCGGCCCCCCAGGATCCGAAGTGGGCGTGTTGGGCGTCCACTTCGAAGGTAGCTCGCCCCCTGGAAGAGGGCGAGCCCCCGCCCGGAAGCCGGGCGGGGGCTCATCCTGCTGTGACTTATGTACGCGGTCCTCAGTAGACGCTGACGCTGTACGCGCGCAGCGCCTCGGTGACCGGCTGGAAGAAGGTCGTGCCGCCGGACGAGCAGTTGCCGCTGCCGCCGGAGGTCAGACCGAGCGCCGTGGTGCCGGAGTACAGCGGGCCGCCGCTGTCGCCGGGCTCGGCGCAGACCGTGGTCCTGATCATGCCGTAGACGACGTCGCCGCCGCCGTAGTTGACGGTCTGGTTCAGCGCGGTGACCCGGCCGCTGTGCGTGCCGGTGGTGGAGCCGCGCCGGGTGACGTTCTGCCCGACCGTGGGATCGGCGGCGCGCGTGATGTCCTGGCTGCCCACGGTGCCGGACTTGGTGATCGAGTCGTTGGTGTAACGGACGATGCCGTAGTCGTTCGTCGGGAAGCTGGATCCCGACGTGGTGCCGAGCACGGTGGTCCTCGCCGCGTTGGCCCACCACGTCGTCGCGCCGTCGGTGCAGTGACCGGCGGTCAGGAAGAAGTAGGTGCCCGCGCTGTTGCGCACGTTGAAGCCGAGCGAACAGCGCCAGTTGCTCGCGTAGATGGCGTCGCCGCCGGATATGTACTTCTGGAACTTGCCCGGGGTGCGCTGGATCTTCAGCGCGTCCGCGTTGGACCCGGCGGCCGCCTTTATCTCGGCGATCTCGGCCTTGGAGACCGTGCTGTCGGCGGTGACGACGACCTGCTTGGTCTTCGGGTCGACGCCCCAGGCGGTGCCCGCGACATCGGCGTCGAGCACGGCGTCACTGGCCTGTTCGAGCTGCGAGGCGCTGAAGGCCGCCATGCCGTCCTGCGCGTTGGCCGCGGGCACGGCGAGCGCTCCGGCGGCGACGAGCCCGGTGGCCACGGCGAGCAGACGGGTACGTCTCGCCGTACCGGCGTGGGGGATGGTGCGCTTGATCCTCACGTTGTTCCCTCCCGAGGGAAGTCAGTGGGTCCGCGTGGGTTGAGGACCCGTGAGGCGCAGCCAAAGAGCAGGCCCGGATTCCGGATACGCCGTGCCCCTGACAAGCGCTGCTCGGGAGTATTGGGGGGCGAGGACCGGCCGCACAAGGGCTCCTTTCGGCCGTCGACCGGCCGTCGTTCCGTCTCCCCCTGACGCCGCGTCAGCGGCCGATGAGGTTCCGCTCTCCCGCCGCGATCCCCGTGACCAGGGTGTTGCCGGGCGGCGGGAAGGGGCAGATGAAGTGGTCGGCGAAGGCGCACGGGGGCAGCAGCGCGCGGTTGAAGTCGACCGTGGTGCGCCCTTCGGCGTCGGGCGCGGCGGGCCGCAGGAACCGGAAGCGGTAGCTGGACGTGCCGCTGGTGGCGTCCGCGAAAACGGCCCAGAGCGAGCCATCGGCCTCGACGCTCACCTGGAGGGTGTGCTCGACTCCCCCGAGGCGGAAGGAGAGCGCACCGCCGAGGCCGAGGCCGCGCTCCTTGCCGTCCGCGTTGCCGACCGTGACGGTGCGGTCCTCGCCGTACGGCGTGAAGCGTCCGGGCACGGCCCAGCGCGCGTCGTACGAGGTGGCGTCGATGCCCTTGAAGGCGTGGCGCGTGGCGGCGTCCGGGTCGAAGTCGCGTACCGCCCAGAGCCCTTCGCGCCGGATGACGACGAGCCTGCGCTCGCCGTGCGCGACGCGGGCGGCGGCCGGGCCGCTGTCGGCGCCCAGCCGGGCCTCGCCGGTCAGGGGCTGTCCGTCGACGGTCAGACCGTCCTCGGCGCGGGCGGTCAGGACGACCGCGTCGGGGGTCTCGGCCCACCGTCCCGGGATGTCCGGGATCGAACCATCCGGATGGTCCGCGAGCCAGTGCGTGCCGGTGAGAGCGAGCGGCCCGTAGGGGGCGGCGACCGTCTCGGTGCGCTGTTCGTGCCAGTGCTTCCACTCCCGTACGGCGTCGGCGGCGGCGTTCTCGGAGGCCTCGGCATGCTCGGCGTTCTCGGTGCTCATGGTGATCAACCCTTCCATACGGGCTCGCGCAGCCCGAGGTGGGAGCGCAGCGTCGCGCCCTCGTATTCCGTGCGGTACGCGCCGCGCTCCTGGAGCAGGGGCACCACCTTCTCGACGAAGTCGTCGAGACCGCCGGGCGTGAGGTGCGGGACGAGGATGAAGCCGTCGGCGGCGTCGGTGCGTACGAACTCCGCCAGCTCCTCGGCGACCGACCGGGGCGTGCCGATGAAGGACTGGCGGGCGGTGGTCTCGATGACGGTCTGGCGGATGGAGAGCCCCTTGGCCTCCGACAGGGCCCGCCACTTCGCGGCGACGGCGAGGGGGTCGGCGATCTTCACGCGGCCCTGGGCCAGGTCGGAGGCGGGGTCCGGGTCGATGTCGGGCAGCGGCCCGTCCGGATCGTACGAGGAGAGGTCCACGCCCCACACCTGCTCCAGGGCGAGGATCGCGTTCTGCGGGGAGACCTGCTTGCGGCGGATCTCGGCGGCCTTCTCCTGGGCCTCGGCCGCGGTGTCGCCGAGGACGCAGGTGACCCCGGGCATGATCAACAGGTCGTCGGCGTCCCGCTCGTACTTCGCGAGCCGCCCCTTCACATCGGCGTAGAAGGCGCGGCCCGCCTCCAGTGTGCCGTGCCGGGTGAAGATCACGTCGGCGGCCGACGCGGCGAACTCCCGTCCCTCGGGCGAGTCCCCCGCCTGGATCACGACGGGGTGCCCCTGCGGGGAGCGCGGGGCGGTGAACTCGCCCTCGATGGTGAAGTGCTCCCCGTGGTGTACGAAGGGACGCGGCCGGCCCTGCGGCGTCCAGGAGTCCCACAGCTCACGCGCCGTCGCCAGGAACTCGGCGGCCCGGGTGTACCGGTCGGCCCGGTCGAGGTAGCCGCCGCGCCGGAAGTTCTCGCCCGTGAAGGCGTCCGAGGTGGTGACGATGTTCCAGGCGGCGCGGCCCGCGCTGAGGTGGTCGAGCGAGGCGAATCTGCGGGCCAGTTCGAAGGGCTCGTTGAAGGTCGCGTTGACGGTGCCCGCGAGGCCGAGCCGCTCGGTGACGGCGGCCAGCGCGGCCAGGACGGTGAGCGACTCGGGCCTTCCGACGACGTCCAGGTCGTGGATGCGCCCCTTGTGCTCGCGCAGGCGCAGCCCTTCGGCGAGGAAGAAGAAGTCGAACAGGCCGCGCTCGGCCGTGCGGGCCAGGTGCGCGAAGGAGGAGAAGTCGATGTGGGAGCGGGAGTCCGGGTCGGACCAGACGGTGGTGCTGTTGACGCCCGGGAAGTGGGCGGCGAGATGGATCCGCTTGTGTCGCTGTGTCATGACGGCTCCCCCGCGAGCGCGGCGTAACGGTTGGCCGGGCGGGCGAGCCCCAGGTGTTCCCGGAGCGTGCTGCCCGGATAGAAGGTGCGGAACAGGCCGCGGTGCTGGAGCAGCGCGACGGTTCCGTTGACGAGCCGCTCCAGGTCGCGGCGCGGCTCGACGGGCGTGAGGTGGAAGCCGTCGACGGCGCCCGCGCGGTACCAGTCGGCGATCAGCTCGGCCAGGTCGACGGGCCCGCCGCGGTACGCGGGGCCCTCGGCGGTCGGCAGCGGCCCTCCCCCATGGCCCGGCTCGGCGGCGCACTCACCGCCGCCGAGGTCGACGACGAGGGCGACGAGCACCCGCAGCGTGTCCGGGTCGCGCCCGAACCGGCCGGCGAGGCCCCGAAGTTCGGCCCGCGCGGCGTCGGCCTGGAGAGCGGAGGCGACGCGCACCAGGGCGACGTCCGCATGCCGGGCGGCGGTCTCACGGGCGGGTGGGGCGGTGGCGTCGACGACTCTCACGGGGTGGCCCTGCGGGGGCCGCGGCACGATGGAGGGGCCCCGCACCGAGAAGGCGCTCCCGGCGAAGTCGACGTGGTGCAGCTTGTCCCGGTCGATGAAGCGGCCGCTCGGCACGTCCCGGATCTCCGCGTCGTCCTCCCAGCTGTCCCACAGCCGGGCGGCCACGTCGGCGACCTCGCCGGCCTCGCGCCACAGCTCCTCGCGGGGCGCGGCGTGGCGCCGCCCGAAGAGCCGGGCCTCGGCCTCGGTCGCCGACACGTCGATGGCCCAGCCGGCCCTGCCCCGGCTGACCCAGTCGAGGGTGGCCACGGCGGCCTGCACGTGGAACGGTTCGGTGTGCGTGGTCGTGACGGTCGGCACGAGCCCGACGCGGCCGGTGCCGGGCGCGACCCTTGCGGCCACGGCGAGCGCGTCGGGCCCGGACCGGGCGAAGGAGTCGCCGAGCGTCACGAAGTCCAGGGCCCCGCGCTCGGCCAGCTGCGCCAGCTCGGTGTAGGGGGCGGCTCCGTGGACGCCGGGCAGGTCGATGGCGGCGGCGAGGTGGAGAGAGCGGCGGCCGGTGGGTGCGGTCATCGGGAGCAGGGGCCTTTCTCTGGGAACGGATGCCGGACGGCTTCCAGAGGGCCTGGCGTTCATCGCGCGGCTCCCAGGAGGTCGAGTACGGCACGCGCGGTGGCGTCGTTCTGCCGGAAGGAGGGGCTGTTGGTGCGTGGCCGGGTGAAGGCGCCGGCGCCGCGCGCGTCGGTGTGCGGGCCGAGCGCGAAGCGGCGCGGGTGCGGCACGCCCGCGCGGTCGAGGACGCGCCCGTCGGCGGGGTCGACGGCGAGCAGTCCCGCTCCGGTTTCCGCGGCCCCTTCGGCGTACAGGGCGCGCAGCAGCGGGTCGCGGGTGCGGGCGAGCGTGGGCTGCGGCAGCCGCGCCTCGACGAGGGCGCGGGCCTCGGTGACCTGCCCCGGCAGCGTGGGGCTCTGCGCGCGGAACGCGCCGCCCTCGGCGGCCACTTGCAGCTCCGCGCCGAGGAAGCGCACCACGCCCGCGTGCGAGAGGGCGAGCAGCTGCCGCAGCCGGGGCCCCGGCGGCCCGGACGCGAGGGAGCTGAAGAACCCGTGCCACCACGTCCCCATGTCGCCGAGCCGCGTCAGCTGCCCGTAGACGGAGAGGAGTCCGAGGAAGACCGCGAGGTCGGGGCTGTGCTCCGGACCGTGCCGGCGTGCGAGGTCGGCGGCGATGTGGCCGCGCAGGCCGTCCTGGAGCGCTTCGTACGAGGTGTGGCGCACCCCGGCCAGCGGGTGGTCGAGCGCGGTGAGGTCGAGCCGGTCGGCGGGGTCGGGCACGGCGGAGGCGACGAGGGTGTCCAGCTCCGGGCTGCCGGGCGCGCAGACCTCGTACTTCTCGTCGAAGTCCGTCCAGGCGGTGCCGGTGCGCTCGGGGTGCGCGGTGAAGAGGCGGTGGTAGTGGGCGAAGCCCAGCTCCTTCTCGATGAGCGGCCACACGTCCCGCCGGAAGTCGAATCCGCCGGTCCTGGTGAGGAGTCCGTCGATCTCGCCGGGCCCCAAGTAGCGCGGCAGGGGCGGGCGTACGCCCGTCCAGTCGTAGCCGATCTTGGAGTGGTAGGGGACGCCGCGCCGCGAGCCGACGTACAGCACGGGCTCGCGCCCCGAGGGCAGATACCGCTCCCCGTCGTACCGTCCGCCGCGCCCCTCGGTGAGCAGCACCATCAGGTCGACGAAGGCGAGTCCGAAGCCGCGCACGATGACAGGTTCGCCGGGGGCGAGCCGCGTGAGGTCGATGTCGGCGGTGAAGTCGGGCGGCAGGTGCACGAGCCCGTTCCGTTCGGCGTAAGCCGCCAACGCGGCCTGCTCGTCGTCGAGTTCGGCGTCCTGGTGACCCTGGGCGAGGACGACGGCGTCGGCGGCGAGCGGTGCGTCGACGCCCTCCAGCCACACCTCCTGGCGGCCCGTGCGCTCCCCGGTGACGCGCAGCGCCCTGCGCCGGTGGTGGTGGACGACGGCACCGGGCGGCATCCCGGCCACGGCCTTCTCGTACACCCAGCGCAGATACCGGCTCTGCTCTCGGCGGCTGACGAAGGTGCGTCCGTCGAGCCCGGACCACTCGTCGAGGGAGGGGCCCGGCAGGACGGGCCCCGCGACCTCCACCGTCTCGTCGGTGAACATCGTGACGTCCTTGGCCTGCGAGTTCATCCACAGCAGCGGCGACTGGTCGTGCCGCCAGACGCGGCCGCCGCCCGGCGGATAGGGGTCCACGAGATGTACGTCGATCCCCGGTCCGCCGTAGAGGGACGGCGCGTTGGCGGCGATGCGCTCCAGGATGCCGGTGCCGCGCGGCCCGGCCCCGACGATCACCAGCGAGTGCCTCATCGGGCACGCTCCGAGCCGCGGGCGTAGTGCCGCTCGACGTAGCACTGGCCGACTCCGAGCACCGAGGTGACCACGACGTGCCAGATGGTGGCGACCATGAGCAGCGGGATGACCTGGCAGGTGCGGTGGTGGACGAGCTGCACGGAGTGGAGCAGGTCCTGCAGCCAGAGCGTGAGCCCGAGGCCGCGCAGCACGGACGCCGTGGTCGTCCACTGCCCGGTGCGGGGCCGGGTCACGATGCGTGGCGTGGAGGCGGGGGGCGCCGACGGTTCTTCGGGAGGAGGGGCGGTCGCGACTTTGGCGACGGTGCCGGAAGAGGACATGCGGAAGGCTCCGTGGATGCGGAAGATCGAGCACGGTGGCGCCTTCACACGGAACACGGAACGCGGACCGAGCCCCTCAGCACGATCCGCCTCCGAGATTACGGGGCGGTTCACGCGCGCTGTCAAGGCTGTCCAGGATGTGAGCGTTACGTCTCACGGCAGTTGACGCGGATACGGATGCCTGTTCCACTTGCCCCATGCATCCGCAGCAGTGGCTGGTCACGCGCTCCCACATCGACTTCGGTCGAGTGTGGTCGGCGTCTTGTTGATGTCCTCCTGAGCCGACCCCCTGCGCCCCACGCACCACCCGAGCCCGCTTCGCGTGTGCTGAGCCCACTCCGCACACGCTGAGCCCGCTCGGCGCGCCCGGGTCGGCCCCCGCGCTCTCAGCGCTTCCACCTCAACGCCCGTGCCACCGAGCGCCGTTGACGCCCTCACCTTCACACGCGAACCTCACCGCTCCGCCGCCTGCCGCGAGCGATGACACCCCTCCCCTCGTACGTCCGCTTCACCCTGCCCTGCCGAGCTGGAGACCGTCACGCCATGAGCACGCCCCCGCATCGCCGCCCCGTCACGCGTTCCCACCGCATCCCGGCGGCCTTCGCGGTGCGGCCCCCACGGGAACGAACGCCGAGATCCCCACCACCGACGTGGTCTCCTCGGTCAAGAAGGACTAGGCGGCCGCATCCTGAAGAAGTGGGGCACGCGGGGCTCGGCGATCGACAAGTCCCGGATCCGCCCGCCGGAGATCAAGGACTGACAGACGTCATCTACGGCTGTCTAGGCTCCGCAGTCGCAGCAGGAGCAGCACTCGCAGCAGCCGCAGTCACAGTTGCAGTCACAGTTGTTGCAGCAGCCCTCCCGCTTCTTGCGGGACCAGGGACCTTCGTACTCGTCGGCGCAGCACATCTTGCAGGTGCAGCACAGCCCGATGGCGACGGCGCACCCCGCCCAGAAGCCGCGCTTGCCGGGCTTCGGCGGCTGGGGCTCGAACACGGGTCCACCACCGAAGCCGCCGGGCCCACCCGGACCACCCGCCCCGCCCGGACCACCGGGCGCACCGCCTCCATACGGATTGCCACCTCCGTACGGATTGCCACCTCCGTACGGATTGCCACCTCCGTAGGGATTCTGCGACCCGTACGGCCCACTGCCGGAGTTCCCGTACGGCCCGCCCTGATGATTCGTCACCTCATGTGCCCCATGCCCGCAGGACGCGCTCCCGAAGGCACGGTCGACCGACCGGCGCAGCTCATGCGCGAGCAGCATGTGGGCCAGCTTGCCGTCGGTGAATTCGGCGTCGCGCAGCGCGAGGCGTATGCCGTGCAGCGCGTCGTCGGCGAGGCGGCGCGCCTCTGCCAGTGACGTGCCGGTGGCGGTGAGCGGATTCCACGCACCCGACGCCGCGTCGGCTTCCCTGTCCTCGACCGCGTCGAGCAGGTGCGCGAGGCGTCCGAAGAGCCGTCCCGCCTCGGCGAGCGGCTCCGCGTTGCCCGGCCGGCCGGCGAGCACCGCGGTGTGCGCGAAGGCCGCGGCGGTCGCGGTCTCGGTCGGCTCGGTGACCGCGAGCAGCGAGGTGCCGGGGCCCGCCAAGGCCTCGACACCCGCCTGCCGTTCGACGGCGTCGACCAGGACCGCCGTGTCGAACCCGACCTCGGAGCCGGTCCGCGCGCCCGCCTTGTCCCAGCTCCTGGCCACGCGCCGCGCGGCGAGAGCCACCGGCCTGCGCGCCAGGATCCCGTCACCGTCGACGACATGGTCACGGACCTTGGCCGAGGCGAGCACCAGCGAGACGGCGGCGGCGAGCCGCGCGCCCTCGCCCCGCGCGACGGAGGCCGTCCGCATCCCGCGCAAGGGGCAGGGCCCGGCGGTACGCCGCCCGCCCGCCGACCGCTCGGTCTGAGCCTCCGTCAGAACGGAGATGATGAGCCCGTCGTAGTTGGTGACGACGCGGGCGAACTGCCCGTGGTCACCACGGAGTGCGAGGCAGAGCCCGCACAGGTGCGCCATCCACTGCGCCTTGAGTCCCTCACCGAGGCGATGGCTGCAGGGCCTGACGATTCCGAACAAGACGACTCCCCCGAGCGGCCCGAAGCTGATCAACCCCGGCATCGTAGCCAGGACCGTTCACCCGTACGTACCCGCCGTCACCCATACGCCGTCAACCATCATATTTCACTGTCCGTCAGCCTACGTACACAGTACGAGCCTTGAAGTACCGCGCGCGTCGGCGTGTTGGCTGTGCACCAGTACCGTCACGAAAACCCCGCGCGGCGACTATCCACTTGGCGCACCATCCGCATCATGGACGAGCATAGGGGTGCGGATGCAGGGAAACCGCTGCGAGAGGAGGCGTCCATGGGATCGGTGCGCAAGGCGAGTGCCTGGCTTGGCCTCGTCGACGACAACAACGACGAGCGTTACTACGACGACGGCTACGAAGACGACCGCGACGAGGGGCCCCGGCCGGAGCCCTGGGTCACCGACCCGCGCGCGCGGGTGGCGGCCGAGAGGGCCGAGGACCAGGAGCGCCGGATCGGGACCGTGACTCCGGACAGCTTCCGGGACGCGCGCCACATCGGGGAGCTCTTCCGGGACGGTGTCCCGGTCATCATGAACCTCACGTCCATGGAGCCCACCGACGCCAAGCGCGTGGTCGACTTCGCGGCCGGTCTCACCTTCGGTCTGCGCGGTTCGATCGAGCGCGTGGCGACGCGGGTCTTCCTGCTCACCCCCGCCGACACGCACATCGTCAGCGGCGAGGCCGCCGGCCGCCCGTCGGACGGGTTCTTCAACCAGAGTTAGGGGCAAGGCCGCTCACCGCGGCCCGGCCGGGTCACCGGAAGGCATCGAGACCGGTGAGCGCCTTGCCCAGCACCAGCTGGTGCATCTCGACGGTGCCCTCGTAGGTGAGCACCGACTCCAGGTTCGTCGCGTGCCGCATGACGGGGTACTCCAGCGAGATCCCGTTGGCGCCCAGGATCGTCCTCGACGTGCGGCAGATCTCGATCGCCTCTCGTACGTTGTTGAGCTTGCCGAAACTGACCTGCTCGGGACGGAGCCTGCCCGCGTCCAGACGCCGTCCCAGGTGGTGGGCGAGCAGGATGCCCTTGTGCAGCTCGACCGCCATGTCGGCGAGCTTGGCCTGGGTGAGCTGGAAGCCGCCGATGGGCCGGCCGAACTGCTCGCGGGTCTTCGCGTACTCCACCGCCGCCTCGAAGGACGAGCGGGCGGCGCCCATCGCACCCCAGACGATGCCGTAGCGCGCGTGGGACAGACAGCTGAGCGGGCCCTTCAGGCCGACGACCTCCGGCAGGACGGCGTCGGCGGGCAGCCGCACCTCGTCCATCACCAGCTCACTGGTGACGCTGGCCCGCAGCGACCACTTGTGCCTGATCTCGGGCGCCGAGAAGCCGGGGCTGTCCGTCGGCACGACGAACCCCCTGATCCCCTCGTCGGTCCGGGCCCAGACGACGGCGACCCCGGCCACCGACCCGTTCGTGATCCACATCTTGCGCCCGCTGAGCAGCCAGTCGGCGCCGTCCTTCTTCGCGTACGTCCGCATGGAGGCCGGGTCGGAGCCGTGGTCGGGCTCGGTCAGACCGAAGCAGCCGATGATCTCGCCCGCGGCCATCCCCGGCAGCCACCGCTGCTTGTGCTCCTCGGAGCCGAAGCGGTGGATGGCGTACATGGCGAGGGAGCCCTGCACGGAGACCAGCGAACGGATGCCGGAGTCGGCGGCCTCCAGCTCCAGGCAGGCGAGCCCGTACTGGACGGCGCTCGCGCCCGCGCAGCCGTAGCCCTCCAACGACATGCCGAGCGCTCCCAGGGAGCCGAGCTCCCGGGCCAGCTCGCGGATGCCGGGCAGCTCACCCTTCTCGTACCAGTCGGCGATGTGCGGCAGGACCCGGTCGGCGGCCCAGGAGCGGACGGTGTCGCGGATCGCGAGGTCCTCGGGGGCGAGGAGGTCGTCGATGCCGAGAGGGTCGGCGGGGTCGAAGGGCGGCAGAGGGGTGCGGGCGCTTGCGGACATGCGGGCCTCCGGCGGCACAAAACTAGCGCTGGTAGTTAGCTACGGCTCGCGCTGACGTTACGACGCAGTGTCCCGCACGTCCAGAGAGCGGATCCGCGCCATCCCCACCCCCGCAGCCCACGCCACCCGCCGAGAACACCCCGCCACCCCTCTCACCCGACGGGCCTTCCGCCCTGAAAGGGCGGGCGGGTGGGAATGTCCCCCCGGCCGGAGGCCGTCGCCGAGCTCAGTGAAGAGACTCCACGCCCACCCCGGCGGGGTCCCGAGGCGCCGGAATCGCCTGCTCGGCGCGCGCCACGGACGCCCCGCACTCCATGCCACGGGGCAACCTCAGCGCCGCGACCGCCCCGAGCAGCAGCAGCCCCGCGCTGACCAGCAGGGTCACATGCAGCCCATGCACGAAGGAATCCCGCGCCGCGGCCCGCAGGGCCGCACCCGTGTCCCCGCCGAGCCGCGCAGCGACCTCGTACGCCTCACCCAGCGAGTGACTCGCCGCCGCGCTGTCCGCGGCCGGAACGCCCCGCACGGAGGAGAGCCCCGGCGCGTACGCCGCGTTCATGACCGTGCCGAGCAGCGCGATACCGATGCCCGCGCCCAGCTGGTAGGAGGTCTCGCCGATCGCCGCGGCGCCGCCCGCCTCGGACTGCGGAGCCTCGCTCAGCATCGATTCGTACGCCCCGAAGAGCGTGGTCTCCAGGCCGAAGCCGAGCAGGACGAAGCCGGTGAGCAGCAGGCCGTCGTTGGCGTGGCCGCCCATGCCGGTGAGGACGACCACGGCGGCCGCGGTGAGGCAGAAGCCGGCGCAGACCATCCGCCGCGGCCCGAAGCGGTGCAGCAGCCTCGATCCGGCGAGGCCCGCGGCCATCGCGGCGATGGTGAGCGGCAGCAGCCGCAGCCCGGTCTCCAGCGGGGACAGGCCGAGGACCAGTTGCAGATACTGCGCGGCGATCAGTTCCAGGCCGACGAGGGCGAGCATGGCCAGCACGATGCAGCCGACGGACGTGCTGAACGCGGGCCGCGCGAACATCGACAGATCGACGAGTGGATGCGTGCGCCGCCGCTGCCTGCGGACGAAGCCGGCGAGCAGGGCGCCGCCCACGGCCAGTGAGAGGAGGGTCGTGGCGCCGAGCGGCGACTCGCCACCGCCGAGCCGCTTCACGCCGAGCACGAGACCGAAGAGACCGCCCGCGGCCATCAGCGCGCCGACCACGTCCCACGGACCGTGGCGGTCCCCGGTCGACTCGGGCAGCAGCCAGCGCCCGATCGGCAGGCTGACCAGCATCAGCGGGATGTTTATGAGGAAGACCGAGCCCCACCAGAAGTGTTCCAGGAGGAACCCGCCGAGCAGCGGCCCGACGGCCGCGCCGACGGCGGCCACCGCGCTCCAGACGCCGATGGCGACGGCCCGCTCGCGCCGGTCGGGGAAGACCTGGCGCAGGATCGACAGCGTCGCGGGCATGATCATCGCGCCGCCGACGCCGAGCAGCGCCCGGGCGGCGATCAGGACCTGCGCGCTGTCGGCGAGGGCCGCTATCGCGGAGGCGACGCCGAAGAGGGCGTATCCGAGCAGGAGGACGCGTCTGCGGCCGACGCGGTCGCCGAGCGTGCCGAAGAGGATGAGGAGCGAGGCGCAGACCAGTGGATAGATGTCGACGATCCACAGCAGTTCGATCGCGCCGGGTCTCAGGTCCTCGGTGACCGCGGGCACGGCTACGTGCAGGACGGTGGCGTCGACGGCGACCAGCAGCAGGCTGACGCAGAGGACGACGAGCACGAGCCAGCGATTGGCCCCGGCACCGGCCCCGGATCCCCGACGGCCCTGCGGTGCTGCGGCCGTGGTCGTCCCGGACATGTGCGTACCTCCCAGTGATCCCTCGCATCGGCGGCCTGCGGGATGGGGACTCCCCGCTCCGGCGGCGCGGACTATGGCGAGTGAGCCGTCAGAGTACGCGAGTTCACGCGAGGGGCGCGTGGCGGACCTCTCACGGTTGCACGGACGCGGTGTGGCGTGCGCCACGCCTCCTCTCCCTGGACCACGCCCCGGGCGGGCGCCCGGTTCCCCCCACGGCCGATAATCGAGCCCGTGACCGATCTCGATCAAGGCCCTTCGCCGGCCCCGGCGGGCCATGCGCTGCGCCGTGCCGCGCCCGCTCTCCTCGTGTACGCCGGGGTGCGCGCGCTGGGCCTCGCGGTGCTCGCGGTGTGGGGCGCGGCGGCGGACAGGAGCCCGCACACGCTGCTGACCGCCCGCTGGGACTCGCTCTGGTACACCCGCGTCGCCGAGCACGGCTACGGCTGGGAGGTGACGCTGCCGGACGGCAGCGTGCACTCGAACCTCGCGTTCTTCCCGCTCCTTCCCTGGCTGGAGCGGCTCGTCTCGGCGGTCAGCCCCTTGTCGTACGCCGACGCGGGCCTGGTGGTGAGCTGGCTCGCCTCACTCTTCGCCGCCGCGGGGATCTTCGCGATCGCCGACCGTCTGTACGGGCGCCGGGCCGGGATCTGCGCGGCCGCGCTCTGGGCGGTGCTGCCGGTCGGCGTCGTGCAGTCGATGGCGTACAGCGAGTCCCTGTTCACGGCGCTGGCCGCCTGGTCGCTGTACATGGTGCTGAGGGGGCGCTGGATCTGGGCGGGCGTGCTCGCCTCCTGCGCGGGGCTGACCCGGCCGGTGGGCGCGGCGGTGGTCGCCGCGATCTGGGTGGCGGCGGGCGTCCGGATGTACCGGGAGCGGCGGGCCGACAGGCGCGCGATCCTCGGGATGGTCCTGGCCCCGCTCGGCGCCGCGGGCTATGTGCTGTGGGTCGGCCACCGCACCGGAGGGGGCCTCTTCGGCTATCTCGACGTCCAGGCGGGCTGGGGCAACGGCTTCGACTTCGGCTACGCCTTCGCACGTTTCATCGGTGAGAAGTTCACTTCTGTCCCCGGCGCCCTCGCGGGCATCGGGCTCCTCGTCGGCGTCGCGCTGGTGGTCTGGCTGTATGTCATCGGCGTACGGCGCGGGCAGCCGCTGCCGCTGCTCGTCTACTGCGGCGTCGTCGTCGCGCTCGCGCTCTGCGCGGCGGGCTACTTCGGCTCGAAGCCGCGCCTCCTGCTGCCCGCCTTCCCGCTTCTGCTGCCCATCGCGGTGGCGCTGGCCCGGCTGCGTACGTCCAGGTCGGCGCTGGTTCTGGGGGGTGTGGCGGTGGCGAGCGCGGTGTACGGGGCGTTCTGGCTGCACGGCTCGGGCCCGCCGTGATCCCGTCATGATCATTTCCGGACCCCGCGCTGATCGGGCGCGACCGATCGGTAGTCGCGCGCGATCGCACGTGATCGTGCGTGATCGTGCGTGATCGGCGGGGAAATTCGGCACCAGCTCCCGGTGAACGAATTCATAAGGGCCATAAAAAGACATCGTAAACGATCAACGAATTGAGTAAGGGAGTCGCGTCCGAATAAGGAATTCCCGGAATAAACACCGCCCTGAGATCAATCCCACATCACATCGTCATCACAAAGCCACTGATTCGGCCTAGTGCCAGACTCACTCGCTGTAACGTCGATTGGGTGCGTACCGAACGAAACCTCACCCGTCTTGACCGGGTCTTCGCCCGGCTGGACCGTGAGCCGGAACGACCGGCCCACCTCGATGTGCCGAGGATGAGCCGGCACCGGGTCGTGCTCTTCAGCGCGACCCTGGCGTTCTACCTGGCCATCGTCGTCGCCGTGCTGACCACCTCGTGGCTGGTGCGCTTCGACTGGCAGGTCATGTTCTTCCGGCCCTACCAGCAGTGGCCGGAGATCCACGCCTTCCTCGACTACTGGGTCGTCCTCGGCCAGCGCGGCCCGACCGCCGTCATGGTCGCGGCCTGGCTCGGCTGGCGCTCCTGGCGGCAGCACACGCTGCGCCCGCTGCTGATGTTCGGCGCCGCCCTGCTCCTGCTCAACGTGACGGTCGGCGCGGCCAAGCTCGGCATGGGCCGCCTCGGCCCGCACTACGCCACCGCGATCGGCTCGAACGAGATGTGGCTCGGCGGCGATATATTCCCCTCGGGCCACACCGCCAACGCCGTCGTGACCTGGGGAATCCTGGCCTATCTGGCCTCCACCCCGCGCACCCGCCGCTATCTGTCGGCCCTGTCGGCCGTGGTCTCCCTGAGCGTCGGGCTCACCACCGTCTACCTCGGTACGCACTGGCTGAGCGACGTCTTCCTCGGCTGGGCCGCGGGGCTGCTCATCCTGCTGGCGCTGCCCTGGTTCGAGTCGCTGATCGCCCGCGTCGAGGCCGTGATCTTCGGCGTCCGCGAGGCCTGGCGCACCCGCCGCACGGGTACCGCGCCGGTGCCCGGACCCGCCGGGGCCCCCGTCGGCACCCCCGCGATGGTGCCGCAGCGCCCCGCCGCGCAGGAGCCGGCGCCCGCCCGTGAGCCGGTCGGCGCCGCCCGCGCCGGCCGCCCCCCGGCCTACCTCGCGCCGGGCCCGCACACGGCCCGCTCCGAGCGGACCCCGGTCACCCCGGCCGGCAGCCGCCGTCCGCCGCACTCCGACCGCGTGCCGCGCGGCGCCGCGTCCGCCCGCCCGGTGGCGGGCGGCTGACCCCACCGGCAGCGGGGGCCGGTACGCACAGCCCATCCCCCGCATGGCGAAGGCCCCGGTTTTCCGTACAGGAGCCGGGGCCTTCGTCGTATGCGGGTGTCGGTGTCGCGTCGTACGCGGGTGTCGCGGCGGCGCTCAGCCCTTCCAGGAGCGCGTCACGACGCCTTCCTCGACCTCGAAGTTGAGCCGCCCCGCGAGGTACTCCATGGTGATGATCGTCCCCGGTGGCAGCGATCTGACGGTGGACCAGCCGTGCTCGCGCGCCTGCTGCGCGGCGGCCTCGGCCGCCAGGCCCACGTAACGGTCCGGGCTGTCCTGGGGCTCTGCGGGAGGGGTCGGAATGTGTGCCATGGCCGCCACGTTAGGCGGCGCGGCACCGCCGGGGAAGGCCGGAGCCGGACACCATGCGTCACGGATACCCCTCCGGTCACGCTTCTGTCACAGGATCACGACGTGCGTTTCGTTCGAACTCCGTCACACGTACGGGCGGTTCCGTGCCCGTGACGGTGTAATTCGCGGATGCCTTCGGGGCGGCACGAAGCCGTCTCGGCGGCCCCCTGAATAGTGCCTCCCTAATAGCCTCGGCGGCCCTTTACGAACCCTCCGCATTTCGGAATCCCGGGCCCTACGCCCGGAAGTGACGGCGCATAGGGAATTCATGGTTCCGGCACAGCGCCCGGGGCGCCGCCCGGGCGCCGCCCGGCCGGCAGCGGCGTACGCCCCCTGTCGGAGTCGGCGCCGACGCGAGCATCATGGCCGTCGCGAGCATCACATGGCGTGGCATCACACGGCGTGAGCTTCGAGCAGGCTTCGGACGGCCCGAGACGCGACGGCGAAGGGGCAGGCGATGGGGACCGAGACGGTGCGGGCGAGCGAGGAGCCGGTGCGGGAGCGGCGGCCGGGCCGGGTGATCGTGGCCTGGCTGACCACCACGGACCACAAGAAGATCGGCCACCTCTACCTCATCACGTCGTTCGTCTTCTTCCTCGCCGCCGGTCTGATGGCCCTGATGATGCGGGCCGAACTGGCCCGCCCGGGCTTGCAGCTGATGAACAACGAGCAGTTCAACCAGGCCTTCACCATGCACGGCACGATCATGCTGCTGCTCTTCGCGACGCCGACGTTCGCGGGCTTCGCCAACGAGATCATGCCGCTGCAGATCGGCTCGCCGGACGTCGCCTTCCCCCGGCTGAACATGCTCTCGTACTGGCTCTTCCTCTTCGGCGGCCTGATGGTGCTCGGCTCGCTGCTCGTGCCGAGCGGCCCCGCCGCCTTCGGCTGGTTCGCGTACGCCCCGCTCAACAGCATGGAACGGTCGCCCGGCATCGGCGCCGACCTGTGGATCATGGGGCTCGCGCTCTCGGGGTTCGGCACGATCCTCGGCGCGGTGAACTTCCTGACGACCATCATCGGGATGCGCGCGCCCGGCATGACGATGTTCCGGATGCCCGTCTTCACCTGGAACGTACTGTTCACCTCGATCCTGGTGCTGCTCGCGTTCCCCGTGCTCGCCGCCGCGCTGCTCGTCCTGGAGGCCGACCGGCGTCTCAACTCGGTCGTCTTCGCCTCGGAGAACGGGGGCGCGCTGCTGTGGCAGCACCTCTTCTGGTTCTTCGGGCATCCCGAGGTCTACATCATCGCGCTGCCGTTCTTCGGCATCATCACGGAGATCATCCCGGTCTTCAGCCGCAAACCGACCTTCGGCTATCTGACGCTGGTCGGCGCGACGATGGCCATCACCGGTCTGTCCGTGGTCGTCTGGGCGCACCACATGTTCGCGACGGGCGCGGTGCTGCTGCCCTTCTTCTCGTTCATGTCATTCCTCATCGCGGTCCCGACGGGCGTGAAGTTCTTCAACTGGACCGGCACGATGCTCAGAGGCTCGCTGTCCTTCGAGACGCCCATGCTGTGGGCGGTCGGGTTCCTGATGAGCTTCCTGTTCGGCGGTCTCACCGGCGTCATCCTCGCCTCGCCGCCGCTCGACTTCCACGTCACCGACACGTACTTCGTCGTCGCGCACTTCCACTACGTCGTCTTCGGCACCGTCGTCTTCGCGACCTTCGGCGGCTTCTTCTTCTGGTGGCCGAAGCTGACCGGCAAGATGCTCGACGAACGGCTCGGCAAGATCCAGTTCTGGACGCTCTTCGTGGGCTTCCACACCACGTTCCTCGTCCAGCACTGGCTGGGCGCCGAGGGCATGCCGCGCCGCTACGCCGACTACCTGGCGGCGGACGGCTTCACGGTCCTCAACACCGTCTCGACCATCGGGGCGTTCCTGCTGGGCCTCTCCACCCTGCCCTTCCTCTACAACGTCTGGAAGACCGCCAAGTACGGCCGGAAGGTCGAGGTCGACGACCCCTGGGGGTTCGGCCGCTCCCTGGAGTGGGCGACGTCCTGCCCGCCGCCCCGGCACAACTTCGTCACGCTGCCGAAGATCCGCTCCGAGTCCCCGGCGTTCGACCTGCACCACCCGCGGTACGCCGCGTTCACGGCGTGGGACTCGGACCGGCCCCCCGAGGATCCGCAGACGGAGCACCCCGGTCCAGGGCCCGGCTCAGGAGGTCCCGGGAGTTCCTGATCCGGTCGGTGAGTCCGGCGGGCTCCACGACCTCGAACTCCGGGGTGCCGTCGGTGGGGGCGATCCGCTGGGCGGCCTCCTCCAGCGGCCGAGGAGCCGGACCACGGCCTGTGCGGCGTACGAGACGTACGAGGCCAGGTCGTCGGCCGGCGGGGTAGCCGAGCTCACGCAGCCGGTCCACGTCGCGGCGGACCGTGCGAGCGGTGACGCCGAGCCGGCCGGCGAGGTCCGCGCCGGACCGCCCCCACTGCCTTAAGGGCGTGGGAGGTGCCCCCTGCGGTGGGCCTGCAGCAGGGAGAGCAGGCGGAGCAGTCGTGCCGAGGTCTCCAACATGAACGCGATTGTGCCCCGGGTTCAGGACAGCCACGGTCCGCGATGTCAGCTCCGGGTGCCGGACCCCTCCCCGGGCTTCTCTCTGGGCTCCGTCTCGCGGACGCTGACGGACAGGTCGTTGTCGACGGTGTAGTACGGGCCCGCCTCGACCACCCCGTACGCCGTCTCGCAGCGCACCGCCGGGTACGTGAAGATCGCCTTCTTGTCCGGGACGTCGTCCAGGATCCGCGCCAGGCGCACCCTCGGCCCGCCCTCGCCCGCCGGGCACAGCCACAGGTCCCAGGGCCCGGGCCCGCCGTCCGCGAGCGCGCCATGACGCAGACGGAAGGTGAACTCCGGTCCGTCCGCGGTGACGTCGGCCCGGTGGACGGTGTCCGGTTCGGCGCGCCGGACGGCCTCGACGTACGCGCCGTCGCTCAGCGAGGTGCCGTAGAGCCGGCCCCGCACGGTCAGGGACGCGTCCGTTATCCCGATCTCGCCCGCCTCGGCGTGCGGCGCCCGCAGCCAGCTGCGCACCGAGAGGTTGCCCTGCTTCGTGGCGTACGGGATGCGCACCGCGACATGGCCGCGGCTGCCGCTCGGCGCGCGGTCGACCAGTGAGCGCAGGTCGTTCACGCCCGGCATCAAGCGGCGCGGCTCACCGCCCGCGATCTGCGCGTACGCGTTCCAGCGGCCCTCGGCGAGCTCGACGCTGCTGGGCAGCGCGGCCCGCAGCCGCCCGTCGGCCGACGGGGAGAGCGGCAGCCGGACGTGGTCCTCGGCGGAGTCGGCGTCGCGGCGGCGCAGCAGCAGATAGGCCGCGCTCCTCTCCTCGAACCCTCCGGGCTCCGTCACGTCGAAGGTGAGCCCTCCGGCGGAGTCGGCGACGCAGTCGGCGCGCGGTGCCGTGGACGTCTCCTGGTCGTCCCCGGGGTGCGACGCGGCGTGCGAGGTGGCCAAGGCCGTCATGCGGTCGATCCCTTCGTCTGTACGCGTCCCAGGTCGCGCACCGCGTACGCGCCCCCGAGGAGGGCGCCGCGCGTGCGGTGCAGGGAGCCGCGCATCCGGCCCCCGAACGAGCTGCCGCGGGTGAGCATCCCGGAGAACATCGCGTCGTAGCGCTCGGCGATGTGTTGCGGGTCGAAGCGCTCGGAGTCCTGGAGCGCCGCGCCCGCCATCCGCTGCCGGAGCGAGTCGTTGTTGATCAGTTCGAGCAGTCCGCCCGCGATGGCGTCGGGGTTGCCGGGCTCGACGAGGCGCCCGTCGACCCCGTTGTCGATGATCTCGCCCGGACCGTGCGGGCAGTCGGTGGCGACGACGGGCAGGCCGCAGCGCATCGCCTCGACGATCGTCATGCCGAAGGACTCCAGGCTGGAGGTGACGGCGGCAATGGAGCCCTTGGCCCACTCCGGTTCGATGGGGTGGGCGGGGCCCATGAGGAAGACGTGGTTGTAGAGACCGAGTTCGTCGATCAGGGCGCGCAGCTTCTCCTTCTGCTTGCCGCCGCCGTAGATCCGCAGCCGCCAGTCGGGACGCTCGCGCCGCACCCTGTCGAAGGCCCTGATCAGCAGGTCGTACCGCTTGACCGGGGCGAGCCGCCCGGCCGCGACGACCCACTTGTGGGTGCCGTCGGCGGGTGCGATGCCGGGCGCGGGCACGGGGTTCGGCACGGCCTGCACATGGACGCCGGGCAGCCGCATCTTGCGGGTGTAGGCGCGGGCGTCGGCCTCGGTCGTCGTGGTCAGGATGTCCAGGCGGGGGTAGACACTGCGCAGCTGGCGGCGGAGTTCCTTGGAGTGGCTGTCCAGCGTGAGGTGCTCCTGGCCCACGCGCAGAGGGCCGCGCGCGGTCTGGCGGGCGATATGCACATTGAGGCCGGGCCGGGTGCCGACGACGACGTCCGCGTCGAGGGCCGCGAGGTGCGCGGCGATGCGCCGGTCGGTGAGCGCGTTGTACTGGTGATAGCGGCCCTCGCCGCTGGGGAACGTCCGGGCGGGCCGCAGATACTCGGGGTCCTCGCCCTCGTAGCCCGGGCTGTCCTTGCGCATGTCCACGAGGTGGCTCAGGCGGACGCGCTGGTCAGGCGCGAACACCGGCTCGTCGCGGTGCCGGAAGACGGAGACGATCTCGACGTCATGCTGCTGGGCCAGCGTGTTCGCCAAGTTGTACGTCGTCCGGATCGTCCCTCCGATCCCGTACGCATTGTGAATGAGGAAAGAGATGTGCATGCGTCCCCGTATTCCGCGTTTCCATGCGGACAGTCCCCCTCGCCCGCCTACCGCAGGGTTAGACGGCAATTCCTGGCCAAGGGTTGGGTGCCAACACCATCTTGTCTTGAAACAGATACGTGATCGATAGCCAAGGGGGGAACTATCCGGCGACCTCGCGCATCAAGGCCGGTAGGCGAGCTGAGGAACATCGAAACAGTTCTCGCCCATGTCCCCTCCTTGCGTGACCCAGCCTTTCCCGTCCCGCCAGCGGGCGACCGACACACACGTCCTGCGTTTCCCTGGCGGCTCGGCGCGGCGCTCGAAGGCGACGGGCAGAAGCAGTCCGCGCGCAGAGTACGGCTCATTCCTGTTCATGAATCCGTCCACGCACGCGCGCGTGACCTCGCCCCCGGCCTCTCCCCCGCTCACGCAGGACCTCGCGGCGTCGGTGAACCACATGGCGGCGGCCCACCCCTCCAGCTGCCACTGGGAGAGCGCCTTCCCTTTCATGGCGGCGCGGAACTCCCGTACGGCGGGGTGCCCGGTGTCCTCGTAATTCCTGCTCGATCCGGTGGCCCACAGGGCGTTGCGGCAGCGCGGCGCGTTCTTGTAGTCGTCACCGACGGTCGAGTTCCAGTTCTGCACATTGCTCACCTTGGCGGTGACCTCCGCCCCGACGTCGTCCATCGCCTCGCACAGCCGGGCGTTGCCGTGCGTGTCCATCGCGTCGAAGACCAGGTCGGCGCCCTGCTCCTTCAGGTCGGCGGCCGCCGCGCGGAAGTTGGGCAGCGCGAAGTCGACCTGCTCGGTGACCACCTTGTAGCCCTCCGCCTTCAGGCCGCGCGTGACGAGACGGGCGTACGCGGCGGACGCGGCCTGGTTGTACGAGACGACGGCGGCGGTCCGCGCCCCCTGCTCCCGCTTGAAGTAGCGGTAGACCTCGGTGCCGCCGTACAGCTTGCCGTCCCAGCCCGTCTTGCCGTTCCGCGGTGCGAGGCTGCCGTAGATGCCGTACAGATGCGGATACGTCTCGTACGCGGAGCCGATGGGCTGTCCGCCGACGTCGGGCACGCGCGCGCGGGAGACCCGGGAGGCGCCCGCGTAGTCCAGGGAGGTGGTCGCCACGAGCGCGACCACCTTGTGCTGCTCGACGAGTTCGCGCACGCAGTCGTTGTTGCCGACACCGCTGCCGCCGTCGTCACAGGTGCGCACCTCCACCTCGCGTCCCTGGATGCCGCCGCGCGCGTTCAGCCGGTCGAAGTATGCCTTGGCCCCGTCGCGCGGCCCGGTGAACGCGGCGCCGCCGACGGGGCTGGTCGCGCTGGTGATGATGCCGACCCTGACCGGCGCTCCCCCGGCGGGCGCGGGGGCCGTGCCGCGCCGCTCGAAGTCGCTCTCGGGCAGCCGGGACCCACAGGCCGCGCTCGTCACGCTCGCCGCCAGGAGCACGGCGGCGAGCAGAACGTCAGCAGCCCGGACCGGGCGACGCATTCCCGCTCAGCTTCACCAGCGCGCAGAGGGTCTTGACGGACACCTTCCAGGTGTCGTCCTCGTTGACGGCCGTCCCGGAGGCGTCGGGCAGCGCGGTGGCGCCCTTCAGGGTCAGCGCGTACGTGACATCGGCCTCGTCGGCCGCGGCGAACTCGACGTCGCCGACCTCCGCCGCGACCTGCTTGCCGCGCTCGTCGCCGCTGAAGCCCTCCAGGACGGCGCGCATCTTGGCGCCGTTCTCCAGGACGGCTTCCTTGTCCTTCAGCGAGACCTCGGGATCGAAGAACTTCTCCCAGTTCTCGCGGACCTCCTTCTCCGCGGCCGCCGGGTCGGCGGGCGCGGTGGCGCCGTCCCGCGCGGGCTCGGACGGATCGGAAGGCTCGGACGACTTCTCCACGGACGGCTCGGGCGGCGTGCCGCCGTCCCCGCCTCCGCTGTCGTCACCGCAGGCGACGGCGGCCGGAACGATCAACAGGACGGCGGCGGCCGCCAACGCCGCGCCGCGCACTCTTCCCCGAACCATCTGGCTCACCACCGGGTGTCGGTCCGGACCGTCACGGCCCGAAGCTTTCAGGGTCGGCTTCCAGAGGGCATAGTGCAAGCGATCGGCTGACATGGACAGAGCGCCGACGTGACCGATGACATGTCCCAGGGGGCCTCGATGCGGGCGGCTCAGACAGCTCGGACAGCCAACCCGGCCCGGCCGCGCGCCGCGCGTCCCGTCCTGTGGGCGGCCTTCGCGGCGCTCGCCGGCGGCGCGGTGCTCTGCGTACTCGGCTGGTACGGCATCTCCGGGGAGCGCTTCGCCGAGCGGCAGTTGCCCTATCTCGCCTCGTGCACGGTGCCGGGCGCGGCGCTGATCGTCGCGGGCGCGGTACTGCTCACGCACGGCAGAAGCGCCCTCGCGGCGGCGCGCGTGGAGGAGTTGTACGGACTCCTGGTGGCGACGGAGCCCGCCGGGTCCCCGGAGCGGGACCAGGCGCCCGTGGCGACGAGCGGCGAACTCCTCATGGTGCCCGGCGGCACGCTGTGGCACCGCGCGGACTGCCCCCTGGTCGCGGGCAAACCGGAGGCGGTCCCGGCGGACGCCACGATCCTGTCGCAGGGCGCCCTCGCCCCTTGCCCGATCTGCGAACCACAGCGCCAGTCGGGCCAGTCCAATACACCCGAAGCCCCACCGGACAACCTTCCCGACGAGCCGTCCCCGGAGCGCTGACCCGGTGGCGGCGTCCCTGAGCTACGACCTCACGCTGGCCGGGCTCTCGGTCGGCGGCGCCGCCGCGCTCACCGGCATCGGCCTGATCGTCACGTACCGCGCGACCGGCGTCCTCAACTTCGCGCACGGCGCGATCGCCATGGTCTGCGCCTACGTCCTGCGCCAACTGACAGCCGAATGGCACTGGCCGCTCCCGCTGGCCGCCGCGCTCACGCTGCTCGTCGTGGCGCCCGGCATCGGCCTCCTCCTGGACCGCGCGGTCTTCCGCCCGTTGGCGGTCCTGGGATGGGGGTCCCCCCAGGCGTCCAGCTCTGGGGGAGATCCGGCGCAGACGCTGGTCGCCTCCATCGGCGTCTTCGTCCTCCTCGTCGGCGGAGCGGCCCTCCTCTGGGGCCCGGGCGCCCGCGACGACGCGCCCACGCTGCTCTCCGCCGACCCATGGGTCCCGCTGGGCGCGGCCATCGCCCTGGCCGCCGCCGTAGGGGCGGTCACCCGCTGGACCCGCTTCGGCGGCGACCTGCGCGCGGTGGTCGACAACCGCGGGCTCGCCGCGCTCTCCGGCGTCGACGCGGACCGGGTGGCGGCGGTGGGCTGGGCGTTCGGCTCCTTCACTGCTGGCCTGACCGGCGTACTCCTCGCGCCTTACGTACGTCTGGACCCGTACGGCATGCCGCTGCTGGTGATGGAGGTGGTGGCGGTCGCCGTGGCGGCCGGGATGCGCAGCCTGCCCGTCGCCGCCACGGTGGCGCTCGGCCTCGGCGTGGCGCAGAGCCAGCTGACGCGCCTGCACCCGTCGGGCTGGCGGGAGCAGCTCATCCAGACCGCCGGGGCGAACCTCTTCGTCGTGGCCCTCCTCGTCGCGGCGCTGATCCTGCCGGGCATCGGCTCCCGGGCCGCGCTGCCCCGCACGGCGACGGCCCGCGTGCCGACCCCGCCCGCGGCCTGGATAGTGGCGGCGGTCCTCTTCCTCCTGCCCCTCGGCTTCGCGGGCACGGACCTGACGACCTCGGTCCAGGTGCCGGCGCTCGCGGTGATCCTCCTGTCCCTCGTGATCGTCACGGGCCGCGGCGGGCAGATCTCCCTGGGCCAGGCGGCGTACGCGGGACTGGGCGCCCTCTTCACCGCCCTCCTCGCGGCGGGCCGCTTCCCCGGCCTGCCCGAGCTGCCGCACCTTCCGGCGCTGGCCGTGGCGGTCCTCCTCGTCGCACCGCTGGGGCTGCTCACCGGCTGGCCCGCGATCAGCCGCCACGGCCTCGCACTGGCCCTGGCGACGTTCGCGGTCGGCGTGGGCGTCAGCCGCTTCGTCTTCACCCAGCCGTACGCGACATCGGGCCTCACCCTGGACCGCCCCGCCGGGCTCGGGGGCGACCGCGCGTACTACGTCCTCGAACTCGCGCTGCTCACCGGGGCGTTGCTCGTGGTCACCGCGTTGCGCCGAGGCCGTACGGGCCGCGCGCTCGCGGCGATGCGGGACCACGAGGCGGGGGCGGCGGCCGCCGGGGTGCCCGTGCGGGCCCTCAAACTCACGGCGTTCGTCACCGGGGCGGCGCTGGCCGCGCTGGGCGGCGGCATGCTGGCGATGGGACAGCGGGCGTTCGACTCCGGGTCGTACGACCCCGTGCGCGGGCTCCTCTGGTTCGCGGCGGTGGTGGTCCTCGGCTCGGACAGCGTCCTCGGTGCGCTGCTGGCCGCGGCGCTGCTGGTCGGTCTGGACGCGGGGGCGCGGGGCGGGGTGGCGGCGGCGGTGATCGGTGTCCTCGCGGTGCTGATCGGACGCTTCCCGGGGGGCCCGTACGAGGCGCTGCGCGCAGCGATACCGGGCACCCGCCGCGCCCATCTCACATCCCTAGGCAGAGCAGCCCACAAGTCCCTCACCCACGCCCCCCGCACCCCCTCACCCCCAAACACCCCTCTCCCACCCACCCACCCGTTCACCCCGCATCACCCACTGACCGAACAAGAAGAACAGCCAACGGCCGACCACACCCACCCGACCGCCCCGGCTCCAGAGCCGACGACGAAGCGCACCCCCACCCACCGGACCACCCCCCAGCACCGGCCGCCCGAACAAGAACAGCAGACGACAGCCCCCCGCACCGACCCGACTGCCGCCCCCCAGCCAGACCCGACGACAGACAGCCCCACCCACCCAGTAGCCCCGCCGCACCCGCCACCCGAACAAGAACCGGAGACGACAGCCCCCCGCACCCACCCGACGGCTGCCCCCCGGCCAGAGCCGACGCCAGGCAGCCCCACCCATCCGCAGTCGCGCGACCGAGCCGAGGGGACGTGGGGGTATCTGCGAGCGGAGCACCTCGCTTTTCGTGGCCGAGGCGAAGAAAGCGGGCGCCCGCGCCAAGATGGCGAGCACGCAGATACCCCCGCGGCCCCGCCCCCACGACGCACCGTAGGCGCAGGGGGAGTACAAGGCGCAGGAGGCGCAGGAGGCACACCGCACGCTCCCGGCCAAGTACCGACCACCCCCCGCACCCCCCTGACCGCCCACCACCTCACCCTCACCTACGACGGCTTCACCGCCCTGGACGACGTCACCCTCACCGTCCCCCGAGGACACATCACCGCAGTCGTAGGCCCGAACGGCGCCGGCAAGAGCACCCTGTTCCACTGCCTGGCCGGCACCCTCCGCCCCGACACGGGACGCATCACCCTCGGCGCCCGCGACATCACGAGGCTCCCGGCCCACGCCCGCACCCGCATCGGCACGGCCCGCACCTTCCAGCAACTCGCGGTCTTCCCGTCCCTGACGATCGCGGAGAACGTCCAGGTGGGCGCGGAACAGCCCCCCGTACGGGCAAGCCGATCAACCCCGGCGGCGGCGACGGCGACGGCGACCACCCACATCCTCCGCCTCCTCGGCCTGACAGACCTCCGGGACCACCCGGCCACCGACCTCCCCACCGGCACCCTCCGCCGCACCGAACTGGCCCGGGCCCTCGCGAGCAACCCCCACACCCTCCTCCTGGACGAGCCCGCCGCAGGTCTGGACACGGCTGAAGTGACCGCCCTGGCCACCCTGCTCCGCGCCCTCGCCGCCGACGGCATCGCGCTCCTCGTGGTCGAGCACGACCTCGACCTGGTGGCGGGCCTCGCCGACACCGTGCATGTGATGACGGCGGGCCGCGTCATCGCCTCAGGCCCAACGGACCAGGTACTGGCAGAACTTGCAGAACTGGAAGAACTGGCAGAACCGGAAGAAGAAGAGGCGCGCTGAATGAACGGCATCGAGCTACGCGCCGCCCACGCCCACTACGGCCCCCTGGAGGCCCTGCACGGCATCACCCTGGCCGCCCCCGCCGCCACCCTCACCGTCCTGCTCGGCCGCAACGGCTCCGGCCGCACCACGGCCCTGCGCGCCCTCGCCGGCACGATCCCCCTCTCCTCAGGAGCCGTGGTCCGCGACGGAAGGGACATCACACGCCGCCCGGCCCACGAACGAGCGGCCCAGGGCCTGTGCTTCGTACCGGACCGCCGGGCGGTGTTCTCCTCCCTCACCGTCGCGGAGAACCTGGAGCTGTCCCACCCCGAGGGCGACTTCGGCCGCGCCCTGACCGCCTACCCCGAGCTGCGCCCGCTGCTCCCCCGCCGGGCCGGCACCCTCTCGGGCGGCGAGCAGCGCATGGTGGCCCTGTCCCGGGCCCTGCTCTCCCAGGCCGCGGTGGTCCTCGTGGACGAACCGACACAGGGCATGTCATCGTCGGTCGCCGCCCGAACGTACGCACTCTTGAGCGACTTGGCTTCCCCAACGCACTCCGTCACCGTCCCGGGCCCGAAGCGCCGGGCCACCTGCGTCGTCGTGGCGGAACAACGACTGCCGCCCGCCTCGCGCGAACGCGCGAGCCGGACGGCAGTGGTGGTGCACGAACTGCGCCGAGGCGCGGTGGTGTTCAGCGGCGAGGCGGCAGAGCTCAGGCCCGCCCCGGAATGACGAGCTTCGTTCCGACACCGAGCCGGTCGGGACTGCTCCCCACGACGCCCTGGTTGGCCTTGTAGAGGGCCTGCCAGCCCCCCTTGACCCCGTACCGCCGGGCGATCGAGCTCAACGTCTCCCCGGGCTCGACCACATGCACACGCCGGTCGAACCGCTCGATCCGCACCTTCTTGGAGCAGGTGGGCCAGGCCTTCCAGCCCTGAGTGCTCAGCACCTTCTCGGCGACCTTGATCTGTTCTTCCTTGGTGGCGAGATCGGCGCGCGGCGCGTACTTGAGCCCGCCGTGCTCCACCCAGGTCGGCTGCCAGAACTGCAGCCCTCCGTAGTAGCCGTTGCCCGTGTTCGCATCCCATCGCCCGTTGCTCTCGCACTGGGCGAGGCAGTGCCACGGCCCCTTGTCCGTGGGACAGTCGTACTTCTCGGCCGGGGGCGGGGCACCCCGCGCCGGCGACGGGGCCGCGGACGCGGCGGCCGGTGGCAGCACCACAGCGGCCAGAACCGCGCCCACGACCACAGCCAGGGACCTGAGACGCCACATCGGCGCAACGCGCACCGAGGCACACGTCACATATGGCGAATATGACGAAATCCTATGATTCATCGGGCCACGCTAGGCATCCGCACCGCAGGCCCGAGCCATGCCGCGCCGCCGCGGCCGCGACCCCACCCGGACGGCGGCTCAGACCCTGAGCCGCTGCCCCGGCACGATCGCATGCGGATCGCCGCCGACAACCACCCGGTTGGCGGCGTACAACTGCTGCCAACTGATTCCGTGCCGGGCCGCGATGCCGCTGAGGGTGTCACCCGCCCGGACGGTGTAGTTCCCGGAAGCGCCCCGCGAGGCCCCCCGGTCGGCATGACCGGACACGGTGCCGGGCTGCCGCTCAACGGGCTTCGGCGCGGGCTTGACGGCCTTGGGCGCGGGCTTCACCGCCTTGGGCACCGGCGCCGCCGCGGACGGCGCACTGCCGTACGCCCCCGCCCGCGCCGCGCAGGTGGGCCACGCGCCCCATCCCTGGGCGCGCTGGACCTTGGTGGCGACAGCGATCTGCTGTGCCTTGGACGCCTTGTCGGCGGTGGGCGCGTAGGCCCCTCCGCCGTACGCGCGCCAGGTGCTGGCGGAGAACTGGAGCCCGCCGTAGTAGCCGTTGCCCGTGTTGATGCGCCAGTTGCCGCCGCTCTCGCACCGTGCGATGCGGTCCCATACTCCGCCGTCTGCCGCGGCGGCCTGGCCGGTCGCGGCGAGCAGCCCCAGCGGGGCGAACAGCGCGGCCCCTCCGATCACTGCTGTCGTGCGAATGCGCTTGGGACGTGCGGACATGAAAATCCCTCTCGAAGGACTCGGGGTCCCCCTGACCGTACGGCCCCTCGCGCGTCCGGCGTCCGAGGTCCGGCCGACCCGCCCGCCGGTGTGTCGGCTCTGGAACCGACCGTGCGACCGGTGGACGTACCCGAGCGGTGCTCGCTGCACACGGCGGTGGAATCTAGGAGCCCGCTCGCCCCGATAACAACCAACTCGTTGTCATTCCAGGCCAGTTGCGTGTTACCGAGGGTAGCAGCGAGTTTCGGCCACCCACTTCATTCCCCGATATCGGCATTTGTCGACCGCCCGAGCCGGTGATCTGTGACTCACCTCACCGCCCCAACTTCCCTGCACCACACACCTGTTGGCGCGGAGTGACAGATTCCGGCAGCGGACTCACCCTCCGCTGCGGATGGTGCGATTCCGTTCGCTTCCATCCGTGACTTGCGCCACTGATCGGCCGTTGTCTTCTTATGAGCCGGGCACCTCCCGGCCCGCCACACCCACCACAAGCACCCCACGTGACAATCCCGAGGAGCCACCCGTGCCGCGCATGCTCGACGTCAGCGACGACGTACGCGCCGAGATCGGCGACGAAGAAGCCGACCGGCTGCTCGCCGGAGAGAACACCCCGGGCAGCTACGACTGCACGTCCTGCCGTACCCCGGGCGACTCCGAGCAGGAACGCACCAGCACGGTCCTGTTCGTCGGCGACGAGACCGCCGTACTCGCCTTCGCCCACGCCACCTGCCTGCCCTCCCAGATCGTCACGGTCTCCGAGGAGCAGCTGCAGGGCGCCGTGCGGTCCATCACCGGCGAGGACGCCGCGGGGGCCGACGAGGCCATGTCCGGCCCGGCCGTGCTCGGCGTGACCAGCGGCCTGGTCCTGATCGAGGGCGAGCTGCGCCCCGCGCTCGTCGTCGAGCCCACCGGGCCCATCTCCCGCCCCGGCGCCGCCCCGGGCGGCGGCGACGAGTTCCTGCCGCTCCTGGTCGAGCAGGGCTTCATGCCGACGACGTCCCTCGGCGGCGTACCGCCCATGCTGCACGGCTGGTCGGTGCTGCTCGCCATGGGCCAGCTGCACGCCGTCCTGCAGCCCGGCGTCAACGGCGGCTCCCCCGTCGCCTGGTGGCAGGCCCACCAGCCGCTCCACGTCACCGACGCCTGGCGCGCCGCGGCGAACAAGACGCAGAGCGTGCTGCTCTTCGCCGCGCCCGCCGGCGCCATCGGCCGGCAGCCGCGCGAGGACCTGCTGCGGGACGCGCTCGACAGGACGGCGGCCCACGGACAGCTCGTCGCCTGCACGATGCCGCTCGCCGGCACCTGACCCGCTACCCGCCAGGCGCCCACGCGACCGCCCCCCGAGCCACGAATGCGCCGGTCACGCTCCTGCCGACCCCGGAAAGCGGCGCGGCCCCCGCATCCGTCGGGCGACGGTTTCGTTGGCACAGACGTGCACACATACGACCCCTCCCGCCACCGGCCGACGTACCAGAACCCGATCCCGTCCATGCGCTCCGCGCCGGACACCACGGGCGAGCACTCGGCCACGCCGATCTACGACGCGCTGTACTCGGAGTACCGCAGGTCCTTCCGTGCCCTGCCGGGTGACCGCACCGGCGAGGAGAATATGGGGTTCACGGCGTTCGCCACCGGGCCGTACGACATGCGGCACCGCGGCGACGGGCGGTACGACCCGCGTCACGACACGCGCCAGAACTCCTTCGGCCAGCTCCACATGGCCCGCTACGGCCAGCAGGACCACCAGGCCATGGGCAACCCCTACCTCACGGCCCTGCCGCCGGGCCCGCGCCGCGAGCACTGAGCAGCGCGATGCCCGGCCCCCGAAACCGGGGGCCGGGCATTCACGTACGTACGTACCTGTCGGCGGCTACTTCTTGCGGCCGCGCTTCTCACGCACCCGCACCGAGATGTGGATCGGCGTCCCGTCGAAGCCGAACTCCTCGCGCAGACGGCGCTCCAGGAAGCGGCGGTAGCCCGCCTCGATGAAGCCCGACGCGAAGAAGACGAAGCGCGGCGGCTTCGTACCCGCCTGTGTGCCGAAGAGGATGCGGGGCTGCTTGCCGCCGCGGACCGGGTGCGGATGGGAGGCGACGATCTCGCCGAGGAACGCGTTCAGCCGGCCCGTCGGTACGCGCGTCTCCCAGCCCGCCAGGGCCGTCTCGATCGCCGGGACGAGCCTCTCCATGTGCCGGCCGGTGGCCGCCGAGACGTTGACGCGCGGCGCCCAGGCCACCTGGGCCAGCTCGGTCTCGATCTCCCGCTCCAGGTAGTAGCGGCGCTCCTCGTCGAGGGTGTCCCACTTGTTGTACGCGACGACGATCGCGCGGCCCGCCTCGACGGCGCTGGTCACGATCCGCTGGTCCTGCACGGAGATGGTCTCGGAGGCGTCGATGAGGATCACCGCGACCTCCGCCTTCTCGACGGCGGCGGCGGTGCGCAGCGAGGCGTAGTAGTCGGCGCCCTGCTGGAGGTGGACGCGCTTGCGGATGCCCGCCGTGTCGACGAACTTCCAGACGACGCCGCCCAGCTCGATGAGCTCGTCGACCGGGTCACGGGTGGTGCCCGCCATCTCGTTGACGACTACGCGGTCCTCGTTGGCCACCTTGTTGAGCAGCGAGGACTTGCCGACGTTCGGCCGGCCGATGAGCGCGATGCGGCGGGGGCCGCCGACGGCCGTGCCGAAGGTCTGCTCGGGCGCCTCGGGCAGCGCGTCGAGGACGGCGTCCAGCATGTCGCCGGTGCCGCGGCCGTGCAGCGCGGAGACGGGGTGCGGCTCGCCGAGGCCGAGCGCCCACAGGGCGGTGGCGTCGGCCTCGCCGGAGGGGCCGTCGACCTTGTTGGCGCACAGGACGACGGGCTTGCCGGCCTTGCGCAGGAGACGCACGACCGCCTCGTCGGTGTCGGTGGCGCCGACCGTGGCGTCGACGACGAAGACCACGGCGTCCGCGGCCTCGATGGCGTACTCCGCCTGGGCGGCGACGGACGCGTCGATGCCGAGCACGTCCTGCTCCCAGCCGCCGGTGTCGACGAGCTTGAAGCGGCGGCCCGCCCACTCGGCCTCGTACGTGACACGGTCGCGGGTCACGCCGGGGCGGTCCTCCACGACGGCCTCACGGCGGCCGATGATGCGGTTCACCAGCGTCGACTTGCCGACGTTGGGGCGGCCGATGACGGCGAGGACGGGGAGCGGGCCGTGGCCCGCCTCCTCGATGGCGCCCTCGACGTCCTCGATGTCGAAGCCCTCTTCGGCGGCGAGCTCCATGAACTGCGCGTACTCGGCGTCGCCGAGCGCCCCGTGGTCGTGCTCGGCGGAGCCGTCGCCCTCGGGCTGGGTCTGGTCGCTCATGAAGTCCGTACCTCGTCGTTCATCGTGGTGATCGGTGCGCCGGCCTTTCGACGGCCGGGGCACTACTTGATAAGTCTCGACTTGATAAGTCTCGCTCAGCGCCCGGTCAGGCGCCTGGCGTTTTCCAGGTGGGCGGAGAGCCGCTGCTGGATGCGCACGGTCGCCTCGTCGAGGGCCTTGCGCGTACGCCGTCCGCTGCCGTCGCCCGCTTCGAACGGGTCGCCGAAGACGACGTCGACCCGGCTGCGCAGCGGGGGCAGCTGCTTTATCAACCGTCCGGGCCTCTCGGTGCTTCCCAGTACCGCGACCGGCACGATCGGGGCGCCGGACCTGACGGCGAAGTACGCGAGCCCGGCGCGCAGCGACGCGAAGTCGCCCTCGCCCCGGGTGCCCTCCGGGAAGATCCCGAGGACGCCGCCCTGCTCCAGGACCCCGAGGGCCCGGGTGATCGCCGTCCGGTCGGCGACCGAGCGGTCGACCTTGACCTGGCCGATGGCGTCCAGGAAGGGGCCGAGCGGGCCGACGAACGCTTCCTTCTTGATCAGGAAGTGCGTCGGCCGGGGCGCGACGCCCATGACCATCGGGCCGTCCACGTTGTGCGAGTGGTTGACGGCCAGGATCACGGGGCCGCGCGCGGGCACCCGCCACGAGCCCAGGACGCGCGGCTTGAACAGGCCGTACATGAGGCCGACGCCGATGCGGCGGCCGACCTCCGCGCCGCGCTCGGAGGCTCCCCGCTCACAAGCACCTTGGGTCACTTGGCGGCCCGCTTCTCCTCGACGAGGGTGACGACGCACTCGATGACCTGCTGGAGTGTGAGCTGGGTGGTGTCGACCTCGACGGCGTCGTCGGCCTTGGCCAGCGGGGACGTCTTGCGGCTGGAGTCGGCCGCGTCCCGCTTGATCAGGGCTTCCTGCGTCGCCTTGACGTCGGCGCCCTTGAGCTCGCCGGAGCGGCGGGCGGCGCGCGCCTCGGGAGAGGCGGTGAGGAAGATCTTCAGGTCGGCGTCGGGCAGCACGGTCGTGCCGATGTCGCGGCCCTCGACGACGATGCCCCGCTCGGCCGACCGGGCGATGGTGCGCTGCAGCTCGGTGATGCGGGTGCGCACCTCGGGGACGGCGCTGACCGCGCTGACCTTGGAGGTGACGTCATTGGTGCGGATGGGGCCCGCGACGTCGGTGCCGTCGACCGTTATGGTCGGGGCGGCCGGGTCGGTGCCGGAGACGATCTCGGGCTTGCCCGCCACGGCGGCGATCGCGGTCGGGTCGGTGAGGTCGATGCCGTTGTGCACCATCCACCAGGTGATCGCCCGGTACTGGGCGCCGGTGTCCAGGTAGCTGAGGCCGAGCTGGGCGGCGACGGCCTTCGAGGTGCTCGACTTGCCCGTGCCGGAGGGCCCGTCGATGGCGACGATCACTGCTGCCGGGGCGGCGGTTGCTGCGGTTTCCACGGGGGGCGGGCACCTTTCGCGGTACACGGGGCGGGGTGGCGGGGCGCGAACACGCCCCGCACAAGGTTACTGGCTCGCGCACCCTGCCCCGACAGCCCCTTCGCACGGCCGTCCGGCGCCCGGACCGGGGCGCCTCCGGATCGGCCGATCGGGCTACTGCCGGATCGACCAGCCCCGCTCCCGCAGCGCCGCGCTGAGCACGGGCGCGGCCTTCGGTTCGACCATGAGCTGCACGAGTCCCGCCTGCTGGCCGGTCGCGTGCTCGATGCGTACGTCCTCGATGTTCACGCCCGCGCGGTCCGCGTCGGCGAAGATGCGGGCGAGCTGGCCCGGCTGGTCGTTGATGAGCACCGCGACGATCTCGTACGCCAGGGGGGCCGACCCGTGTTTGCCCGGCACCCGGGTCTGGCCGGCGTTGCCGCGCCGCAGCATGCTCTCGACGCCCGCCGCGCCCTCGGTCCGCCGCTCCTCGTCGGTGGACTGGAGCGCGCGCAGCGCCGTCACCGTCTCGTCCAGGTCGCCCGCGACCTGCGCCAGCAGGTCGGCGACCGGGCCGGGGTTGGCGGACAGGATGTCGATCCACATCCGGGGGTCGGACGCGGCGATCCGGGTGACGTCGCGGACGCCCTGGCCGCAGAGGCGCACCGCGGACTCCTCGGCGTGCTCCAGGCGGGCCGCGACCATGCTGGAGACCAGGTGCGGCATGTGGGAGACGAGGGCGACCGCGCGGTCGTGGGCGTCGGCGTCCATGACGACGGGGACGGCGCGGCAGAGCGCGACCAGCTCCAGGGCGAGGTTGAGCACCTCGGTGTCGGTGTCGCGGGTCGGGGTGAGCACCCAGGGCCGGCCCTCGAAGAGGTCGGCGGTGGCGGCGAGCGGGCCGCTGCGCTCGCGTCCGGACATGGGGTGCGTGCCGATGTACGGGGTGAGGTCCAGGCCCAGCGCCTCAAGCTCGCGGCGGGGGCCGCCCTTGACGCTGGCCACGTCGAGGTAGGCGCGGGCGGCGCCGCGCCGCATGACGTCGGCCAGCGTGGCGGCGACGTGCGCGGGCGGCACGGCGACGACGCACAGGTCGACAAGTCCCTCAGGGGATTCGTCGGTACCGGCGCCGAGCGCGGCGGCGGTGCGGGCCTGTGCCTGGTCGTGGTCGGCGAGGTGGACGGTGACGCCGCGGGAGGCGAGGGCCAGGGCGGCGGAGGTGCCGATCAGACCGGTGCCGATGACGAGGGCGGTTCTCACTGGGCGATGTCCTTGCGGAGTGCGGCGGCGGCGCCGAGGTAGACGTGCGCGACCTCGGAGCGGGGGCGGTCGGTCTCGATGTGCGCGAGGACGCGGACGACGCGGGGCATGGCGCCCGCTATGTCCAGTTCCTGGGCGCAGATCAGCGGTACGTCGGCGAGGCCGGCGCCGAGCCCGCGCGCGGCGGCCGCCGGGAAGTCGGAGTGCAGATCGGGCGTGGCCGTGAACCAGATGCTGATCAGGTCGTCCCCGGTCAGTCCGTTCCGCTCAAGGACGGCGGTGAGCAGCGCCCTGACCTGCTCGCCCATGTGCCCGGCCTCGTCCCGCTCCAGTTGGACGGCGCCCCGGACCGCTCGTACCGCCACAGTGCTGCTCCTCGCTCGCGTACGTACGACTGTCGTCCGGCAAGGGTAGTCAGCGCCCGGCACGGCGGCGCGGGGCGCCCGTCTGCCGAGACGGGGCGGGGAAGGCCGGGGCCGGAGCGGCTCAGGCGTCCCAGAGCGTCCCGAACTCCAGCAGTTCGTCGCGGTGCTCGATCCGCTCGGCCCAGTCGGCGGGCCACGCGTCGGCGCCGAGGCGCGCGCCCGCGAAGGCGCCCGCGAGGCAGGCGATCGAGTCCGAGTCGCCCGAGGTGCAGGCGGCGCGGCGCAGCGCGGTGACGGGCTCGTCCACGAACATCAGGAAGCAGAGCAGGCCGGTGGCGAGCGCCTCTTCCGCTGTCCAGCCCTCGCCGGTGGCCAGGCAGGGGTCGGTCTCGGGGTTGGCGTGCCTCAGGGCGGCTGCCAGGCGCTCCAGGACGGCCAGGCACTCGTCCCAGCCGTGGGCGATGAACCGCTCGGGCGAGGCGGCCTCGCCCCGCCTCCACAGTCCGCCGAGCCAGCGCTCGTGGTACGTCGTCCGGTTCTCGTACGCGTAGGAGCGCAGCAGTCCGATGAGCCCCATCGGTTCGGCGCCCTCGGCCAGCAGCCGTACGGCGTGCGCGGTGAGGTCGGAGGCGGCGAGGGCCGTCGGGTGGCCGTGGGTGAGCGCGGACTGCAGCTGCGCCGCGCCCGCACGCTGCTCGTCGCTCAGGCCGGGAACGAGCCCGAGGGGCGCGACCCGCATGTTGGCGCCGCACCCCTTGGAGTGCACCTGACTGGCCTCCTCCCAGGGCTTGCCGTTCTTGAGGAGGCCGCAGGCTTTCAGGCAGGTGTTCCCGGGCGCGCGGTTGTTCTCCGGCGACTGGTACCACTCCACGAACTCCTCGCGCAGGGGCCGCTCCAGCCGCTTCGGCCCGAGTGCGCCCCGGCCCGTGGCGGTGCGCAGGCCCCTGGCCAGCGCGAGGGTCATCTGCGTGTCGTCCGTGACGAAGGCCGGCTTCGGCAGCTCCATGCCCCGCCAGGGACCGCACTTGGCGAGGATCGACGGCACGTCGTTGAACTCGGTCGGGAAGCCGAGCGCGTCCCCCAGGGCGAGACCCAGCAGGGATCCGGTGGCGGCGCGCTTCATGAGGGCTGTCCTTCCGAGGTGGGGCGCAGAAGAGGCGGGTGGAGGGCGGTGGCGGTGCCCGCCCGGAAGAGCGTCGCGGGCTTGCCGCGCCCGCCGGTCAGCCGCGCGGCGCCGGGGATCGCCTCGACGAGCCCCGCGGTGCCGACGACCTTGCGCCGGAAGTTGGCGGGGTCCAGCTCGGCGCCCCACACCGCCTCGTAGACCTGCCGCAGCTCGCCGAGTGTGAACTCGGGCGCGCAGAAGGCGGTGGCGAGCCCGGTGTACTCCAGCTTGGCGCAGACGCGTTCATGGGCGTCGGCGAGGATCCGGTCGTGGTCGAAGGCGAGCGGGCGGTACGTCGCCGGGCTGTAGGGCAGCCAGGCCGCGCGGGCGGCGTCGCCTCCCCCGCGCGCCTGAGGCGGGTCGGCGACGAGCGCCGCGAACGCCACGGAGACGACCCGCATGCGCGGATCGCGGTCCGGCTCGCTGTAGGTGCGCACCTGCTCCAGGTGGAGCCCGCTGACGTCCGCGAGCCCGGTCTCCTCGGCCAGCTCACGCTGCGCCGCGCTCTCGGCGGACTCGTCGGGCAGCACGAACCCGCCGGGCAGCGCCCAGCGTCCCGCGTACGGCTCCTGGCCGCGCTCGACGAGCAGCACGTGCAGCGCGCCCTCGCGGATGGTGAACACCGCCAGGTCGACGGTGACGGCGAACGGTTCGTAGGCGTGCTTGTCGTAACCCCGCATGCACAACCACCCCCCTCTCTTTATGGTCTCGATGACTATAAAGAGAGGGGGGTGGTCCACGCAAGGGGTCCCGCCGGGCCCAACGGCCTACAGGTCGACTTCCTTCATCAGCATGCCGACCTCCGTGTTGGACAGCCGCCGCAGCCACCCGGACTTCTGGTCGCCCAGGGTGATCGGCCCGAAGGCGACCCGCACCAGCTTGTCGACGGGGAAGCCCGCCTCGGCCAGCATGCGCCGCACGATGTGCTTGCGGCCCTCGTGCAGCGTGACCTCGACGAGGTAGTTCTTGCCGGTCTGCTCGACGACGCGGAAGTGGTCCGCCTTCGCGTACCCGTCCTCCAGCTGGATGCCGTCCTTGAGCTGCTTGCCCAGGTCACGCGGGATCGGGCCCACGATGTGCGCGAGGTAGACCTTCTTCACGCCGTACTTGGGATGGGTCAGGCGGTGCGCCAGCTCGCCGTGGTTGGTGAGCAGGATGACACCCTCGGTCTCGGTGTCGAGCCGCCCCACGTGGAAGAGCCGCGTCTCGCGGTTGGTCACGTAGTCGCCGAGGCACTGGCGGCCCTCGGTGTCCTCCATGGTGGAGACGACACCGGCGGGCTTGTTCAGCGCGAAGAACTGGTACGACTGCGTGGCCACGGTCAGGCCGTCGACCTTGATCTCGTCGTTCTCGGGGTCGACGCGCATGCCCTGCTCCAGGACGATCTCGCCGTTGACCTCGACGCGGGCCTCGTCGACCAGCTCCTCACAGGCACGGCGCGAGCCGTAGCCCGCACGGGCGAGGATCTTCTGCAGGCGCTCGCCCTCCTGCTCGGCGCCCGGGAAGGTCTTGGGCGGGCTGACCTTCGGCTTGCCCGCGTACCGCTCGCGGTTGCGCTCCTCCTGCCGGGCGTCGAACTCACGCGAGGTCGCGGGGGTGCCACGGCGGCTGCCGCGGGCCCCACTGCCCTGGGAGGTGCGGGGGCCGCCCTTGGCGCCGCCGCGCGCCGCAGCGCCCCGGCCCTTCCTCGCCTGGGCCCCGAAGACCGCGTCCGAGCCGCCTACGTCGTAGCGACGCTCCTCGGGGCGCGGCTTGCTCGGCCGGCTCGGCTTGTCGTCGCGCCGGTCGTCACGCCTGCTGTCGCCACGCTTGTCGTCTCGCCTGCTGTCGCCACGCTTGTCGTCTCGCTTGTCGTCGCGGCCGTTACCGGCGGCACCCCGGTAATCGCCGCGGCCACCGCTGCTGCCACGGCCGCCGCTGTTGCCACCACGGCTCCCGCCGTTGTTTCCGCTGCTGTTCCTGCCGTTGCTGCTTCGCATCAAAAGTTCCGTCTAGTCGGCTGTGTCCTGGGTGTACTCGTACCCCGGCGCATCGGGTGCGTCCGGGTCGAACGACGGAACGCCTTCCTGCGTCTCGGCCTCGATCGCGTCCGCCTCTGGGAGGAAGGGCGCGAGCTCCGGAAGCTCGTCCAGGCCGCGCAGGCCCATCCGCTCCAGAAAGTAGTTCGTCGTCCTGTACAGGATCGCACCTGTTTCGGGTTCCGCGCCCGCCTCCTCCACCAGACCCCGCTGGAGGAGGGTGCGCATCACGCCGTCGCAGTTCACCCCGCGCACCGCGGAGACCCTCGAACGGCTGACCGGCTGGCGGTACGCGACCACGGCGAGGGTCTCCAGGGCCGCCTGGGTGAGCCTCGCCAGCTGACCGTCGAGGACGAAGCCCTCCACGGCCGCGGCGTACTCGGGCCGCGTGTAGAACCGCCAGCCGCCCGCGACGAGCCGCAGCTCGAAGCCCCGCTTCTGCACGGTGTACTCGTCGGCCAGCTCGCGCAGCGCGTCGGCGACCTCGCGCCTGGTCCGCCCTAGGATCTTCGCCAGATGCTCCTCGGTCGCCGGCTCGTCGACGACCATCAGGACGGCCTCCAGCGCGGGCCGCAGCTCCAGCTCCGCGACGGCACCGGCAAGCTGCCCCACGGGGCTGTGCGCGCTCACGCCTTCTCCTCCATCGGCTCGGGGGCCCGGTCGAACTCGTCGGTCACCATCGGCTCCCCGGCGCTGTCGCCGCCGGTCCAGCGCACGGTCAGCTCGCCGAGGGGGTCCTCCTGGTCCAGGGCGACGACCTTCTCGCGGTACAGCTCCAGGAGGGCGAGGAAGCGCGCGACGACGGTGAGGGTGTCCCCCGCGTCCTCCACGAGCACCCGGAAGCCGATCTCCCCCCGCTCCCGCAGCCGGGCGACGACGAGGCCGGCCTGCTCCCGCACGGAGACCAGCGGGGCATGGATGTGGTCGACGTACACCTGCGGCTTCGCGCGGGGCCGCATCGCCTTCACCGCGAGCTTGGCGAACCCTTCGGCCCCGATGCTGATGACGACTTCCGGCAGCAGCTCGGCGTGGTGCGGTTCGAGCCCCACGGTCCGCGGATAGCGCCGCGCCTCCTCGTCGAGCCGCCCGCTGAAGATGTCCGCGATCTGTCTGTACGCGCGGTACTGCAGCAGCCGCGCGAAGAGCAGGTCCCGCGCTTCGAGCAGCGCCAGGTCGGCCTCGTCCTCGACCTCGGCGGTGGGCAGCAGCCGCGCCGCCTTCAGATCGAGGAGCGTGGCGGCGACCACCAGGAACTCGGTCGTCTGGTCGAGATCCCAGTCGGACCCCATGGCGCGGATGTGCGCCATGAACTCGTCGGTCACCTTGGACAGGGCGACCTCGGTGACGTCCAGCTTGTGCTTGGCGATCAGCTGGAGCAGCAGATCGAAGGGCCCTTCGAAGTTCGCGAGCCGCACCTTGAACCGTCCGTCACCGGGTTCCTCCGGCTCGGCGGCAGCCGCCCCGGGCCCGCGCCCCAAGGTGCGGCGGCGAGCAACGGGGGGCGGTGCGGAATCGTCGTTCAGGGGCATCGGCGGGAAGGCTACCCCTTACCGCCCACGCAACCGTCGTACGAGAATGCTCGCGTCCCCCCGCGACTCCAGATCGGCGAGGACGACGGCGACGGCCTCCCGCACGATCCGCCCGCGGTCGACCGCGAGCCCATGCTCTCCGCGCAGCACGAGCCGCGCGTGTTCGAGGTCCATCAGCTCCTCGGCGGAGACGTAGACGGTGATCTTCTCGTCGTGCCGCTCGCGCCCGCTGGGCCGCCGGTTCGCGGCCCGGGCCCGCCGCCGCGCCTGCGCGGTCGAGGAGCCGGACTTGCCGCCGCCCTGGGCGGCCGAACCTTCCTGCGCCGCTGACGAGCGGCGTCCGGAGCCCTTCTCGGCGTCGCCCGCGGAACGGCTGCGGGACTCGCCGGAGCCGGACTCCGCGTCCGTGGCCGCGTGTTCGGCGGGCTCACCGCCGTCGCCCTGCGCGGTGTCGTCGGCGGAGGCCGCAGTCTCGTCGCTCTCGCCCGCCGGAGCGGGGACGCGCGCCTCGCCGTTGGCCGGGCGCCGCGGGGTGGACGACTGGAGGGCCATCCCCCCTGTCGTACGGAACAGTTCGTCGGCCCCGGGCAGACTCACTCGGCGTGACACCGGGCGAGCACCTCCCTGGCGAGCTGACGATAGGCGGCCGCGCCGACCGAGTTGGAGGCGTACGTGGTGATCGGCTCACCGGCGACCGTGGTCTCCGGGAAGCGGACCGTGCGCCCGATGACCGTGTGGTAGACGTGGTCGTCGAAGGCCTCGACCACGCGCGCGAGCACCTCTCGGCTGTGCACCGTGCGGGAGTCGTACATGGTCGCGAGGATGCCGTCGAGTTCCAGGTCGGGGTTGAGCCGCTCCTGGACCTTCTCGATGGTCTCCGTCAGCAGGGCCACACCGCGCAGCGCGAAGAACTCGCACTCCAGCGGCACGATCACCTTGTGGGCCGCCGTCAGGGCGTTCACGGTGAGCAGGCCGAGCGAGGGCTGGCAGTCGATCACGATGTAGTCGTAGTCCTGCATCAGCGGCTTGAGCGCCCGCTGCAGCGTCGACTCGCGCGCGACCTCGCTCACCAGCTGAACCTCGGCGGCCGACAGGTCGATGTTGCTGGGCAGCAGGTCCATGTTGGGGACCGCCGTCTTCAGGAGCACCTCGTCCGCGGACATGCCGCGCTCCATGAGGAGGTTGTAGACCGTCAGGTCCAGCTCCATCGGATTCACACCGAGGCCGACCGAGAGGGCGCCCTGCGGGTCGAAGTCGACGAGCAGGACCCGGCGCCCGTACTCCGCGAGGGCGGCGCCCAGGTTGATGGTCGACGTCGTCTTGCCGACGCCGCCCTTCTGGTTGCACATCGCGATGATCTTGGCCGGACCGTGGTCGGTCAGCGGGCCGGGGATCGGGAAGTACGGCAGCGGGCGTCCCGTGGGGCCGATGCGCTCGCGGCGCTGGCGGGCCGCGTCCGGCGCGAGCGTGGCCGCGTACTCCGGATCGGGCTCGTACTCGGCGTCGGGGTCGTAGAAGTGCCCCTGGGGCAGTTCCTCGTAGTCGGCGAGGTGGGTGTGGGTGTTATCGCCACTCCGGTCGCCGGCCATGGCGTTCACGTGATGGCCATCCATGCTCTGGGGTGCTGACTGTGTCGGCTGGGGGCTCTGCCTGGCTTCGAAGGTGCGGACAGCGACGGAGCCGACAGCCTCGAGCCCGACGGGTCCTTGGCCCCGCACAGACATTCCTGGTTGACCACCCCCGGGAGCAAATGTCGACTCATTCACAAGTCGTCTTACCTCCTTGGTGACCAGGAAACTTCTCGATAGGTCAGCGTGGCACCATGCCGACGGTTGGCGACTCTATGGCGTGTCACCGCTCCGCAGCAACACAATCCGCCGGACCGGGCCCGATGTGTCGGCAAAGGAACACCTCGATGTCAAGGGCATGAGGGTTGCCAACGGCACGTATCCGGGGTGGGCGAAACGGCTAAAGGGTTACGTTCAAGGCGAGTTGAACGGGTCCACACTGATACGCATACGGCCGGACCCCTCTCAAGGTCCGGCCGCGGGCGTGAGATTGACGACTCTCGTTGACGAAAGTGTCCGAGACTGACCGGAGTCAGTCACCTGGGTCAGCCGAGGAGCGACTCCAGCTCGACGTGGTCGAGACCGTGGGACTCGGCGACCTCCTTGTAAACGACCTTGCCGTCATGGGTGTTGAGACCCAGGGCCAGCGCCGGGTCGCGGCGCAGGGCCTCGACCCAGCCACGGTTCGCCAGCTCGACGATGTACGGCATCGTCGCGTTGGTCAGCGCGTAGGTGGAGGTGTTGGGCACCGCGCCGGGCATGTTGGCGACACAGTAGAAGACCGAGTTGTGGACCGGGAAGGTCGGCTCGGCGTGCGTGGTGGCGTGCGAGTCCTCGAAGCAGCCGCCCTGGTCGATCGCGATGTCGACAAGAACACTTCCCGGCTTCATGCGCGAGACGAGCTCGTTGGTGACCAGCTTCGGGGCCTTGGCACCCGGGATGAGGACGGCGCCGATGACGAGGTCGGCGTCCAGACAGGCCTTCTCCAGCTCGAAGGCGTTGGAGACGACGGTCTGGATCTTCGTACCGAAGATCTTGTCGGCTTCCTTGAGCTTGTTGATGTCCTTGTCGAGCAGGGTCACGTGGAAGCCCATGCCGATGGCGATCTGCGCGGCGTTCCAGCCGGAGACGCCGCCGCCGATGACGACGGCCTTGCCCGCGGCCACGCCCGGGACGCCGCCCGGCAGGACGCCGCGGCCGCCGTTGGCGGCCATCAGGTGGTAGGCGCCGACCTGCGGGGCGAGGCGGCCCGCGACCTCGGACATCGGGGCGAGCAGCGGGAGCGCGCGGCCCGCGGTCTCGACGGTCTCGTACGCGATGGCGGTCGTGCCCGACTCCAGGAGCGCGTCCGTGCACTCCTTGGACGCGGCCAGGTGCAGGTACGTGAAGAGGGTCTGGTCCTTGCGGAGGCGGTGGTACTCCTCCGCGATGGGCTCCTTGACCTTCAGGAGCAGGTCCGCGGCGGCCCAGACCTCGTCGGCGGTGTCCAGGATCCGGGCACCGGCCGAGACGTACTCGGCGTCCGTGATCGAGGAGCCGACGCCGGCGTTCCGCTCGATGACGACCTGGTGGCCGTGGCGCACCAGCTCGTGCACACCGGCGGGGGTGATGGCCACCCGGAACTCGTTGTTCTTGACCTCGCGGGGGATGCCGACCTTCATCGTCGATCACGGTCCTTGGCTCAGGGGATGTTTCGGGCAATACGTCCCAGACCGGTGCACATAAGGGCGCAACGGGGGGCACCACGGTTGTACGCGGCGGAGCCAGTCTAATGAAGGATTTCTCGCTGTCTAGCCTTTCAATGCTTCAATGCTCTGCGGATGCACTACGGATTTCGTAGGTGGAAGGCGCTGCTCCACCGTTCGTTTCAAGCCTCGGGGCCTCCGGGTACTCCGTTCCCAGCATGCGCTCGGCCGCCGCCCTGTGCAGCCGGGCGGCCGCCGGGTCGCCGAGCCGCTCCAGCGTGTCGGCGAGGCGCACCTGCAACGCCGCCTGCAGGCGTACGTCGTTGGCGTGCCGCGCCCACTCGACGGCTTCCTGACAGGTACGCAGCGATTCCTCGGGCCTGCCCGCGTACTCCTGCACGCGCGCCATCTCGCTCAACGCCCTTGCCTGGGCGGCCACATCGCCGTTCTTGCGGTGCCCGGCGACCGCCGAGCTCCAGTTGCGCAGCGCCTCGCCGTAACGGCCCGCGTAGGTGCACACCGTGCCGATGCGGCCGTAGAGCCGGGCGGCGTCGGCGCGCTCGTCGCGGGCCAGCCGCTGGGCGAGGGCCCTGCCGTACCAGTCGGTGGCCCGTGACCAGTCCCCCAGCTGCTGGTAGGCGCCGCCTACGGATTCCATCGCACGCCCGGTGGCGTACGGATCCGCAGCCGCGCGGCCCGCGTCCAGCGCGGCCCGATAGCGCGCGAGGGCCTCCGGCGTCCGCCCTGTCCGGGCGTCCAGGTCCGCGAGGTTCAGCAGCGCGGCGGCCTTCTCGCGGGGCAGGTCCTGCCGCTCGGCCACGTCCAGGACCAGCCGGTGGATGCCGTAGAGGTCGGGGGCCGCCTCCTCGGCACCGCGGTGCGCGATCAGGGCCCGCGTCAGGGCGGCCATCAGGCGCCGCGCGAGGGTGTCCAGCTCCCCGTCGGCCACCGCGAGGCGGGCCGCGGCGAGCAGCGCGGGCCGGCGGACGGAGAGCCACTCGGCGGCGGCGCCGGGGCCGTCGAAGCGCAGGGCGCGCGGCAGCCCCGACAGCTCCTTGCGGGCGCCGGAGGCCTCCGGCTCGGTGATCGCCCGGCAGGACTGGAGCAGCCGTACGGTCCGCTCCAGCATCCGGGCGCGGGCCAGCTGGAGCTCCGCCGGGCGGTCCTGGGTCTCGGTGAGGGACCGCAGCAGGGGCACGAGGCAGCCCGGCACCTCGTACTGCGGGAGCGGCGAGTCCACGCGCCGGACGAGTCCGAGCGCGGCGAAGTCGTCCAGCGCGGCCTTGGCCCCGGAGACGGAGCAGCCCGCGAGCGCGGAGGCGGTGTGCGGGTCGACGTGTCCGCACGGGGCGAGGGAGAGCAGGCGCAGCACCCGCGCGGAGGGCCCGGACAGCGACGCGTACGTGTGCCGGAAGACCCGCGCGAGCGGCGGGCCCTCGTCGGGCAGGTCGTGCACCCGCTTGGCCAGATCGGCGACGGCCGCCTTGGGCCGCACGGAGAGCCAGCCCCCGGCGAGGACGAGGGCCGCCGGGTGGGCCGCGCACGCCTCGACCAGGGATTCCGCGGAGCCCGGGTCCACCTTGATGCGCACGGGTCCCGCGGCGCGGGCCAGCAGCTCCACCGCGGCCGTCTTGTCGAGGCCGCCGAGGGTGCACGGGCGTACGTCGGGGATGCCGGTGAGGGGGCCTTGGGAGACGGCGACGACCAGGCAGTCGGGGGTGTCCGGAAGCAGCGGGTCGACCTGTTCGGCGTCGGCCGCGTCGTCGAGGAGCAGCAGGGCCCTGCGCTCCTTCAGGGCGTCCCTGAGCCGCTCGGAGAGGTCGTCCTCGCAGGCGCCGGGCGGTGCGGGGACGGCGAGGGCGTCGAGGAGTTCGCGGGCGGTGCGTTCCGTCGGCACCCGTTCGCCGTCGGGGTCCGTGAGGCGGGCCCGCAGCACTCCGTCGGGGTAGTCGCCGGCGAGCTGTCGTACGAGCTCCTCGGCGAGTGAGGTGCGGCCGGAGCCGGGGCGGCCCGCGACGAGCAGGACACGGGCGCGGGGCGCTTTGCGGCCGGACAGGGTGTCGAGTCCCGCCCGGGCGATGTCCACGCGGAGTTCCTTCAACTCGCGGGCCCGGCCGACGAACTGATCACTGGTCGGCTCACCGGCGGCACCGGCCGGGGACGGTACCGCGCCACCCGCCGCCGTACCGTCCGTGTCGACCGCCTGATCCGTCACGGGCCACGCTCCCGTCCGCCTGCGCACGAACCCGCCAGGACTTCGGGCGGGACGCTTTCAGAGCCTAGTTCAGGCCCTGCTACGCCTCCGGACACGCGCCGCGCACAAGTCCCCCGATCGGATCAGCGGATCGTCATACCGGTAGGGCCGACCGTGCGGCGACCCCGGGTCCTAGGCCTCGAAGGGACGCGCGGGCCAGGGCGCCTCGGCCGGGCGCAGTGCGTCGACACCGTCGCCCTTCAGGGCCGCGTACAGCGAAAGGACGCCTACGACCAGGCAGTTGTTGTGCAGCTCGCCGGCGAGCACCCCGCGGACCAGCTCGTCGAGCGGGACGCGGGTCAGCTCCATGTCGGCCTCCTCCTCGAAGACCTCGAAGCGCTCCCCCTCGGCCTCGGCGAGATCGCGGGCGAGGAAGACGCGCACGGCCTCGTCGCAGCCGCCGGGGGTGGTGTAGACGTCGGTGAGGACGCGCCAGTCCTCGGCCTTGACGTGCGCCTCCTCGTAGAGCTCGCGCTGCGCGGCGTGCAGGGGGTTCTCGCCGGGGACGTCGAGCAGCCCGGCGGGGATCTCCCAGAGCTTCTGGCGGACCGGGTGGCGGTACTGGCGGATGACCAGGACGCGGCCCTCGCCGTCGAGCGCGAGGACGGCCACCGAGCCGGGGTGGACCTGGTAGTCGCGGTGGACGACGGACCCGTCGGGCATGACCACGTCGTCGGTGCGCACGGAGGTCTTGTTCCCGACGAAAGGCGTCTCCGTCGCTGTGACCTGCCACTCCTCGGCGGTGTCCTTGATCGTCATGTCGCGCTGTCCTCCCACACGTGCAAACGAAAACCGGGGCACGCGCCCCAAAAGGCGCGCACCCCGGCAACCGTATCGCTCTGGTGCTACTTACCCGACTTGGTGCCCGTCCCGCGCGCGCTCTCCTGACGCTCGACGGCCGCCTTCACCAGGCCCGCGAAGAGCGGGTGCGGACGCGTCGGGCGGGAGCGCAGCTCCGGGTGCGCCTGGGTGGCGACCAGGTAGGGGTGCACCTCGCGCGGGTACTCGACGTACTCGACGAGCTTGCCGTCCGGGGAGGTGCCGGAGAACTGGATGCCCGCCTTCTTCTCCAGGTCGGCGCGGTAGGAGTTGTTCACCTCGTAGCGGTGGCGGTGACGCTCCTCGACGTACTCCTTGCCGTCGTACACCTCGCGGGCGATGGAGCCCTCGGCCAGCTTGGCCGGGTACATGCCAAGGCGCATCGTGCCGCCCATGTCGCCCTCGCCCGCGACGATGTCGAGCTGCTCGGCCATGGTGGAGATCACCGGGTGGGCGGTGGCGGCGTCGAACTCGGTGGAGTTGGCGTCCGGGATGTCCGCGAGGTTGCGGGCGGCCTCGATGACGATGCACTGGAGGCCGAGGCAGATGCCGAGCAGCGGCACCTTGTTCTCACGGGCGTACTGGATGGCGCCGACCTTGCCGTCGACGCCGCGCTCGCCGAAGCCGCCGGGGATCAGGATCGCGTCGACGTCGCCGAGCTGCTTCTTGGCGCCGGCCGGGGTCTTGCAGTCGTCGGAGGTGACCCACTTGACCTTGACGCGGGCCTTGTTCGCGAAGCCGCCGGCGCGCATCGCCTCGGTCACCGACAGGTACGCGTCGGGCAGGTCGATGTACTTGCCCACCAGCGCGACGGTGACCTCGTGCTTCGGGTTGTGCACCCGGTCCAGCAGGTCGTCCCACTGGGTCCAGTCGACGTCGCGGAAGGGCAGGTCGAGCTTGCGCACGACGTAGGCGTCGAGGCCCTCGGTGTGCAGCACCTTCGGGATGTCGTAGATCGACTTGGCGTCGATGGCGGCGACCACGGCGTCCTCGTCGACGTCGCACATCAGCGAGATCTTGCGCTTGATGGCGGTCGGCACCTCGCGGTCGGCGCGCAGCACGATGGCGTCCGGCTGGATACCGATGTTGCGCAGGGCGGCGACGGAGTGCTGGGTCGGCTTGGTCTTCAGCTCGCCGGAGGGGCCGATGTAGGGCAGCAGCGAGATGTGCACGACGAAGACGTTGTCGCGGCCGACCTCGTGGCGGACCTGGCGGACGGTCTCCAGGAACGGCAGCGACTCGATGTCGCCGACCGTGCCGCCGACCTCGGTGATCACGACGTCGACGTCGTCGGCGGCCATGCGGCGGATGCGGTGCTTGATCTCGTTGGTGATGTGCGGGATGACCTGGACGGTGTCGCCGAGGTACTCGCCGCGCCGCTCCTTGGCGATCACCTGCGAGTAGACCTGGCCGGTGGTGACGTTCGCCGAGCCGTCGAGGTCGACGTCGAGGAAGCGCTCGTAGTGGCCGATGTCCAGGTCGGTCTCCGCGCCGTCGTTGGTGACGAACACCTCACCGTGCTGGAAGGGGTTCATCGTGCCCGGGTCGACGTTCAGGTACGGATCGAGCTTCTGCATCGTGACGCGCAGACCCCTGGCCTTGAGCAGCGCGCCAAGGCTGGAGGCCGTCAGCCCCTTCCCGAGGGAGGAGGCGACACCCCCGGTGACGAAGATGTGCTTGGTCGTCGCGGCTGTGCTGTTTCGGAAAGCAGCGGTCTGCATGGCCAAGAGGGGGCTCCCGTGGTCGCGGTGTGGAAGGTGCGTACCGGCGGCCTCACCGGGAATTCGGGGGAGGCGCCGTCGCTGCGGTTCGGGGGTTCTATGACCACCGGCTCACGGGCTACCAGGGTATCAGCGCCCGAAGGAGCCCGCCTCCGGCCACGCTCCGCCATCGGACGCACACGTCACTGTCACGGAATGCGCACGTCCCCCGGCCGGAGCGCGCGCCCCCCGAACCGCGGGGACACCAGGAGACACCCCCTCTCACCTGCCGCTCACCCGTTCGGCCGCGCCTCGTTGCCGGGAGGGGCGCGCAGATCACCAACGTGCGTCGTATCCTGCTCAAACACTCGCTGCCGAGCCCCATCCGGCACACGGCACCACCCCGCCTTGCACCCGGAACAAGCGCTCGGCAACGATCACTTGACCGCTGACCAGTAAGTAAGCGCCCCGCGGGGCGAACGTGGCCGTTCGACTGGAGATGCACGTGGCCGGGCGCATCGAGGACTACGCACTCATCGGAGACATGCAGACCGCAGCCCTGGTCTGCCGGGACGGCACAGTCGATTGGCTGTGCCTTCCCCGCTTCGACTCCCACGCCGTTTTCGC